>SXOD01000009.1 GCA_005776885.1 Planctomycetia bacterium
GTCAGGATGACGACCGTCTACCGGGACTGGATCAACGGCTTGCGGAACCACGTGGCCCGCGCCTGCATCCAGGTCCGCGTGGATCGGCTCGTGCATGGCAACCCTGGTTCGCATCGCGCCCTGCGTGAGGGCGTGTCCGAACTGAAGATCGATGTTGGCCCCGGCTACCGCGCGTACTTCACGGAGCGGGACGGCGACAAGTCCACGCATCGCCGCGACATCGAGCGAGCGATCGAGCTCGCCGAGAATGTTCCTTGATGCCGATCTATCCATCCCACTCACGAGACCACCATGCCACGAGCCACCACCACCAAGTCGAAGCGCTTACCCGCGAAGTCCTCCCGCCGCGGCTCGAGTCACACCCGCACGGTCGTCTACGACGTCGCAAAGCAGCTCCGCACGCCAAAGGAAATGGCCGCCTACCTCGAGGCGTGGCTGGTCGAGGCCCCTGATGATGCGGCAGGCATCTCGCGCGCGCTCGGCGACATCGCCCGCGCGGTCGGCATGAGCAAGGTCGCGAAGCAGTCTGGCCTCAGCCGCGAGAGCCTCTACAAGGCGCTGAGCGAGGACGGCAACCCGAGCCTCGACACGATCCTGCGCGTGGCTCGTGCGGTCGGTGTGCGGTTCCACGCGTCGGCAGCATGAAGCGTGAGCGCTCAAGCGAGCTGGAATCCTGATTCCGGTGCGCCACGAGGGGTCATCCAGCCCTCTCTGCACCCCAGAACCAACCGGTCGTTCGAAGCCCGTCCAGCCCCCGCCATTTGAGTGCCGCCCTTCGGCGGCTTGAGTTCAAGAGTGGTTGCGAACAGCAGCCCTCGCCGAAAGCACGAGAGACGCGTCCTCCTGATGAGAATCACGGGGGCGCGTCTTTCGCTTTCTACGCAGGGTTTTCGAGGGGTGGGCCAGGATTGCCGGCTTACGACTGGGTCGGGCCCGCTGCGGCAACTTCCCCGGGCGGCCCATATATTCCCAGGCCTTTCCATCCGATGTGCTTGCCAGCCTCCCGGTCCGCTGTAACTTCATCGCATGCAGGCTCACGCACTATCGGTCCTGATCGGCTTGCTCCCCCTGTGGTTGGGCGCGACGGCACCCGCCCAAATCACCCAGCCAGACGGGACGCCGAACCCGGCATTCCCCAACTTGTATGCGTGGTGGCGAGCTGATGTTGGAGTGAACCAAGCGGCTGGCATGCCCGCCGACGGCGCGGCCGTCACGCGCTGGGAAGACTCCGGCGCGCGCAACCACGATCTGGTGCGCGTGGCCACGGACGCTGCGCAGCGGCCTGCGTTTCGCTCGTCACTCGCGAACGGGATGCCGGCGGTCAGTTTCGACGGCAACGACTACTTGTGGAGCGCGAACTCCACCGCAGAGTTCGGCGTCATCACGACTTCGCGCACGATCGTGTGCGTGTCTCGCGTCGCCGTGGCGGACGGTGGCTACATCTTTGACAGTTCATCGTCTGCAGGGCGCACAGCGCTCATCACCGGCGAGCTCGCCACTCCGTCGCAGTGGGTGCTCTACCCAGGTGCGACTCCATCCACGCTTGGCGGATCGGTGTTCAGCAATGGGGTGACGATGGTGAGCTGCACCGTCGAGGGCGGCGCCCAGGCACTGCATGTGAATGGCGCGCTGAAGGGCACTGCTGCCGCGGCCATGCAGAGCATGTCGGGCGCCATGCTTGGATCCCGGTTCAACATCCAGAATCGGCTGAATGGATCGATCAGCGAAGTGCTCGTGTTCGACAAGGCACTGAGCGCGGCCGAGCGCGGCGCGATCGAGTCGTACCTCTCCACCAAGTACCAGCTGGACGAGCCACCGCCACCGTTGCCCATGATCGACGTGTTCGTCGGCGGTCAGGATGGCTACAACACCTACAGAATCCCGGCCATCGTGCAGTTGGCGTCCCACCGATTGCTCGCGTTCGCCGAGGGGCGGGCCTCGGGCGCGGACAACGGAACCAACGACATGGTGATGAAGCGATCCGACGACCTCGGCGCCACGTGGGGTCCGCTCGTTGTGGTCGACGACCAACCTGGCCGATCGCTCAACAATCCGTGTGTCGTGGAAGTGCGCGAAGGAGCGCACTCCGGGCGCGTCATCCTGATGTACCAGTCGTATCCAACGGGCTGCGGCGAAGGCTGCGTGGTGCCCGGCAACACTGGCGACAACATCTGCAAGACGTTCATCAGGACATCCGACGACGGCGGAGCAACGTGGGCGGCGGCGGTGGAGGTCACGGCGCAGGTGAAGCGCCCGACCATCGTGACGAGCGTCGCGACTGGCCCCGGCATCGGCATCCAACTGCGTCACGGCAAGCATGCGGGGCGACTCGTCGTGCCGTTCAATCAGGGGCCGCAAGGCGTGTGGGCGTGCTACGCAGCGTATTCAGACGACGGCGGTGATTCGTGGCAGTACGGAGACCTCGCAGCAAACGGCTCGCCTGGCACAGGCAACGAAGTGCAGATGGTGGAGCGAACCGACGGCAGCGTCATGTTGAACTCGCGCCAGTTCTCCGGTGGCGGCTGGCGCAAGACCGCAGTCTCCACGGACGGCGGAGGCACATGGACCCCGCTCATCAACGACGACGAACTCCCCGATCCATCGTGCATGGCGGGAATCATGGCGCTGACCGATCCCATCGATGGTTTTGACCAGTCGCGCGTCGTGTTCTGCGGCCCCAACAGCACGACCTCGCGCTCGAATGGCACAGCGTGGCTTTCGATTGATGGCGGCGCGACGTGGCCCGTGTCCAAGCAGGTCTACGGCGGAGGGTTCGCCTACAGCCTCCCCGTGACCATCGACTGCGATCGTTTCGGAGTGTTCTTTGAAAAGGATGGCTACACGCGGATCACGCTCGCGATTGTCGATTACACCGACTTCAATCCCGGCGACGACTTCAGCGATGAGGGATCGTGCCTGCCCAGCGATCCAGCGGACATCAACCTCGATGGCGTGATCGACGCAGCGGACCTTGGCATCTTGCTGGGCGCGTGGTCATCAAGCGCGGGAGGTGCCGCCGACGTCAACAGCGACGGCAGCGTCGATGCTGCCGACCTGGCCATCGTGCTGTCGGCGTGGGGCTGAGCCCCGGACCGTCCCACGATTCGCCGCGCGCACGCTTCGCCGAGGGGTGATGTCGCTGGCCAGCCCCACCATCGACAGCACCCGGATCTCCCAGTACGTCAGATCAAGCTCCCACCACCGATGCTGGAGGGAACAGCAGGATGGATCGGCATGGTGATTGTTGTGCCACCCTTCGCCAGCGGCCACAAGCGCCACGATCCAGTTGTTCTGACTGTGCTCCTCCGTCTCGTAGTTGCGGTAGCCAAAGAGGTGCGTGAGGCTATTCACGCTCCACGTGATGTGCCACACGAGGACGGTGCGCAGCACCACGCCCCAGACCACCACGCTGGCCGCAAAGAGCGCTGCGCCCGTGGCATCCGTCCAGAGCAACGCCGCGGCGAACCCGGCGACGGCGTACAACGCACACTGCGCGAGGTAGATCCAGAACGGGCACTGCGGGTGCTTTTCGATCCACATGTAGAGCGGGTCGCCCAGGACGTCGCGTGCGTATCGGTGATAGTTGCCCGACTGGTGGGTCGCCTGATTGCGGACGAACAGCCATCCCAGATGCCCCCAGAGGAACGTGACGAGCGGTGAGTGCGGGTCCTGTTCCTCATCCGAATGCGCGTGATGCATGCGATGTGTCGCGATCCAGCGTGCTGGCGAATCTTCAAGGCAACACATCGCGCCAATCACCAGGAGGTGCTCAAACCAGAGCGGCGTGGTGAAACTCCGATGGGCCAGCAACCGGTGGTATCCCATCGTGATGGTCTGCCCGAAAACATGGATTCCAGCGACGCAAAGCACCACTCCCGTCCAGGACCACAGTGCCGGGACAAGCACGAGCACCGAGAGTGCATGCACGGCCACGAGCGGGAGGCAGTACCGGAGGAGGATGTGAGTCGGCCGGGTTGTCGCCGGTCTCGAAAGCGGGTTGTCTGGTGACCGGCACGGGGCGGAATGTGGGGTGCTGGTCACGGCGAAGCCTACCAACGCCCATCGGTCCGGGAGCGAGCCCCGCGTCGTAGCCGGGAGACACGACGGCGTGGCCCGGGGGCGTGCTCCTCGAACTACACCCAGTTTCGAGGGAATCGGTCGAGCTTGCGATCAGCCGGAGGTGCGGGTGGCTCCAGATGCGTCATCGGCCATCCGCAGCCCGCTCCAGCCGATAGATGAACCGGTCGCTGGGAACGCCGGCGATCGACACCTGCTCGCGATGGTGGAACGAGGCACCGATGCGCTCCAATGACTTTTGCGATCGCACATTGCCGGGGCTGACCTGGAACCAGACCGTCGCCACGTGCGCGAAGGCATGCGCCAGCATGAGCGACTTGACCTGGGCATTCGTGCGCCCGCCCCAGTGAGCGCGCTCCAGAAAGGTATAGCCGATCACCACCGACGACTGGATCGGATCCCAATCGTAGAAGCGGCTGGACCCGATGATCCGCCCGCCCTCGCGCTCTTCGATGACCATGCCGCCGCCACAGTCGAGTGCGCCATCGAAGAATCGTTCAAAGACAGCTCGTTCGTGTCGATTTCGCTCCGAGTGCTGCTCCCACACCAAGGGATCGCTCGCGGCAGCGTGGAGGCCATCAAGGTCCTCGCGCTCGATGGGGCGGACCGTGACTGCCGAGCCGTGCAAGGTGGGCTGCCAGGGAGTCATTGGTGCCTTGAATCCTCCCCCACGCTCAGCGCAAGCGTGGCCAGCGCCACGCGCACGGCGGCACGCGATTCCTGCTCCACCAGCTGCGCATCGGCCAGTCCGCGGCGCGCTTCATCCGCCTCCACAAAAGTCGCAAGGCCGTTCTTGAATGCGGCAAGTGATTGCTGGTGATTGCGTTCGCTGGCCGCGACAAGCGCCTGCACGACCGCTCGCTGCCTCAGTGCCGTCGACAGGCCCGCGTAGGCCTTCCATACTTCGCGCGTGGCGCGATTGCGACTCGCGGCGATCTCTGCGCTTGATGCACTGAGCCCAGCCAGGGCGATCTGCAGCTTGGTCTCCCGCATCTCGCCATCGAGGATCGGAATCGAGACACCCACGAACGCGCCGTACCACGGTTGCGTGGTCGATTCCCAGCCAACGCTGGCGACATCGAATGACTCATAGGGAATCCCGACATTCCCGCCGGCAGTCACCGTCGGCTTGAAGTCGGCGCGCGCCAGACGCACCGCCGCCTGGCTGGAACGGTAGCCCGCCACGGCGACCTTCATGTCGTCGCGCTGCTCAATCGCGCGGGTGACATAGTCCTCCACATCCTGGGCGAGCGCGGCGGTGCCATGGTCGTCGAGCGGCATTTCATCCCGCGCCACGAGAAGATCGTTTGCGGGAGCAAAGCCGACCGCCTCGATGAGGTCGATCCTCGTCGTGGCCTCCAGGGCCATGGCCACCTCCACCCCCCACTCCGCCTGCACGCGGCTGCGGATCGCCGCCAAGAGTTGCGTCTCCGTGGCGAGGCCGTTGTCCACGCCGGCTCGCACCTCGCGTTCCATTTCCGTGGCCGCAAGGGCGGCGACCCGCGCCGTGGCCACGCGCTCACGCGAAGTCAGGAATGCGTGGTAGGCAACGGTGACGGCGTACCCAACCGTGCGGTGCTCCTGGCTGAATGCCGCATCCGCCGCGAGTGCCTTCGCCTGCGCCATGTCACGCGCCGCCTCCCGGCGGCCACAGTCGTAGACCAGCCAAGTGAGCTGGAGGCTTGGGACGACATCAAGGGTCTGCGCAGAGAAATAGGTCGAATCGATCACCCCGGGAACCTGTTGGATGGGGAAGACCGCTCGCTCATACCCCGCGACGAGCGACGCGGCGAGCATCGGCTGATACGCGCCCTCCACCAAGCCGATGGCCATGGCGGCCTGCCGCGCCCGCTCCCATGCCACCCGCGTGCCGGGATTGGAGCGCTGTGCGATGTCAATCAATTCTGGAAGCCCGTATTCACGCGTCGGGTCGACCTTCGGGGCCGCAGCCACCGCGAGTTCCACTCCCTGGCCAAGCACCTTCGGCGGATTGGTGTTCCCGAACGCAAGGGCTTGGAGCGCTTCATCGATGTCCTGGTCTCCCGTCTGGGAAGCCCTCCATTCGGCGTCGGGGCGAGTGGGTGCGACCTGTTCCCACGGCGTTCGGGGTGCGCAGCCCACGAAGCACGCCGCGCTTCCCAATGCCGCGATCACACAAGCAATCGGGACCACGCATCGAGCCCATCGGCTTAGCATGGCGCGAGATGCTAACGGTCGCACACGCTCCGGTCTTTGAGTTCTTCGGGGCGTACTTTCCGTCATGGTTGCCCGCGATGCTGTGTGGCGTGATCGGCGCGTCGCTGCTCCGAGCCGCACTCGGGAGGGCCGGATTGCACGATCGGATCCCGCTGCCGCTCCTGACCTACGTCGCGGCCACGGTGTTGGTGGCCTGCGCCGCACGGCTGCTTCTTGCCTGAGCATTCTCCAATGACCGACTCATCCTCGCAGACTTCCCGCGCGCGCATCGTGACTGGGGTGACGGTGCTCTTCGCCGGAATCGCAGCCTTCTTGGCGTGGCGGCAGTCCATGGATGCTCCCGGCAGCGATGAGGCCTTCGTGCGCGCGGACACCGTCGCGATCGCGCCTCGCGTGGCCGGTCCGATCGTGGACCTGCGGGTGCGCCAAGGCTCGCATGTAAACGCCGGCGACACTCTCTTCATGATTGATCCGCGACCCTTCGACTTGGCGGTCGCCAACGCAGCTGCCCTGGAAGGGGCCGCCTTGGCACAAGTCCAGATCGAGCAACGCCGAGATCTCCAGCTGCGCGCCCTCTGCGCCGCGGCCGATGCCGAAGTGATCGGGGCTCGGGCGGTCGCCGTCGAACGCCGCGCCACGCTCGCCCGCGTCACCGCCATGGCGGATGGCGGTTTTGCCACGGCCCAAGAACTGGACGTGGCCCGAGCGGCGCTGGCCTCGTCGGAGGCACTGTTGCTCGCGGCCGAAGGCGCCGCGGAAGCCGCGCGAGCCGCCGTGAGCGAACTCTCCAGCGTCGAGGCCCAGGTGATGGCGCTCCGCGCCTCCTTGGACATGGCCCGGCTGGAGCGCCGTTTTTGCGAGGTGACGGCGCCCGTTTCTGGCACCGTGATCGCGCTCGATTTCGCAGTCGGCACGCATGCCATGCCGGGCATTCCGCTCTTCCAGCTCCTGGTGGACGACACCTGGACCGTCGACGCTCCGCTCCTGGAGGGCCACCTGAAGGATCTTCGAGTAGGTGATGCCGCCGAGGTCTGGGTGATGACCGATCCGTCGCGGCGTTTCGAGTGCGTCGTGGAGTCCATCGGTGTTGGCGTTCGCCCGACGGACGAGATCAACATTGGCGGCATCCCCTTCGTCCGGCGCGAGCTGGACTGGGTTCGCGTGGCACAGCGATTCCCCGTGCGCTTGCGAGTGATCGATCCCGACCCGTCCCTGTTCCGATTGGGGGCGAGCGCCAGCGTGATCGTCCATCCCGGCACGGGACCCGGCGATGCGCGCTGACGCGGCACATGACCTGCACACGGCGAGCGCACTGCAGTGGCCATGCGCGCTAGCCGAGTGGCGTGATGAACTCCGCGCCTTCCCCGGCCGCACCCGCGCCGCCGCGCGCCTGACCATCGTCACCTGCGCCACGATCGTGGTCGGCCTGTGGCTCCAGGTGCCAGCCCTGGACATCGCCGCCTACATCGTCATCTTCTCCTACCGACCAAGCACCCACGCGACTGCCAAGACCTGCGTCGGCTTTGCGGTCCTTGGCTTCCTGGCGGCGCTTCTCACGATTCTCTTTTGGTCGCTCACCGCCGATGCGCCCACCATGCGTGTGGCCATCCTGGCCGCCGGCGTCTTCATCGCGATGTACGCGCGCACCTTTGGGGAGAAGGGAGTGGCCGCCTACGGCCTCGCCACCTTCACGGTGTGCATGATCACATTCTCTTCGCTGGTGCCAGATGCCGACCTGGTCACTCGATTGTCGCTCAAGGCCGCACTCGGTGTGGCCATCGCGTCACTCCTCTCCGCGGCAGGCGCATTCCTCCTGTACCCGTCCCGTCCCAGCACCGGGCCCACCGACGGCCCGGCGCAGGCCGAGCACCTCTCCGCCGCCGATCGCCGGACCTTCGCGCTTCGCGCCACGGCCGCCGCGATGGCGGGGTACCTCTTCTACAACCTCACCGACTGGTTTGGCATCCACACCTGCATGTACACCATCCTCTTCATCTGCACGATGGATCGATCGTTCCGGAGACACAAGGGGACACTGCGAATCACCGGAGCGGCACTTGGCGGGGTGCTCGCCCTGCTCGCCATCGTCTTCGTCGTGCCCTACCTGGACAGCGTCGCGGGGCTGCTCATGCTCGTCGCGCCGGTCACTTTTCTCGCGGCCTGGGTCGCGGTCGGGAGCGACCGATTGGCCTACGCTGGGCTGCAACTTGGGCTGGCGTTCTATCTGGCACTGCTCGGCTCCGACGGCCCTACCAGCAACCTCTCCGAAGCGCGCGATCGGGTGGTTGGCGTGCTCGTCGGCGTGATCGCCGTCTGGCTGGCGTTTGATGTGGTCCGGGTGCGACAGCGCATGCCACCCCTTGCCAACATTCCGCTGCACGGCTCCAGAGCAGCCGCTCTGGCCACGATCACCGCGATGGCCGCCTTGCTGGCGGCCCCTTCGGCCGCTGCGCAAGGCTCGACGGGCAACTCGACTCCATCAACTGATGCCGCCGCGACCACAGGCGTGCCGGCACCGCCCCCCGCCTGCGCCGCCACCGCAATCGCCAAGCCGCCAACGGTGCGAGTGCGGCTGCGAGACGGCTCCAAGGTCAACGGTCGCGTGACGGCGTACGGAGTCGATGGATGCACTGTTGCATTGAGCGACAAGGCGGCAGCTGGCACTGCCGACTCGACGCGCACCGTGCTGTGGATCTCGATCATCCCCGGAGACGTCGACTCGCTGGCCGCAAAGGTGTTGGGGAAGAAGGAGCCAGCCGACCTCCTGCTCAACGCCGAACTGCTCGCGCTGGCGGGCGAGGGCAACAAGGCGGATGCCGCGTTTGATCGCGTGCTCCGTTCCGATCGTGCGCTGGCCGCTCAGGTGGAGGCGTCCAAGGCACGCGCGCGCGACCGAATGGCCGACGCTGAGCACACCGAACGCATCCGCCTGCATGGCGTGATGGCCGCATCGATCCCAACACAGCCCGGCGGGCCTGCGCCCTGGCCGATTCTCTCGCGCCCAGAGCACGAGGCGGCGGTGGAGTCCATGAAGCGTCGAGCCGAGGAGATCTGCGCCACCGCGCGCGTGAATGCCACCTTGGTGGAGACTCGATACTTCCTGCTGTATGCGGCGACCCGGCCCGAAGCAGCGATGGAGTGCGCGCGCAGCCTTGACGCGATGTACGAAAAGGTGCTGGAGCTCTTTGGCATCCCGCCGGGGCTCAATCTCTTCTGGGGGAAGGCCGTCGTGCTCCTTCAGCCCAACGAGGAGGTCTTTCGTGTCGTCGAGGGCGCGGCGTTTGGGCAGATGACGCCACCCGGAGTCGTGGGCCTCTGCCACATGGCTGGACCGCAGGTGTTCCTCAACATCTTCTGGTCGGATGACCAGGATCGCTTCGACGCGGTGCTCCTCCACGAAGCCGTGCACGGCATCATGCACCGCTACCACTCGGCTGCCCGAATTCCCGCTTGGGCCGATGAGGGACTTTCGGAGTACATCGCGGCGGTAAGTTTCAAGAGTTCTCCCGTCGACGGCGAACGCCGACCCCAGGCGGTGGAGTTCATTCGCTCGGGTGGCAATGTGGCGCAGATCATGCGCCTCAACTACCAGGATCGATCATGGCCAGGCCCCAATGCCGTGGGCTACGCCGTGGGCTACGCCGTCGTGGAACTCATGATCCGCCAGCAGCCGGAGCGATTCGGGCGCTGGATCCGAGCGGTCAAGGGTGGCAAGCCGTGGGAACAGGCCCTGGCCGAGGACTTCGGCTTCACGACCGACCAGTTCGCCGCCACCGCGACGGAGTGGTATCGACGGGGAGGCTGACCCGACCGGTCTGCCGACGCCGCGCCGGCCACACGCGCGCACCCTCTGAAGCGGTCGAATTGTGCTGCTTAAGTCACAATTCCCACCGTCTCAAGCGGTCGTTCACTCCTTCGGCTCGACGCTCGTCGCCTTGAAACGGCCGCCCTCGAGCGTCCCCGTCGCAATCGCGTGGCACTTTCGGTCGCAATAGTCGTGGACAGGCCACTCGAAGCCATCCACCAGGCGCGGCGTGCCGTCGATCACCACCGCGAGCGGGCACCCATCGAGCCCAGGCATGTGATAGATGCACACGCCACAACCAAACTCAAGGTGCTGAGCCGCGACTTGGCGACGCTCCTTCGGTGTCAAGGAGTCCTTCAGCGCGGCGATGTCGGCCTCGCTGAGTGTCGCGCCGGACTGCTCGATCATTTCCACGAACCAAGAGACTTCCTCCGGGGCCACCGGGAAGCCGACATTTCCCTGAGGGGCGGTCGAGTTGGTCAGCGCGGCGCCAGTACCGTCGAGGAACTCAAACCACGGAATGCCTTGCCGTGAGCCCTTGGCGTGCGCCGTGAGCAGCGCTTCACCGCCAGTCATGCGATCGGTGTCGATCTTCACGACCACGAACGCCTTGGCGAGAATGGCCGCGACCTCCGGCTGCGCGATCCAGGCATCCATCTTGTGGCACCAACCGCACCACGGCGCGCCAAACCGAAGGAACACACGCTTCCCGGCCGCGCTGGCCTCGGCGACCGCGGCGGAAAGCACCGACGACGCGTCAAGGGCAGGAACCTGGTTGGTAGCGAGGAACGCCAGCAACTTGGCCGCATCGTGGCCCTTCGGCTCGACTCCCGCCGCCTTCTCCAGTGAACCAGTCTCTTGACTGGCGACTACTGCCCCATCTTCCGCAAGCACCGTCAAGTATGGGATGCCGTCCTTTGCGAACGATGCCCCGTACTTGGTCGCGAGATCAGACGCCTTGTCGAACTGCCCCACATCCACGTAGACCACCTCGTATTCGTTGCGAAGCTCCGTGGCGATCGCCGGGTCCTTCTGGAAAGTCCCGTGGAGCAGCGTGCACCAGCCGCACCAGTTGGCGCCCCACTGAATCAGGACGCGCGTGTGATCGCGCTTCGCGGCTGCGAGCGCGGCGGTGACCTGCGCGGTGGCGTCGGCTGATTCGTCGTAGACCTTGGCGGCGGGGCGGGCTTTGGCTGGCGTAGCACCGGGCTCCGCCTGCGCGGCGATCGGTGTCGTTGGCACGACTTCAGTTTGGGCCGACGCGGCTCGACTCAGGGTGCCGGTGAGCAGCACGATGGTGGCAAGGGTGGCGGCGGCTGTGAATGTGATCTGCCTCATGGTGGTAGCAGTCCTTTCCCGCCGCAAGGCGGCGGATTGACGGACACGATACGCCACGGTTGTCGGTCCACCAGGGCGCGGCCACCTCGGCAACGCACACCACCCATCGGAGTGGCTGGTACTTCACGCTCAGGAGCGGGCGTCGCCCGCTCGACTCAAGATCGTCGGCGCGTGCGCCCGCGAACGCCGGCAAGCCCGAGGAGCGCGATCGCGCCTGGCGCCGGGATGACTGTGAATGAGGTGTCCAGTTGCATGAATCGATCGAGGGACTCGCCGGTCGAGGTGTACACAATGGTCGACTTCAGATAGAAGTAGTGCTTCCCTGCGGCAAGCTCAAGCATGTGGGCGCCTTCCGCCATGGAGCCTTTGTCATCGTCTACCGACACTTCCCACACGCCGATGTCACCGGCGTTGGTGAGCACATGGATGTCGAGGAGCATCGAGACAGCCTCGTCCGTCTCGAAGACCAGCATCATGGTCGAGGCCGCCCAGCCCGATGATGGTGGTCCAGGAAAAGTCGGCCAGCGTCGCGTGCTCAATAGCGAATGAGGCGGCGACACTCACTAGTCCGGCGAGAGGGATTCGATTGTGGCGAGAGCGAATTGGCATTGGAGAATCGTCAATCTCCCATTTCCCTCGCACGACAACTGTACCGCCAACGGCCCGGTGGGCAAGGGATCCGCGTGAGATTGCGTCGACCGCTTCAGCGAGCTCGACGCAATGGAGTCCACCAGCATGGCTGCCGCGACCGGGATCCCTGCGTCCATGTCGGTGGCGTCAGCACGCGGCCATGCCATCAGTTGGCTCGAACCACCCAAGACACCCCATTTCCGCTGCCCAGGGCCTGCGCTGGTCGGAAGCGGCGGCGCTCCCTATGCCTTCTTGAGGAAGCAGGTCTTGAGGACGAAGGTCCCCTTCCCGTCCCGGACTTCGATCTCTTCTTCGCTGGAGGTCAGCCGGATGTTCTTGTAGACGGCGCCGCGCTTGATCGTGGTAGCGGCCCCTTTCACCTTTAGGTCCTTGATGAGCACGACCGAGTCACCCTCCTTGAGGATGGTGCCGTTGCTGTCCTTGACCACGACCGTCCATTCATCGATTTCTTCTGGCATGTTGGTGATTCCGAGTGAGGCACTCTACTGGAGGCGCCACCGCGCAGACTGGCTGCGCTGCCGCGCTACGCTTTGGGGTCCATGCCCATCACACCGCTCATGCCCGTGGCCGTCCTACTCATCGCGGCGGCCGACTCGATGGCGCATGATGTCCATTTGCCGCTGCACACCCAGGCCCAGTCGACCAAGACCGGGACGGCACCACACACGCCCCCACCAGCCACGCCACCCGCTCCTGCCGCTCCTGCCGCTCCCACGACAACAACCGCCCCCGCCGAGCCGGAGCAGTCGATCCTCTTTCTCGCCTTCGCGCCAAGCGTGGCGACCCGATGGGATGAGCACTTCCTTTATGTCGAGTCCGACGGCCTGCCCCACGCGCCGCACACGGAGCGCGATGCCTTCCAGTTCACCCACCCGATGATGGTTGGCATTACGGCGTGGCAACAACAAGTGCCGATTCCACAGCGGTTCACCGGGACCAACGCGTGGCGGATTCCGCTTCGGCCGGAGTGGTCGGACGCGCCTGTCTCCGCGAAGGAGCAACTCTTCCGCGGCGCGATTGCATTGGCCGCGAATGGCGTGCCAATCTTCAACCCGATCAAGAACGACGGCAAGACAGATACCTATCTCGCAGGCGAACTGGACCAGCACGGCGGCCACTGCGGTCGTGGCGATGATTACCACTATCACGTCGCGCCCTTGCATCTGCAGGAGGTCGTCGGTGCGGACAAGCCCATCGCCTTCGCGCTGGATGGATACGCGATCTACGGCTTGTTCAACCCGCGCGCCAAGCGTGGAAGGGAGCATTCCTGCCCGCTTGGCGGCACGGACGCCCTGGACAGCTTCAATGGGCACTTCGGCGCCGCACCCCCCGGCACTCCGGAGGGCGCCACGGGCGCGAAGGGGGTCTACCACTATCACGCCAGCAAGACCTATCCCTATGTCAACGGCGGCATGCGTGGGAAGGTCACCGTCCGCGAAGACGGGATCGAGCCGCAACCTCGCGACACGCCTATTCGAGAAGCCCTGCAGCCGCTGCGCGGCGCCAAGATCACGGGCTTCACGGCACGGGTGAAAGACGGCGTGCCAACATTCTCGCTGGCGTTTTCGGTTGGCTCGCGCAAGGGCTTTGTGAACTACTCGATCAAGGGCGCGGGCGCTGAGGCGACCTACCTCTTCGAGTTCATCGGTCCCGATGGGAAGTCGTGGACGGAGGCGTACGCCGCGAACGCGCGGCCGGCCGGACGCGGGCCAGGACGCGATCGAGGCACAGATCGCAACCCACCGCCTCCGAGATAGTGGGGGCCGAAGTTCCTCGCTCGGATGACCAGCCAACGATGCCTCCACCCAAGGCATTCGCACCACGATGGGGCACACACTGCACTATACTGATCCGCATGCCCGAGAAGACTAGGTCCCCACTGTGGTTGGCATCGGCGCTCGCGTTGGCCCTCTCCGCCGGCTCCGCCATCGGTGCGCCTTCCGCCCTTGAGCAGGCCGACATGCCGCACTGGGTGCTTGCACAGTCTTCTTTCCAGCTTGAGGTGACGGTGCTGTCCATTGAGGAGAAGCCGCTCACGGAACAGATCACGAATGTCTGGCACCGCGTGCGAATCGACCAGGTGATGGTCGGCGATGGACTCACCGTGGGCGAAGAGACGGCGGTGGTGTCGCAGCTGCGCGTCAACGCACCGGGCACCGTGGGTTCGAGCGGTGATCGCGGGCCATTTCACGGTCCCAACGGCCTGCCGCTCAAGGGCGACCGGGCAAGGCTCTTCGCCAGCGGCAGTGCATCGACCCTGAAGACCCTCTCTCCCAATGGCTGGCAGCTGGCCAAGCCCTTGCTCGCGTTTGTGGCCGCCGACGACGAGTACCGAAGCGAGATCACCATGCCGTTCCTGGCCGGATTGGTGGAGCGAGCGGGGATCGCGCGGACTGCCGTGCACTTCGCGACAGGGGACGATGGCCGCGGCTCGCCACTCGCTGAGCCCGACATCGCGGCCCGAACGAGCCTGACGAGCGCGTGGGAACTTCGCGGCGCGGATGGCTCCGTCCTCTACATGCGATTCCGCGAGTTGGAGTCCAACGCCTTGAACGCTTTCGATGAGGCCACCAATCACGGGCTTCCATTGGTCGGCTTCCGGACATCGACCCATGCGTTTCGGTACTCACCAGGTCCGGGCGCGGGCCGATGGAACGAACAGTTTCCCCGCGAGCAGTTTGGCACGGGTTGGAGTTTTCATCATGGTCACACATCGACGACGCGCATTCTCCCGCCGACGGGTGAGGCCGCGCGGCATCCCGTGCTCGCCGGAGTGACGATCCCTGCCGAAGGCATCATCGTCCCCAGCTGGCTCTACAACGTTGAACCGCTCGCGGCGGATTGCCACGTGCTGCTATGGGGTGAAGCGGTCGACAGCGAGCGCACCGACGCGCCCCAGCGCCAGCCGATTCTCTGGGTCCGCGAGGTGGCGCGCACGCGGTCAGCTACGACCACGAGCGGCGAATCGAACGCCTTCACCCTGCCGCCGCAACGGATCGCCTTCTCGACGCTGGGGCACCCAGGCGATTTCGCCAACGCGGAAGTGCGGCTCATGGCCGTGCAGATGTGCGCGTGGGCGATGCGAGCTGAGGCCGCGATGACCGAGGCTGCGCGGGCGGCGGTGCGCGCCGCGGTGTTTGACGCGCCGGGGACGAGGTAGGAGCACACTCGGCCATTGCGTCACGAATCACGGGGCACTCGATTCGCTCGTGCTCGCCTTCGAGGCTGTGCGCGAACCGGGGAGGTGCGCGGGCTACACAAACTCTGATATATGGATGTTTTTGGATCCTTCTTTGGATCATAAGGCACTTTATGGTATTATTTGGATACTTCTATGGACCTGCTTCCTTCGACCGCACCACACTTCAATCCCAGGATGCTGCGACTACTCGCACGGATCGAGGCCTTTGGTGGCGCGTGGCACGCAAGAACCTCGCTCCCGGTTGATCGACTGAACGCGCTCCGGCGTGTCGCCACCATCGAGAGCGTTGGCTCATCGACGCGCATCGAGGGATCGATGCTCTCCGACGCGGACGTTGAGCGTTTGCTGCAAGGCACTGGCATAGAGCGCATCTCTACGCGCGACGAACAAGAGGCCGCCGGCTATGCCGAAGTGGTCGAGTTGATCGTGAGTTCGCACCACTTGATTCCGCTGAGCGAGAATCACATTCGGCAGCTGCACCGCGACCTCCTCCGCCACAGCGAGAAGGACGAACGTCATCGTGGCCACTACAAGTCGTCGCCGAACAACGTGACCGCGTTCGATGAACAAGGGAGGCCCGTCGGGGTCGTGTTCCAGACAGCCACTCCCTTTGAGACGCCGCGGCTCATGTCCAAGTTGGTCGATTGGACCAACGCGGCACTCAATGACCCAGACACCCACCCGCTCGTCACGGCCGGTGTCTTCACGGTCGTGTTTCTTGCAATCCACCCATTCCAGGACGGGAACGGGCGACTCTCGCGATTACTGACCACGCTCCTCCTCCTGCGGAGCGGCTACGCGTTCATTCCGTTCGGTTCGCTGGAGGCAGTGATCGAGCGCACGAAGTCAGACTATTACCTGTCGCTCCGGCGCACCCAGGGCACGCTGCGTTCACCCGAACAGGACTGGCAGCCGTGGCTTGAGTACTTCCTAGGTGCCATCACAGAACAAGTCGAGCAGCTCGAACGGAGAGTCGCACAGGCGGACCGCGCCCTTGGGCCCCTGCCGCCGCTCTCGAGGGCCATCGCGGAACACGCGCGCACGCAGGGACGCGTGACGATGGCCGAGGCCATCCGTATCACTGGCGCGAAGAGAGCCACTCTCAAGCAGCACTTTCGGAAGCTTGTGGCTCGCGGCATTCTCAAACACCATGGGGTCGGCAAGGGAAGCTGGTACTCAGGCGGGTGACGGGGCGCGCGCAATTCCACGCCGTTTCCTTGAAGGGTCACGCCACCCCTTCGCTCTGAAGCACGAGATGACTGATCACCCCGAACCGTTAGGCGCTTCCCAGCCCCCGTCGGAGCCCACCCAGACCGAGCTCCGTGAGCTTGAGGAAGTGCGCCAGTCCGGAAGCATCGATTCCGATCCAGCGATTGTGGCGCTGGAGTCGGTGACGGCCAACGCAGTGAGTGCCCTTGACTTGAACCAGCTGCGCACGCGGCTGGAAGGTCGCCGCGACATGGATCGGCGGGCGCTTCGGTGGGTCGGCATCATTGGAACCGTATGGACGGCGTTCGCGGTCATAGGCTGGGTGGCGGGTCGAACACACCTGAGCGGGCTTGGCTCGATTCTGCTCTCCTTGTGGCTTGGCCCGCTGCTCTGGATCGTGTTCTTCTTCATGCGCCGGAGGCGAACAATGCGTGTCGCCGAGCGCGGCGCACTGGACCTCGCCAGCGCGGCATCGCGCGTGGAGGGCAACGCCCAGTCCGAACGCACGATCCTGAAGGCGTGCTTTGCGCTCGGCATGATCGGCGCGCTGATCGGCCTGGTGTCGTTCGTAACTGAAGGTCGGCCGGCAGCTGCGATCTCCCAAGCGGTTCTGTTGTGCCTCTTGGCGATCGGCGCGCGGCGGGCATGGGGGAAGGACTTCGGGCAGGTCCTTCGTGAGTGGTCGATGATCCGCCACGCGTGACCGCACGCCCAGGACTCCGACAGCGCATGAGCACCACGCCCGCCATCGATGTAGATGCCCTCTTCCGATCGCATGCTCGACGCGCGTTCGCGCTGGCGTTCCAGATCACTGGTTGCGCCCATCTTGCCGACGATGTGGTGCAACAGAGCTTTCTGGCTGCGCATCGGCACGCGCAGTCCTTTCGACATACGGCAACGCCATCGACATGGCTTTACCGGATCGTCGTGCGCGATGCCGTGCGGGCGCGGACGGTTCGGGCGCGGGAGCCACGCGTGAACGACACGCTCATCCCGCGAGAGGCCGGCTGTTGCGAAGTGCCCGCGACCACGTGCCCCGCCCCAATCGATGTGCTCGCTGCGCAAGACACGGCCAACCGCATCATGCAGGCGATGGATCACCTCCCCAGCGAGCAGCGGCTCGCGCTCGTGCTCCTCCAAGTGCTGGACCTGCCCGCCCCAGACATTGCAGAGATGCCTGGCGTTCCCATTAATACCGTGTACACGCGGGCGTTTCACGCTCGGCGACGTCGCGCACCACAGCGTGGCGCCGCGAGAGCGAACACTGCACCAGCAGCTGGGGCCGGGATGACCGTGAACGAGACATCCACTTGCGCGTTTTGATAGAACCCCCCGCCGTTGGCGTAGCAGTACATGTTCGCGTAGATCGACCCGATATGCGTCCCGGCTCCAAGGTTGATGATTGTGTATCCCTCGCTCAGGGTGATCCCGGCAAACTGAGCGGACCAAGATCCCTCCGCATCGAGTTCGGACACGTGGACCGACACGCCGATGGAGATGTCTTGGTCGAAATCCAACCAGATGTTCCGTAGGGAGAATGCATTCGAGCTCGCGGCGGTCAAGAAACTCCCGGTGCCCGTGGCCACGCCTCCGGCGCGGGTCGTGATTGCAATGCCATCAGCGGTGCTCCACACGCTCGAGACTCCTTCACCGTAACTCATGCACCCATTGAACTCGTCCTGCTCAAACGAAGACTGCGACCACACGGTTCGCGAACCCGGGATGCCCCAGACGGTTCCGCTATCGAGATCCAGTCCACCCGGGCTCTCGGCGCCCACATTGAAGTTGGCGGACGAGGTCCAACTGAAGTCGGCGTCTGCCTGTGAACAGAGAACGATGGAGGTCGCCCAAGTGAGCGCCGCGATGAATGGTCGAGTCAAGTGCGCTGGCATGGTGGGATTCCGATCTGAACCCCTTCCCAATGCTTCCGCCTCAACCGCACCACAAAAGCGTGGCAAAGCAACACTTTTTCATTTCCACTTGCTTGATGTGGTGTGTTGGAACTGGTCGCGGCGACGAAGAGGAACGCTAGCCTCCCTACAACGTCTGGAGTCGCTGGCCAGGCGGCACGCCGTCACCCCTGCTTGCTTCCCGCTTCCACCGGCCGCCACCACAGCTGCACCTCGGCTCCCGCGTCGGCCTTCTCGTGGATGGCCTCGCTGAGTTCTGCGGGCGTGCCGGGGACGAATCCCTCCATCGAGACAATCTCGCCGGTCGCCCTGTTGCCTGCAAGCCCGCCGCGTTCCGGTGAACCTGGCCCGTCGATCTCCCAGACAGCGTGAAGCCTGAGCCTCGATGTCGCCAGCTGCGCGAGGTCATCGCCGATGGCGCCATCGACCGACGCCTTTCCGTCCTCGCGCTCCAACACTCCAAGCAGGAGCAGCGGTTGGTCCTTGAGCTCCACCGTCGCCCATCGGGGCGCGTTGGACTCGTTATCCCAGCCCATCGGGATGCGGACGGTCGCACGCGCCACGCTCCCGGTCGCGCGCAGGCCGATCGGCCAGTGGACCACGGACTCGGAAGAATCCGCGGATGGCGAGCGAAGGTCCGCCTCGACCACCCTCCGCACCGCGCTGGCGAAGCCATCACGATCGACGGGGGACTCCAGCGGAATCTCGAGTCCCACACGCCGCCATCCGAGGTACGGATTCGTGAGCGAGCCACCCAAGCGGCCAGCGTCGTACCAGACCGTCGCCGCTGGTGTCGATCGCTTCTGGCCACTGCGAAGCCGGACACTTCCGTCGGCCTGCACCTCCGCGCGCGTGATGACTTGGATCCATCCGTCCGACCAGGACATCAGCGCGCCAGCCCCATCCAGGTTCTCCATCCATCCGAATCCAAGCCACGGTCGGACGACCCGGGCCTTGCCGTGGGTGAAGGGAACGCGCATCGACAGATCTGGCGTCGTCCCGGGTGATGGTTGATCGATGGACCGAGCGATGATGTTCCCGTACGCAATGGCCGGGCCAAACCACAACGCGGGCCACCGCGGGTACATCGCCCTCCGTGCGGCGTCGATGCTGTCGAGGCGCTCGATCGCAGCGAAGGAGCCCTTGAATACATCCGCCTCGGCACGCGCGCGGAACTCATGCGACACATCCGGGAGCCCCGCTGCTTTGCGCGACTCCAGGTAGCGGACGAAGCCAGATGCATCGAGTGAGACCATGAAAAGCCCAAACTCGTCAGTCGGACGATCATCCCAGTGAACATGCTGCTTGGGTGAGCTGGCCATCGCCGCCTGATACGCCTCGTCGGGATCCGGGAAACACCGCGCGAGGGCCGTCCCACCAGCGTTATCCGCACACTGCCACACCATCGATGCGTACGGCTGGGGGAATGGCCCTCGCTCGCGACGCCGCGCGGCCAGCAACTCCACCGTTTCGGCTGACAATCCAGGAACGGGCTGGGCCGCGTACTTGAGCCAGAGGTCGAAATGCCAGGGATTGGGAGTGTCGGCGAGTGCGTCCGCCTTCAATCGATGCCAGTGCTTGGCGAAGACGGCAAGGGTCTGTTCCGGCTTGCCCTGAGCCGTGTTCTGAGCAAACTCCAGGTCCATCGCCGTGAAGTCGAATCCAATGTCCACGACCCATCCCAACTCCCCCGCCGGATTCCGGCTGAAGGACTCGAATCGCGCGAGCAGCTGCTCAAGGGCCGCGGAGGCCGCGCTGTCATCGACGCTCAGGTCGCGGGTGGAGAACGCATCCCGAAACGTGTCGGCCAGCGTCGACACCGACATGGCGTCCAGCAACTGCGGTCGCGCTCGGTGCTTGGCTGCAGCGGCCTCTTGTTCCACCGCCGCGGCAATCGCCACCAAGTCGAGCCGCCGCGCGCCCCCCTCCACGAGCCCCGCCTGCTGGAGTCGATCCACGGCAGCGGCCATCAAGACCACGAGCCCCTCGGGCGTGGCGTGAAGTCCATCGCGCTGCAGGAGCCGGGCCGAATCCCCCGCCTGATAGCTGAATCCGGCCACTTCAAGAGCAGCACCTGAGCTCACCGCATCGGCAAGCGCCGAGATGCTGAGGATGAGCCGATTGGGCTTCTCAGCCGCCCACTTCTCGAGACGCCGGTTGACCTCTGCGCGGACGGCCTCGCCGGGCTCGTTGGACTCCTTGAGGAGTCCACCCTGCGCCTGCTTCATCTCGGGTACATCGCCAATCACAATCGGACATTGCAATCGATCCAGTTCGGCAAGCGCCGCGTCCACAGTGTCCAGTCGCTGGGCATCCCGCTCCGCCGCGGGGACATCCATCGGGATCGACTGGTGCACAGGCCAGAACAGCCAGTCCACCGCGATAACGACCGTCGGTCGATCCTTCGCAGCGGCGACCGCTTGCTCGCGCAAGGCCCCGAGCGGATCGATGAATGTCGCACCATCACCATAGTTGCGGGGTACCTCGTGCGCCGCCGTGACGACCGCGCTGTAGGCGATGCCCGCATCCACCGGAAGACCCGTTCCTGCACAGGCGGAGCAGCTGGTCCCGCTCGCGACATCCGCGGTCGAGAGCGTGTTGAAAGGTCGCCCCGGGGCCACGGCCGAGCCTGCGCCGGCGGTGACACTCGCGCCCAGCATTGCAGGCCTCCCGAGTACCGGGTGAGTGCATGCGCAGAGCATTGAGGTGCCAAGTGCCGCTGCAAGGGGAACGAGCGGCGCAATTCGGGACCAGATTCCGTCACGGAACTGCATCGGCGCGAATCGTACTTGGCACCCCGGCGCGCCACGATTACGGCAACGCTTCAGGCCGTCACCCAGTGATCGGCTTCGCGGAGCCGACTGCCTTCGTGCCATCGGGCTTCTCGATCTCGATCCACCACATGGCATCGGCGGGCAGCGGATCTGGCGCGATGGCGTGGGCGTCGTAGCCATCGTGCGACGGAGCGTACTCGCCCTTGCCGACATACGAGAGGGTTCGATCCGAGGAGCCGATCCACACGCGCACGATGGTCGCTCCCTTGTCGTTGTACGGCAACTTCACGACGAGGTGCCCTTCCTTGCCAGCGGCGACTGCTCCGTGCCCCTGGGCCAGATCCACGGCGATGTCGCCGATCGTCGCCGAACCGATGGAGACCTCCTCGCCGTGCGCATGGTCGTGGTCGTCGTCGGCCTCCGCGTGCGCGTGCTCGTGGTCGTCGTCGTGGTCGGCCTCGGCGTGCGTGTGACCGCTTTCGTCGTGGTCGGCTTCGGTGTGGTCATGGGCATCGGTGTTTGCAGGGTCTCCCCCCTCACTGCAGCCTGACAAGGCGAACGCAGCAACGGCGACGAGCGGAAGGATGAGTGTGGAAGGTGATGTGAATCGCATGGTGGGTCTCAAGCAGAAGCGGTTGGAGAAGCGGAAGGAGAAGCAAATAGAGAAGCGGGTGGAGCAGCGTGGAGTGTGGAGTGTGGGAAGGGCCGACGGGCGAGGCTCGTTAGCGCATCCGATGAAGCGCCGCGTATCCGGCGGGGACGACGATGAGGTTGAGAAAGGTGGAGCTGAGCAGCCCGCCCAGAATGACGACCGAGAGTGGCGCGAGGATCTCGTTGCCCGAGCGGTCGCCCTGCCAGATGATCGGGATCAGCGCGAGCGCCGCACACAGCGCCGTCATGAGGATCGGCACCAGGCGCTCCATCGAACCGCGGACGATGGCCTCGCGCAACCCGACGCCGTCCACTTCCGTGAGGTGTCGATAGTGATTCACCAGCAGGATGCCGTTCCTCACGGCGATCCCGAAGAGGGTGATGAACCCAACCATGCTGGCGATGGAGATGACCGGCGCGGACGACCCACCATGCCCGGACTGCGCGTGCATCCCGAACATCCCAAGCACATGGCCCACCAGGTCGGTCGACTCCGTCACGAAGATGGCCACCACGCCGCCGATCAGCGCGAGTGGGAGGTTGAGCAGCACAAGCAGCGACACGCTGATCGATCCAATCGCCAGTTGGAGCAGCAACAGGACAAGGAGGGTGACCAGCCCGCCGTAGACCAGCATCGTCCGGCTGGCGGACTGCTGTGCCTCGAACTGCCCGCCATAGTGGACGGAGTATCCGTAGCGCTGCACGATCGGATCCACGCGTTCTTTGACAGCCGCGATGAGGTCGCCAAGGTTGGCGCCGTCCGCCACATTGAGCGAAATCACCGCCCGTCGCTGCCCGCCCTCTCGCGCGATGAGGTTTGAGGCCATCTCTGGCCCGATGGTCGCAACCTCCCCCAACCGTACGATCGCACCTCCCTCGCCGCGCAGTTCCAGCCGCCTGATGTCATCCACGGAGTCTCGCTCGGACTCCACCGATCGAACCACCAGCGAGAGGCGCGTGTTCCCTTCGTTGACTTCCGCCACTCGAACGCCCTGCACGGCCGCCTGCACCTGCAGCGCTGCGGACGCCGGAGTGAGCCCATACGCCGCCAAATCGCGAGGCCTGTACATGATCGGCATCGATTGGATCATGACCTCCCGATTGGCCGTGATGTCTCGCGCACCGGGAATCTCCCCAAGCGCGGCATCCACTTCCTTGGCGATGATCCGCAGTTGGTCCAGGTTGTCGCCGGAGATGCTGATCGCGATCGCCGCTGGCGTGCCCGAGAGGATGTGGCTGAGGCGATGCTCGATCGGCTGGCCAATGTTGGTGGCGATGCCGGGAATGCCGGCCAAGAGACGACGCACCTCTCCGCGCACCACTTCCATGTTCGCGTCCGGCGCCAGGATCACATCCATCTCGGAGTTGCTGACCGGCTCCGCGTGCTCGTCGCGCTCTGCACGCCCGGTGCGCCGAGTGACGCTCACGATCCCCTCCACCTGGAGCAACTGCCGTTCCACCGAGGAGGCCAATCGATCTGTGGCCGCCAGCGAAGTCCCCGGTGGCGAAAACAGGAAGACGGTCATCGTCCCCTCATTGAATGATGGGAGGAACGATGTCCCGAAGGTGGACGCCAGCCAAATGGCCAGACCCGTGGCGACGCCTGCACCTATCAGGACGGTCGCTTGCCACCGCAAGGCCAGCTCGATCGCCGGCTGGTAGGCGCGCTTGAGGAGTCGGACCAAGAACCCGTCAACTTCGGTGTGGACCCGTGCTCCGCCAGACCCAGCACCCGCACCAAGCTTCCCCAGCAACAGCCGGCACATGGCCGGCGTCACGGTGAGGGCCACCACCAAGGAGGCCATCAACGCGACCACGAACGCGATGCCCAGCGGCCGGAAGAAGCGTCCCTCGATGCCGTCCAGGAACATGAGCGGGAGGAAGACAAGGGCAATGATCACCGTCGCGAAGACCATCGCCGGGCGAATCTCGTTGCTGGCGTCGAAGATCACCTCGCGCGCCGGGCGCCGACTCTCCGTCGGGAGCGCGCCATTCTCGCGCAGCCTGCGGACGACATTCTCCACATCGATGATCGCATCATCGACCAGGCTGCCTACGGCGATGGCCAGCCCGCCCAGCGTCATCACATTGACCGTCTCGCCCATCCACTCCAACGCCACCAGCGCCGCGGCCAGCGAGAGCGGCAGCGCGGTGAGCGTGATGAGCGTGGTCCGCGCACTCAACAGGAACAGGAGAATGATGACCGCCACGATGATCGCGGCGTCGCGCAACGCATGCACCACATTGTCAATCGAACGCCCGATGAAGTGCGATTGACGGAAGACCTCGCGATCCACCTTGATTCCCGCAGGGATCGATTCCTGCAGCCCATCCAGCATCGAATCGATTCGCTCCGTGACGGCCAGTGTGTTCGTCCCCGGCGCCTTTTGCACCGTCAGCACGATCGCGGGGCGACCGTTGTGGTTCCCGGTGCCACGCCTGGGAGATGGGCCGACTTTGACATCAGCGACTTGCCCGATGGTGACGGGGATCCCGTTTCGGAAGGCGACGACTGCTTCCTCGATGTCTCTGGCGCTTCGGACTCGCCCTGTCTGGCGGATGGGAATCTCGTGGTGGTCCACATCCGGCAGGTAGCCAGCGCTGGCGGTGGTGTGGGATTCGCCGGCGGCGTCGATCACGTCGGCCACCGTCAATCCATGCAAGCGGAGCCGAGTCGGGTCCACCAGCACCTGGTACTCCGGAAGTTCGCCCCCGATGACGCCGACCTGTGCCACGCCCTGCACAGCCAGCAACTTCTTCCGAAGGTCAAACTCTGCGTAGGCGCGGAGATTCAAGTCGGACACCGACGCATCCGGCGAGGCCACCGCCAGCAGCATGATCTCCCCCGTGATGCTGGTGACCGGCGTCATCTCGGCGTGGGCGTCGGGAGGGAGTTCCTCGCGGATGGCATCCAATCGCTCGGACACCAGTTGCCTTGCCCGATAGACATCGGTGCCCCAGTCGAACTCGACATAGGCCACGCCAAGCCCGATCGCACTGGTGGCCCTCACGCGGCGAACGCCCGGAATGCCGTTGACCGCCGACTCGATTGGAATCGTGACATATTGCTCCACCTCGTCGGCCGCCAAGCCAGCCGCCTCCGTCATGATGACGACGGTGGGAGCGTTGAGCTCCGGGAAGACATCGACAGGGATGCCGGGAAGGCGCATGAGCGCCCACGCCAGCAAGGCGCAGGACACCACGACGACAAGCGCCGCATGGTCGATCGAGAACCTGATGAGCTTGGTGAGCATCGCGTGTTGCCTCAGTCTGGCTCGCCGTGGAATGTGCCATCGGCGTGGAAGTGGCCGCCCTCCTGCTGCGTACCGCCCTGCGCGGAGGCGAGCATCAACTCATAGGCGCCATCCACGACGACGGTGTCGGTTGGCGCCAGGCCGCTGTTGATGACGACCCATTGCCCGTCGTCGGCCCCGAGGTCGGCCTCGACGCGGACAACCGTATTCGGGTCGCTTGGGTCGCGGCGGAAGAAGACATGCTTGAGACCATCGCGCACGACCGCCGCCTTCGGAATCGCCAACATCGGCGCCCCCGAGCCATCGACGACGACTTCAAGGAAGGCCGATACCCCCGCGCGCACCCATGAGCGCGCAGTCTCCGAGTCCTGCGTGCCCGTCGGCGTCGCGAAGACATCGATCGTTCGCTCGCCGGGCTGCGCATCCAGGCCAATCATCATGGTCGCCGGGATCGAGTCGGCCGCGGCAGCCGCTCCGGCACCGGCCGGGACAATCCGAGCGTCCGTCACGCCCGCAAACAGCCTCAGGTCGGCCTGGGGAGCGCGCGCCCGAAATCGAATCATGGATGGGTCGACCGTCGTCAAGACCACGGTGGGCACCTCGCCAAATGCGCCGTCCGTCGTGGCGATTGACTCGATGACTCCATCCGCCGCTGCGACCACTTCAAAGAACTCCATCGAGCGATAGCGGGGCGATCCCTCGCCGTCCCGCTCCATCAAGATCGTCCGGGCCACGCCGCTGACCGCGGCCGCATGATTGACCGCGTGCTCCATCGCCGCCCCCGCCGACAGGTGCGCCACCTCATCTTGCTTCAGCGCCGCCTCAAGGCGCGGCATGCTGGCACGCAGCTCGCCCATCCGCTCCTCCAGCTCGGCATTGCGAACGCCCGCCTGTTCAAGGGCCTTGAGCCGAGTCTGCGCTGCCTCGATCCGAGCAGACGCCTCCGCAAGGGCCGCTCGCGAGACTTCCACCGCCGCCGCAGCGGCCGGGATTCCCTGCTCGGCGTCGACCAGTTCTTCCTGAATGGTCAACCACTCCGGAGAACGCAATCGATAGAGCGCGTCACCAGCCTTGACGGGCTGGAGTTGATCGACCATGAGTTCCACGCTTCCTGCCAGGGAGAGCCGATACTCGCGCCGGGCGCGCGGCTGCCACTCGAACGCGCCGGGGATGCGCACGGTCGCCTCCACCTGTCGTCGCTCCACGGGCGCGAAGGTCAAGCCCAGATTGGCACGGACCGTCGCGGGGATCGCGATCCGGTTGCTGTTCGCGGGGGATGCGGCCGCTTCGTGTGTGGTGACAGGCGGGGATGCCGATTCGTCGCTGCAGCCGAGGGCGCACGCGAGCGCGCACGCCACAAGTGCCAGAGCCAGACGCGTGATGGACGGTGTGGTCGTCATGGGATTGATTCCGTTCTGGGGGGTTCCTGCGGCCCGATGATCGAGGCCATGTCAACTTCGGCCAGCGATTCGCCAAGCCGCGCGTCGACAAGAGACATTTGGGTTTCGGCGACCCGCGTGAGGCTCTCCAACAGGATGAGCCCCCCACTCTCGCCCAGCGAGAGCAGCGCCCGCGCATCCGCCAACTGCGCGTCCACCAGCGGAGCGATCGTTCCCTCGATGACCTCTCGTTGTGCGTGTTGCGATCGGGTGCGCACCAGTGCGACTTCCAGCTCCCCGGCCAGCCTGGTGAAGGCACTCTCGAAGGCGGCGCGTGCGACTTCACGAGCCGCATTGGCTTGCGCGATGCCCTGCTGGTTGGCATTCAGGATGGGAATCGGCAGCGCGATCGAGAACCCGGCCAGCGAGTCGCCTCGATCAAACTCAAGCAACGGCCCGATCGTGACATCCGGGTATTGCTTGCGAATCTCCAGCGCGAGGGCACGCTCGGCCACGATGTACTGGTCCCGCAACCGCTCCAACTCCAGGTTTCCGCCGGCCATCGCATCCGGGGTGGCCCCATCGACATCGATTCCGCTGCTCAGCGACGGGACCAGTTCCAGCGGCGCACCAGGGGAGAGCCCCATCAGCGTCCGCAGTTCCTGCTCAAGCTCTTCGGCATCCCCTTGCTCCCGCCGGAGAGCCACCTGCTGCGACGCGCGTTCGATCGCGAAGAGCGCGGACTCCGTTCGAACCATTTCGCCCACCTGGGTCATCGCTGCCGTCGATGTCACCAGCGGTTCGATCCACGCAAGGAGCGCTTCGGTCTGCTGCACCATGAGGCGCGCGGCGGACCATCGATACCAGGCGCGCCGAACCTCGATGCGCACCGTCCACTCTTGTTCCGCGACGCCCGTCAGTGCCGCCGCAAGCGCGGCGTCGGCCTCCGCCTTCGCGGCCTCCAGCCGACCCGAGACGGGAATCGTGAAGGCCAGCCCAGGTGTCACGGGGAATGGATCACCTGAGCCACTGCCGCTGAGGAAGTCAATGGCCAACTGCGGGTCGTCCCACAGTCCAGCGAACTTCGCGGCGGCCGCTGTGACACCGGCCTGCAGCCGCGCCAGTCGCAACGACGGGTTGAGAACCAACGCCACGACTTCCGCCTCGCCAAGGGTGAGCCCGTTGGAAGGGTCGAACGAGCTGTCCGCCGAGTCCTGGGACAACCCAGCGGCAAATCGTCGCACAGGTTCGTCGGATGGCGTCTGCCGCAGCCACGCATCGCGATGCGCCTCCAAGTCCAGCGGCTTGGGCTCGTATGTCTGGCAACCACTCACGACGATGGTCGCGGTGACGCCGAGGGCGCAACCACCAATCTTGCCTTGAATGCCACGCGTCATGTGAGTCACCTCAGTCCAATCACTCGGTCGATCGCTTGTTTACGGGGGCGCCTCTTGCGCGGCGGAGGCCCGGTCAGGCCTGGAACCGCTCGTGCGAAACGCGCGCAATGAATGGCAACAACCTGAGGCGATCAATGGATCGCCCTGGGGTGTTGCGCGTTCACTTGGTCAAATGAGGATGACGATTGTCCGCAGGCTCACCAAGTGCCCTGGCGGCCGGACGGGGGCGATGGCAGCAACCGCGCGGCAAGGCGAGCGCGGCGGGATCGCGGAGTCAACTCCGCGACAGTCGTGCGGGGCGAGGGGAGCGAGCGACGCCGCCGTGCGGGGACGAGCTCCGCTTGGCATCGCCTCAATCGCGCCAAGCGGTGCGTGCGCGTGATCGCAGCAGCAGCTCAGTTCCAGCCCAGGATGAAACTCCTCGCACGGGGCGACCTCGGCGTGGTCGTGCGCGGCGCAGTGGTCGTGCGCGGCGGCGTGGTCGTGCGCGGCAGAGTGGTCGTGCGTGCCACAGTGGTGCTCGGCGAGCGAGTGGCCCTGCACAGCGGTCGCCTCATGCGGCTGTGCACGGAGGAGACCTGCCGCAGCGAGCAGCATCGAGAGGGCAAGACCTATCCAAGAGCCAAGTTCGCGAGTCACGGCACAAAGTATAGTCACCGACAACCCTTCCGATGGAGCTGATCCATCTGACGCGATGGGAACTGTCCCGTTTCGGGAGAAAAGCCACCGCACCAGAAGGTGGAGCGCCGTCGCCGTGAACGGCGGCATGCGACTCGACAGCACCGCGACAATCGCATGCCTTCTGGTCGGAGGGGCCATCTGAGCCTCTACGGACGGGTGATCTCGATGGAAATATGCCGCGAGGTGCATCGGCGCGCCCTTCACCTGCTCTACTACACCGATGCGCGCCCTTGGACTCCTCGCCCCGCTGGCCTTGGGTGCCGTGGCCACCGTCCTCGTGCTGTCAAGCTTCCCAGCCGCGGGCTCGGACCGGCCTGCGAGTGATGATTCTCGCCAACGGGGTTTTCACGACCTCACTCGCGGGGAGGCGCTGGCGCTCATTGACCAGGTCGTCCGAACTGAGCGCGCTCGCGTCGTCGCCCCGAACTCGGGCTCCTCCCCTGCACAGCGCGCCACCAGCGCGCCATTCTGGAACTGGGAGACGCCGCTGGTCCATCCTCTGGAACTCACCCCAGACCGGACGAGACTCCTGGCGGTGAATCTCCCGGACGGGATCCTCGAAGTGTTCGATGTCACGAGTGGGTCCCCCGTTCGCGCCGGCGCCATCGCCGTCGGCGTCGACCCCGTCACTGTTCGTGCTCGTTCCAACACCGAAGCGTGGGTCGTCAACCATGTCTCAGACTCGATCTCAATCGTTGACCTGACGACCATGTGCGTGCGCGCCACTCTCTCGACCGGAGATGAGCCGTGCGATGTGGTCTTTGCGGGTTCGCCCTCGCGGGCATTCGTCTCGGTGAGCCAACTCAACCAGGTGCGCGTGTTCGATCCAGCCAACCTGTCCCTCGCGCCAGCCGTCATCACCATCGAGGGTGAGGATCCCCGCGCTCTGGCGACCGACGGCACTCGTGTGTTCGCCGCGATCTTTGAGAGCGGCAACAACACGACACTCGTGCCGATCACCGCCGTGAGCAGCACGGCGAACCCATACTCCGGCGACCCCAACCCGCCTCCCAACTCTGGGAGTTCGTTTGATCCGCCGATTGCCTCGGGATTGCCCTCCCCCCCCGATGTCAGCGTCATCGTCCGACGACGGGCTTCCGACAACACCTGGCGCGACGACAACAACGGCAACTGGACCAGTTCGATCACCTGGGGCATGCACGACCACGACCTGGCGATCATCGACGCGTCGACGCTCGCGGTCACCTACGCGGCCGGTCTCATGAACGCCAACATGGCGCTGGCGAACGGCCCCGCGGGCCGCGTGACCGTGGTCGGCACCGAGGCCACGAACGATGTCCGCTTCGAACCCAATGTCAATGGCACCTTCGTGCGCGTGAAGATGGCGAGCGTTGATCCGGCCTCGCCCGGTGGCGCGGGCGGCACGGCGATCGTGGACCTCAACCCCCATCTGGACTACTCCACGCCGGCCGTGCCGCAATCGATGCGGGACCTGAGCATCGGAGACCCGCGCGCGCTTCTTTGGAACGCTGCTGGAACGATTGGCTGGGTGGCCGGCATGGGCTCCAACAATGTCGTTGCGCTCTCGTCGAGCGGCATTCCCATCGCACGGATCGAGGTCGGCGAGGGCCCTGCGGGGCTGGCACTGGACGAACAGCGCCAGCGGCTCTACTCGCTCAATAGATTTGATGGGTCGATCAGCGCGATCGACACGGCCAGCTCCACGGAACTGGCCAGGGTTGCCTTCCACGATTCCACGCCCGAGTCGATCCGCGCCGGCCGTCCTTTCCTCTACGACACGCATCGCACAAGCGGCCTGGGCCACGCCTCATGCGGCAGCTGCCACATAGACGCTCGCATTGATTTCCTCGCATGGGACCTGGGCAATCCAGCAGGCTCCGTCAAGGACTTCAACCAGGTCTGCAATTTCGGGCTCGTGGGCGGCTGCGAAGACTTCCACCCCATGAAGGGGCCGATGACGACTCAGACGCTGGTTGGCATCATCGGCGCAGAGCCGCTCCACTGGCGCGGAGACCGCGATGGGATCGAAGAGTTCAACCCGGCGTTCATGGGACTGCTCGGAGACGATACGGAACTCACCGGCGAGGAAATGGTGGCGTTTGCCCAATTCCTCTCCACGCTTCGATTTCCGCCCAATCCCAACCGAAACCTGGACAACTCACTCAAGACCAGCCTCGCGGGATCCTCCGGCACCGGCAACCCAGCGAATGGCCAGTCGCTCTTTCTCACCCTCAACGCCGACGGCGCCGCGACCAACTGCAACACCTGCCATCAACTCCCGACCGGCGGGCTGGGCATGGTCATCAGCGGTGATCTTTTGGAGGAGCCACAGAGCATGAAGGTGCCGCAGTTGCAGAACCTGCACGAGAAGACGGGCTTCAGCAAGACCAGCCAAAACAACAATCGCGGCTTTGCGTTCACGCACGACGGCACCGATGACACGCTTCAGTCGTTCCTGAGCCGGTCGGTGTTCACCTTCTCCAACGGCTCGACCGGCCAACAACAGCGTCGAGACCTGGAGACTTTCATGTTCAGCCTGTCGACCGACACCCACGCGGCGGTTGGCGCGCAGGTGACCCTCCAGTCGATCGGCTCGGCGGCGCCGGCGGATGTGGCGCGGCTGGACTTGCTTGGATCACTGGCGCAGGCAGGAGACACCGAACTCATCGTGAAGGGGCGACTCGGAGGCCTCTCTCGCGGCGGGAAGTTCCTTCCCAGCGTGGGAGGCAGCCCTGCGGAGTGGCAGATGGACCGCGCCGGCGAGTTGTTCTCATCCGCGCAGCTCCGCGCGCTTGCTGCCCCGGGCGGCGAGCTCACCTTCACCGCGGTCCCCACTGGCACCGCCGAGCGACTGGGAATCGACCGCGACCTTGATGGCTACCTGGACCAGGATGAAGTGGACGCGGGCAGCGACCCGGCCGATGCGGACTCCGTGCCGCAGCCGTGCGCCGCTGACATCAACAGCGATGGCCTCATCAATGGCGCTGACCTGGCGTATGTGCTCGGCAACTGGGGTGCGTGTTCTGGTGGTGGTGGTGGCGGCGGTGGCGGCGGTGGTGGCGCTGGCGGGGGCGGCGGCGGTGGTGGCGGCGGTGGTGGCACCTGCCCCGGCGACATCGACGGCGATGGCACGGTGGCAGGCCCTGACTTGGCGCAACTCCTGGCGGCCTGGGGTCCGTGCTGACTCCTCACCATTGGATTGATCGAATTCGACGATTTTTTGGTCGATTCTGATCAGCCCAACCGCGAGGCACCCCTGTCAACTTCACGGCCCGCAAGCAGCAGCAGCAGCAGCAGACCAGTTGATGGGGAGGTCCATTCTGAGAGTGTCGGCGTGGGTGTGGGGGCTGTCAACCCGCGCCCGGGGGCAATCTCGCCATGTTCGCCTTGTTTTAGTGGATATTGGTGTAATCTTATCTTGATTTGCAAGTGCCCCCGTAAACGCTGCCACACCCCATGAGGTCTTCCATGTCCCGTGAGCGCAGTCCCCAGGCCGCACAGTCCATGAAGCCCGCTCCGTCCGCCCCGCTCGCCAGCGCACCAAGGGTCGATGCCGTCGCGGAATGGCGATCGACGCTCTCACGATGGAGTGGCGCACTGCTCGCCGGCGTCACCACGACCGGCCTGACGATCACCTTCTCCCCCTTTGGCGAACTGCCTCAGTTCTCCGTCGTGATCCACACGATCCTTGGACTGGTCCTCCTCGCGCCAGTCACCTGGTACATCGTGCGGCACTGGCTGGTGCGTCGGCACGGCGCGATGAGCCATTACCAGTTGCTTGGGTACGCCGCCACCGCTGCCCTGCTGGTTTGCGTGGTGAGCGGGCTGGTGGGGACATGGCGCGGCGTTGTCGGGCCGCGCGTGGAGCGGGTGTGGGACTTGACGCACCTGGTGAGCGGCATCGTGTTCTTTGTCTTGGTGGCCGCGCACCTGCTCACGGTCATCGTGCGCAAGGTGGGGAAGTCAGCCGCTGCGGTGCAGATCGCGCCCGCTCGTGCCGGATACTGGCGCGCATCGATCGTCGGTGCGGCGCTTCCCCTGGTCGCGGCGATGGCGTGGGTGGTGGCCTACGACCCGCCCGGCACCAGCCGCGCATTCCCCGACAGCTACAACTGGCGATTTGGCGAGGATCGACCCTTTGCCCCAAGTATGGCTCGGGTCGCGTTCGCCGACGGCGACGGGAGTGCTGACGGCGACGGGTACGCCGACGGCGACGGGAGCGATGACCGCCTCGCCCACACTGGCGCCGTCGACCCCTCCCTCCTGGCCAACTCCTCCGGCTGCGGGACCAGCGGATGCCACAGCGAGATCTATCACGAGTGGTTGCCCAGCGCGCACCGCTATGCGTCGATGGATGACATGTTCCAGAAGGTGCAGACGATCATGGCGGAGGAAACATCGCCCGAGCACACTCGCTACTGCGCCGGCTGCCACGACCCCATCTCCCTCTTCAGCGGCGCCAAGGATTCCAACCAGATCACGCTCAGCTCAGTGGGTGCGGACGAGGGCATTTCGTGCCTGGTCTGCCACAGCATCGTGCAGGCGGATGTCCAGGGCAATGCCGACTACACGCTGCAGCCTCCGCATCGCTACGCGTACGAGTTGGACCAGAGCGGCTTCGCCAAGTTCCTCAGCGACTTCCTCATCCGCACCTACCCGGTGCACCACATTTCCAGCTACTCGCGCGCCCTCTACAAGACTCCCGAGTTCTGCGCCGCCTGCCACAAGCAGTACATCGACCAAGAGGTGAACACCGACATCGGCAAGGTGCAAGGGCAGAACCAGTACGACTCCTGGAAGAACAGCCGATGGCACGTCGAGGGCGCACCGGAGCGCAGCGTCGGCTGCCGCGAGTGCCACATGCCGCTCAACCCCAGCACCGACCCAGCACGCGGTGACCAGACCGATTTCAATCGCTCGCTTGACGACCAGTGCCACAGGAGCCACCGGACGCTGGCCTCGAACCAGTACATCCCGATCTTGCATGACTTGCCCGGCGCCGCGAACCAAGTGGCGCTCACCGAACAGTGGCTCCGTGGCGAGTACGAGATTCCAGAGATCAAGGATCGATGGACGGAGGGGCCGGTGGTGCGCATGTCCATCCAGGCGCCGAATGCCGTCAGCCCCGGCGAGAGCGTGCCAATCCGCGTGGCCCTGACCAACAACAAGACCGGCCACGACTTCCCCACTGGGCCCCTGGACATGATCGAGAGCTGGGTGGAACTCAAGGCCACGGACAGCACTGGCGCGATCCTCTATCACGTCGGTGCGCCAGATGCCAGTGGCGACATCGGTTCGTCGCCCGTCATTTTCCGCAAGGACGGATTTGACCGCGAGGGCAAGCTCATCGACCGCCACAACCTCTGGGACTTGGTGGGCGCCAAGTACGCGCGCACGCTCTACCCGGGCGTCACTGACACGGTGGAGTTCCCGCTGCAGTGCCCGTCGATGGCGCGTGGGCGGCTTGCGGCAAACGACGATCGAACGGCCCCCGGCGTCCGCGTCGATGACTTCTCCATGACCGTGCCCGATGCCACCGACGGCGATGCTGTCACGGTGGAAGCGACGCTCTGGTACCGCAAGGCGAATCCTGCCTTCCTCGACCGCGTCTACGGCGCGGACCCCGGCATTCGGAGCCCCTGCACGGCAATCAGCCACGCCACGAAGGTCATCCCGGTGAGGCGCGATGTCGCACAGCGCGGGGAATAGCAGGGCTCGGCCATCGGCGTTCAACAAACGCCACGCGCTGATGCTCCGTTGGGCGATCCCGACCGTGGCCGTCTCCGTCCTGGGAGGTGGCGCGCTCTACTGGATGACGCAGCGGGTCGATCCCGCCGCCGCCAACGCCGATGGCTCGATCAGCGGATTGACCAGCGCGCTGGAGCGCCACGCCTCCGAGGAGATCGCCACGCTTCGCTTCGACGATCTGTCGGCCGCGTCGGGAATCAACATGCGGCACGCGCCGTTCATGCGGTCGTCGCTCCTTCCCGAGGACATGGGTTCCGGCGCAGCGTTTGGCGACGCCGACGGCGACGGGGACATCGACCTCTTCCTCGGCAACTTCGGCGGCGCGTTGGGGGGCGAGATCACTGGCCGCTGCGCCTACTACGCCAACGATGGTACCGGCCACTTCATCGACGCGTCCGCCGAGGTCGGCCTGGACCTGGCGGTGCGCGCACTCGGAGCCGCGTGGGCCGACCATGACGGCGATGGCGACCTGGACCTCTTCGTCTCGTGCTTCGGGCCAGACCACCTGATGCGGCAGGATGCCAACGGGCGGTTCACGGACATCGCCGTGACAGCCGGCGTTGCTCATGAAGGGTTCAGCTCCGGTGCCTCGTGGGCGGATTACGACCACGACGGCGACTTGGACCTCTATGTCTGCCGCTATGTGGAGTTCAAGCACGATCCCGCCGAGGGCGCGGCCCTGGCATCGCGCCAGTACGACACGGAACTCCCATACACACTCAATCCATCCGCGTACCCAGCCGCCCGCAACAGCCTCTACCGCAATGACGGCGATGGCACCTTCACCGATGTCGCCGAAGCGGCAGGCGTGGCGGACCCATCGGGGCGTTCGCTGGCAGCGTCCTGGACGGACTTTGATGACGATGGCTGGCTGGATCTCTACGTAGCCAACGATGTCTCGTCAAACGGCGTCTTCCGCAATCGCGGCGACGGCACCTTTGCCGACATTGGCGCCAGCTCGTTGGCCGCGGACTATCGCGGCGCGATGGGTCTGGCCATTGGCGATGTCGACGGCGACCAGGACCAGGACATCTTTGTCACCCACTGGCTGGCGCAGGAGAATGCGCTCTTCCAGAACATGTGGTCCAACGGGCTCCGCGACGGCGCTGGCCATCGTCGAATCCTCTTCATGGACACCGCGGAAGTGATGGGACTGGGCCACGCCTCGCTGAACATGGTTGGCTGGGCGACCGGATTCGTTGATTTCGATTCCGATGGCTTGCTGGACCTTTGGGTGGTCAACGGCAACACGCTGGAGGATGAGTCCGATCACTCCCAGCTCCGCCCCCAGCGGGCGCAGGTCTTCCGCCAGGTTGCGGGGCGCGGCTTCTATGAAGTGGGGCAGGCGGCGGCAGCGGCGTCCGCGTCAACGGCGGCGTCGTCGGCGTCCGCGGCAACGGCGGCGTCGTGCCCGACACTTGCCCGGCCCTTCGTCGGGCGAGGCGGTGCGATGGCCGATGTCGACGGCGATGGCCGAGTCGACCTGTTGTTCATGCGGCATGGCGGCACACCGCTGCTGTTGCGAAACACCACCCCCGCGGCAGGACACTGGCTGCGCGTGGCGTTGCGCGACGACCGACCTGGGGCGATGAATCGCCACGGCGTCGGTGCTCGCGTGGTCGTCCTTGCCGCTGCGATCGACGGAACCGATCGACGTGAGTTCATGTCGATGGTCGGCGCGGAACCGTCGTACTTGTCGCAGTCCGAGCCAACCCTTCACTTCGGCATCGGACCCAGGGACCGCATCGACCAAGTTCTTGTTCGATGGCCAGACGGCGCGGAGGAAGCCTTCACCGGAATCGATGCCGACTCCTTGGTGACGCTTCGACGAGGGGAGGGATCCACGCCACCATCCACGCCCGACCCTATCGCGCCGACCCTCTGAAACGGTGGGCTTTGTGACTTAACCAGCACATTCCGACCGTTTCAAGCACCTAGGGACGCGGGCCCCGGCCGCTCATCCAGCCCCAGCGCGCGCAGCGTCGCCCGCCGCGACGCTGCCTCCTCCTGCGCATATGCCGCCGCGGCGTCAATGATCGGCCGCCCAAGGATCGCCTCCAACTGCGCCTGCGAGTACACAGGCTTCACCGCCGCCGTGCAGGTCGTCCCGTACTGGCTCAGGTTGGACGCAAAGATCCCCGCCGCGCTGATGGGGAGGAAGTCTTCGTAGCGGATGCCTTCGTACGACACGAAGCCGCAGTCCGCCAGCGCGAGCATGTCCCGCGTCACAAATGGCCTCCCCGCTGCCGCGTGCGCAAGCCCTCCAGCCGTCGGTGCAAATCGCGCGTGCGCCATCCCGCGGTCCAGCAGCTCGCGCAGGGTGGTTGGCACGGGTGCAAACGGTGCGGAGTACACGCGTTCGTAGGCCTCGTAGTCACGCCGAGCCAAGAACGGATCGCCAGCCACCGCCTCCTCGGCATCCGCGACGCACGCGTCGTAGATGGCTCGACCTGCAGGAGTGCAGGCGTACCAACGCTCTTCGATCTCGCCAAAGCGAGCCGCATGCACGGAGGGCGACTCGCTTCCGTCGTCACCGATGAACACGACCGGCTCCACAAGCGCTCGATACGCATCCTGGCGAAGGAAGATGGGTCGATCCGCGGGCGGGCCTTCCGTGGAATCCTTGAATCCGCTGTGCTGGAGCTTCATCAGCTGGAATGGTTCGGCGCGGAACTCGGCGAGGAGGCGTTCGACCAACTCGACAAGGTCGTGTGTCCCGACTTGACCTCGCTCAAAGCGCGCGAGCTCAGCATCGCCGAGATGCCGAAAGTGCAACCGCATCCAGTCTCGATCACAGGTCTTGGCGAGCCGCTCCAGTGCTCGGCCCGCGTAGTGCCGGAACGCGCCGCCCTCCCACGCACCCAGGCAGTATTTCATCGCTGCGGTATAGAGGTCGATCGCCAGCGTGTTGGGAGTGAGGTGGTTCAGGTGGTGCGACTCAAAGCACGCGATGTCCGCGGCAATCTTGAACCCGGCGCCACACAGGGACTCGTAGAGGTCCTTCCCGCGTGCACGACCAGTCCACTTGAAGATCCGTGTCGTGGCCTCTTCGATCAGCGCTTCCGCGTCCGTCCACCGAAGTCCGCCATCACGCTCAGACTGCTCAACGAGTGCGCGCGCGCGCGCGGAGAAGACCTCTCGACGGGCGAGCAGCGCCTCGATACGCTCGCGAGTGGCCTCGTCGAATGAGTCCGTCATGAGGAGCGAGGTGAAGACCCGATGTTCCGGCGCGTGCATGGATCGAAACGCCGTCGCGATCACCGGCTGGCTCTTCGCCCCGACCGAGGTCATGTCATAGAAGTTGTGGGGTTCCATCCCGAAGCACCTGAAGAACCGCCCGACCCATCGGTACTCGTCGGCGCGGCCGATCCGGATCGCCCCGTGCCGCTCGCCGCCCGCACGGTCCAGCTGCTCCTCGCTGATCGAGAAGCCGCGGTGCAATCGACCCACCAACACGCACACCACCGCATTGCAGGCCCGGTTCACCAGGAGCGATCGGTCGTAGAGCGGCACTTCACGCCCAAACATCGCCGACAGCGCTGCAAAGAGCTTGTGCTGCATCGCGAGGGGTGGGGCGAGGGGGACCCCGTGCGATGTCATGGCCGTTGTGGTGTGGTCGGGCATATCGGTTCGAGCTGAGGCTGCTGTCGATGGACCCGATGCGAGCATAGATCGGGGCCGCGCGGGGCGGAAAACTACCCGACACGCGTCCGGCCCAAGCAGGCCTGGACTAACCTGCATGGCATCGCGGGCGACGTCCCCCCCCGCCCTTTCCGACCATGCCATCACCAGCCCACCGGTCCCACTACCTCAAGACGATTCGTGCGACCAGCGAGTATCGCTGGTTTCGACTGGCCGTGAAGACCTTGTTCATTCTGCAGTGCACCGTCGGATGCCTCTTCACCCTCGGCGGCATCGCGGTCGCCATCATGGTGATGATCGAGGCCCCGTACGCCGCACCCATGGGGATCGATCTGGGGATCTCGATGCAAGACGCGGCGGCCGCCGGTCTCCTCACCTTGCTCTATGCCCTCTTTGCTGGAGCGTTCATCATCGCGGTTGCGTTCATCATCTGGACGCCGCTTCAGATGGCGGCGGACTTTCTTGACATGCGGATCGACGCCGCGACGGCGGGCTTCGCACTGCCGGGACATGTTGCCGTCCCCACTGCGGCTCCCGCGGTGGCAGCGGTTCCCGCAATGACTCCCGTCGGAGAACCACCGCGCGACTCGGCCCCGCCCCCAACTCCGCCCGCAGCCACGCCACTTGCCCCGGCACTTCGTCCCTCTGCGCCCCCGGCACCCGTTCGGCGGCAACCGACCCGCGAAGAGCAGGCCACACTCCTGTTGGCACGCGCGCGCGCGGCCTTCGGCCGGGGCGAGCACGCGGATGCCACTCGACTTCTCGCCGTCCTCCGTGAGCGATTCCCGGACACCAAGGCTGCAGCCTCGACACTTGAGTAGCGTCGGCGCCCACCAGCCTCGTCGCCATCTCACCCGCCACCTCGCTGCGTTACGACTGAAGGCGACGATCGCAGCGCGAAATCCCCTCCGATTCCGCTTGACAATTCCGCGTCCGGCGTTACCATTCCGCACTTCAATGTCGTCTCGCACTCCACACATGCCCACGAAACTCGGCGTTTGCTGCCTTGGCAGCGCGCTTGAGCGTGCGGTCATGTGCCCGCCAATGGGCAAGCGCATGCACCAGATGGTCATGCGATGCCCGGTCGTGGGCGCGCGCGAGCGGATTGAGATCGTCGGCTAACTCCGACACCCAACCACAAGCGAAGCACCTGCGACCGGGCGAAGCACCTAGGGCCAGCCCAAGCCACCCGGCGTTGTCGATTCGGCGCAGCTCGATCGACCGATCGCCCGAAGCACCGCTCGCACCTCCCTTCTCCATAACCAATCCCCGCTCCAAGGCGCCCCATGCGCCTCACGCTATTGCCTGCCCGACCCTGTCCGACCTTGCCCAGACCCGAAAGCACGCCATGACCATCGCACGACATCTCGCCACCGCCTGCGTCCGCGCCGGCGGAGATCCCGAACCCGGCACCAACGCACTCGTCCCCTCCGTCTGCAGCGCGACCACCTTCGCGCAGGACTTGCCGGGTCGATCCCCCACCTACTGCTACGGACGCACCGGAAACCCGACACGCGCGCGCCTGGAGTCGGCGCTCGCCGAACTGGAGGGTGCCCGCTTCGGCTTTGCATTCGCCAGCGGACTGGCCGCCGTGGACGCACTCCTCCACACGCTGGACTCCGACTCGCACATCGTGGCCAGCCAGGACCTCTACGGCGGTTGCCACCGGCAATTCACCAAGCTGTGGAGTCGATACGGGTTGCGAGTCACCTTCGTGGACGCCACTGACCCTGCGCTGGTCGCTGCGGCGATCGAACCCACCACCAAGCTTCTCTGGCTGGAGACCCCGTCCAACCCGCTCCTGCGGATCACTCCGATCTCACGCCTGTGCTCCATTGCGCGCGAGCGGGGCGTGCACAGCGTGGTCGACAACACCTTTGCCACGCCAATCCTGCAACGGCCGATCGAGCTGGGCGCGGACATCGTCCTCCACAGCACGACCAAGTATGTCAGCGGCCACTGCGATGTCCTCGGTGGCGCTCTCATCACGGATGACCCAGCGCTGGCGGAGTCGTTCAAGTATGTCCAGAACGCGGTCGGTGCCGTGCCAAGCCCCGCCGACGCGGCCTTGCTGCTCCGGGGACTGCGCACGCTTCACCTTCGGGTGGAGCGGCATTGTCAGTCCGCGGGGTTCATCGCGGACGCACTGAGCCACGACCCTCGACTTCCGCGAGTTGTCTACCCCGGCCTGCGGTCGCATCCCGGCCACCGTGTGGCCGCATCACAGATGAGCGCGTTTGGCGGCTTGCTGACGATTCAGCTGGACGGTGGCCGTGACGCGGTCGATCGGTTTGCCAAACGGGTGAGGCTCTGGACTCTCGCGGAGAGCCTCGGCGGATTCAAGAGCCTCTGGTGTCACCCCGCGACGATGACGCACGCTGCCGTGGAAGCGGAGGAACGCGAGCGGATCGGGATCACCGAGGGGACGATTCGACTCTCGGTCGGGCTGGAGGATGCTCGCGATTTGACCGCTGACCTGCTCACAGCCATCGAAGCTGCATCCAGCAGCTGCGGGACAACTGGCGACCACTGCCGTGCGAATGGCGCTGTCGCGTGCGAGGTGACGGCGTGATCCACTCCACCCTGCTCTTGCCGCCAACCACGGATCGATCCGCCGCGCGCGACCTCCAGGCTCCACCCCGTCCCGTGCGCGTCGCACTCCTCGGTTGCGGGCTCATCGGGAGCGCACTCGCGGACGCACTGGGCGACGACCCCTCGCTCGAGCCGTCGATCGCCCTGGTCCGCGACCGCTCACGAAAGCGCGCTTCGCGCGTGCACCAGTGGACAGATTCGCTCGAAGAGGTGTTGGCCAGCAGCCCCGATGTCGCGGTGGAGTGCCTGGGCGGGATCGAACCGGCAGCGACATTCTGCGAGCGGCTCCTTCGGGCCGGCGTCCCTGTCGTGAGCGCCAACAAACAAATGGTCGCGGCGTCGCTGCCCCGCCTGGCCGAGGCGGCTCGTTTGTCAGGCGCGCAACTCCGGTTTGACGCGGCAGTCTGCGCCGGCGTCCCCGTCCTCGACGCGGTCGCGCGCCTGCGAACCGCAGGCATCCAGTCGATCCGCGCCGTCTTGAACGGGACGACGCAGTGGATCATTGACGAGGTCACTCGATCCGGCGCGCCGCTGGACGATTGCCTCGCGCAGGCGATCGCGTTGGGTTACGCCGAGCCAGACCCGTCCGCCGATCTCTCCGGCCGAGACAGCGCCGACAAGCTGAGCCTGCTCTGCGCGGCCGCAGGCCTTGGCTCGATCGCTGCTGACGAGATTCCGACTCGCGGCCTCACTCACGGGGGGGAGCGCCTGGAGACGGAGGACATCCGCGACCTCCAGCGGTGGGGCGCACTTCGGCTGGTGGCCCGGCTGGATGTGGTAACGGACTCGGCACCTCAGACCGGGGCTGGCTGCGGGGCTGGCTGCGGGGCTGGGGGCGGGGCTGGGGGCGCACCCGATCGCGCGTCCGTACGACTGAGCGTCGAACCAACGCTCGTTCCGAGGCGTTCGCCGATCGGGTCGGTCTCGCAGACAGAGAACATCGTCGAGGTCCAGACCACTCGCGCGGGGGTCATGACGGTGCGTGGACCCGGCGCCGGTGCACAACCGACGATCGCTGCACTGCTGGCCGACATCGATGGCGTGATCCGGGGCGGGCCGGGCTGGACGACGCAGCGATCGACGGCGCTTCGTCCCCAGTCCGCATCCAGCGAACGGCATAGGGCGCTTCGAGTGTCGAGCCTCGCAACCAACCAAAGCCTGCTCCACTCACCCGCCACCCGAGTGCACGAGCAACTCTCGACGATGGCGGGCTCGCAGGGGCTGACCGTAGGGGCCATCGACGTCGACGGCGGCAGGCTGCTCGCCTCCCTCCGGGGGTCGCCAGAGGGGTTGGCAACGATTGAGGCCGAGCTTCGAGCCAGCGGCCTGCGGACTCGCAGCGTGGCCATCGACCCCTCCGTAAGGCTGTTTGCCTAGCCAACGGCGCCGCCGCGGAAGAATCGCCATTTTTGCGGCCGATTTGCCGAGGAATTGTTGCCATGTCCTCTTGGCGGGACTACCGTTTGTCTCATGAGACACTCCCAACACTTCTTCGCCGCGACGCTCGCTGTCACCACGCTCGGCCTCTCCGGGGCCACGGCTCAGAGTGGGTCGGATGCGTGCGCCACTCCCGAGCCCGTTTCGGGGCTTGGGGCTTTCCCATTCAGCACGGTTGGCGCGACCACCGATGGAACGGCCGCCGCCCTCTGCAACTTCTTCAGCAACTCCCAGGTCTACAACGATGTCTGGTTCTGCTGGACGGCGACGGAATCCGGACTCCTGAACTTCACGACCTGTGGCGCGAGCTTTGACACCAAGTTGGCCGTGTACCTCGGCTGCAATCCCTGCCCCGACGAGTCGACCATGATCGCCTGCAACGACGACGCAACATGCACGACCGGTGCGACCCTTCGTTCGATCGTCACCTTTGGCGTTGTCGCTGGCGAGTCCTACATCGTTCGCATCGGCGCCTACGCCGCCACCGGAACCGGCACGGGCAATCTCACGGTGGAGTCTGGCGCACTTGGCGAGCTGACCAATCCAGCCAACAACCACCGGTACGTGCTGTACCCAGCGACGACCTGGTCTGGTGCCGAAGCAACGGCGCAGGCGATCGGTGGGAACCTCGTGGCCATCAACGACGCAGAGGAGAGCGCGTGGATCCAGTCTGAGTTCGGCACCTTCGGCGGCACCAACCGACGCATATGGATCGGCGCCAACGATGTCGCCGTGGAAGGCCAGTGGGAATGGACCACCGGCGAGCCATTCACTTTCTCGGCGTGGAACGCGGGAGAGCCCAACAATGCGAGCGGCATCGAGCACTACGCGGAATTCTTTGGCGATGTCGCGCTGTGGAATGACATGCCCGATTCGGGCGGCACCGCAGTCCATGTGGCGCTTGCGGAGATTGGCGATGGAGGCGGAGGCGGCAACACCTGCCCCGCCGACATTGACAACGACGGCTGGGTCGCCGGCTCCGACATGGCCGCCGTGCTCGGGTCCTGGGGCGGAAGCGGCGCTGCGGACATCGACGGCGACGGCGTCGTGGGCGGAGCCGACATCGCGGCCATCCTCGGTTCCTGGGGCGAGTGCCCCTGAGGACTCGATCGAGCGCCGCGGACCGGCTGGCCTTTCGACCGGCTACTTCACGCTCATGGACTTGATGAGCGGGTAGCTCGCGTCATAGTCCGAGCACTTGTTTCGTGTGATCGCGTCGCGCATGGTCTTGACGGCCTCTAGGTTTGAGGTCAGTTGCTTGACGAGCGCGTTGTTCTTGTCCTTCACTTTCGGGATGATCCACTTCGTGATGCGATCGAGCGCCGCCAACTTCTCCTTCATCGACGCTTGAAGCCGTGAAACCGCCAGCTTGGTCTCGGGATCTCTGGTCATGTCGGCCTTTGCCGTCCACACCTTCTCCAGCGAGGAGTGCGTCGAGTCCCAGCGTCCTTTTCGGCCACCGTAGTACTTGTTGAAGTCTTCCAGTTCCAACTTCAGCGCGGCCAGCTCTGTCCGGTACTCATCCACCTTCGGAGGGACGAGGCGAACAAGGTCACCCTGAAGCCCCCACGGCCCCGATGTGGTTCCAGCAGTGGCCCCAGCGGCAGCTCCAGCAGGAGCGCCGCCGGCCGCCGAGCCGCCCGTGGCCGGAGTGGGCGCCGCAGTCCCTGCCGCACCCGATCCCGCTGCTCCGACCGCGCCGCTCGCTGCGCGCGGGCCGGAGACTCCCTTCGAGACTGCGTCGATCGCATCCCGCTCCCGTTTGTAGGAGCCAGCGCCGAGCCCCGTCTTTTGAAGACCGACTTGGTCGATCGAAACAGCCTTCGCTTGCTCCGCGATGGTCAACTCTCCCATCGGCGTCGATCGAAAACCATCTTTCGCCGTCCAGGTCATCACGGAGTTCCCGCCGACCACGCGGCGAGCGAGCGACTCGTCAGCGCCCCCGAGCTTGGACACCATGGAAGCCAAGGCATCAGCCTGTGCAGCACTCTTGCACCACGATGCTTCGGCACCGAGGAGTGAGGCCCCCTCAACGAGGGCCATCCCTTGGCACGCAAGCGCCACGACGGCGCTGCCGCCCTTCGCCTGATGCACGACGGCAATGATGTCCCGGCCTCCATCCTTCGCATCTTGCATGGCGTACAGCACCTCCTGGCATTGGGCGGGCGTCAGGGTGTCGGTGTCGATGACCAAGGCAATCGATCCCTTCCCCTCGGCGGACCGAATCGACTCTCCGTCGTCTCCGACGGCAGTGCTGAGCAACACGTAGTCCGGCGCGGCCTTCACGGCCCACGCGGCGGACGATCGGTGAGGGAATGATGCAGCGACCGCCATACAGGCGAGGAGGACTGGCGCACGGAAATATCGATTCATCGCGAAATCCCTTTCAGTTGGCTGCGAACAGCTTCTGAGAGAGGATACACCCCGCCGCCGAAATGCCTCCCTATCGGGCCACGGATCCCGACGCGGTGGCCGCAGTGCCCCCAAACGGCGTGAACACCTGCTTCATCGGGAGCGGCTTCAGCACGGCAGCGGTGGCCATGGGGTCGAACATCCCAAACTCCATGTAGCCGATGCCCTGATTCTCGCGGGTGCGGAAGTAGTAGCGCATGGCGACGGGATCTCGGACCACGGTCCATTCGGTGATGTCGAACGCCACGCCGTTGGGCGTGGGACTTCCGCAGCTCCCATTCGGAAGATCGAAGTTGTTGAGCAAGTGAAACGCCTGCATCACGGCGTCCTCGCGCGACTCTGACACGGGTGCGCTCGCCGAAAAGATCGCCGCTCGCACAAATCGAGAGGCAGGAGTGAAGTCGCCAGGCAGCCCATGCAGGCTGGCCCCCTGCCCCCACGGTTCAAGCCTCACGGAGTCAAGCGTGAGGGGCGCGCCCTGCACGGTCGCCAAGTTGGAATAGGCGTGCAGGTTCTTCATGTGCCAGTCAAACTCAGGCGTGTTCGTGAGTACTCCAAGCGGATTGTCGTGGACGACGAGGGTGCCGTTCGTTGGCTCGATCACGATCGATGTGCCGTCCTTGTCATAGAAGACGAAATGCACCGGTTGCACACCGGAGATCTCGCCCAAGGTGATCGGGGTGGGGGCGATGGCCACCGCCCCGGTCTGGACGGCGCTGCGAAGTTCCGACACCGATCCCATCGTCGTGAGCGCCCAGGTCACGAACTCGTGCGGCGCGACAGACCTCGTCGCCGACTCGGCGGTCACGGCCGCGTACGACGCACATCCGGGGAAGTAGAAGAGCCCGCCGCCAAGGCCTGCATCGTTGAGCCCATCGACGAGGAATGGGTAGGGTCCGGGGGACATGCCCATCGCGGCGTACCGCGCGGTCCATTGAAGCCCTTTCCCGTTCTCGGGAAGCGTTCCGGTGTACGCGGCACCCTTCGGCACGAGAATGGCCTGCGAGTCCAGAGGCGCGCCAAACTCCAGCGTTCTGCCGTGAACCGCGGTCCCATCCTTCAGGTGCACCCTCAGTCCGGTGCAGGCCTCCGCCTCCTGCCCGAGCAAGGCCGTCGTCACAAGGGCGGAAAGGACTCCGAAGGACACGATGGCGAAGACAGCGGTGCGCATGGTCGGGAAGAGTAGCGAGTGGGTGAACCGGACCGCACCGAAATGAACTGAACTGTCCTACGATCTCCCCATGCACGGCGGACCCGCACCCGACCTCAGTTCACCGCCCTACCAGTGGCTGCGCCGATTTGTCGGCACCTGGGAGGGCACTGACACCATTGCCCCCGCTCCGTGGAACCCCAAGGGTGGCACCGCGACCGGTCGCGTGAGCGTGCGCCTTCTGCAAGGCGGCCTCTACGCCATCTTCGAGTGGGTGCAGCTTCGCGAAGCGGTGCAAGTCTTTGAAGGGCACGGCGTGATGTGCTGGAGCCCCAAGGACAGCGAGTTTCGCATGCACTGGTTCGATTGTCACAGCGTCCAGCCCGGGGGACCCGCCACGGGCCGCGACGAGGACGGCGTGCTGACGCTGGTCAACTCCTCCGAGCAAGGCTGCGGCCGCCAGCGCTACACCTTTCTGGATGACGGCGCCGCATTGCGATTCCAACTGGACCACCGCCTCCCCGGTGGCGACTGGGAGCCGTTCATGGAGTCGCGCTACCTCAAGATTGGCTAAGGGCGCCGACGGACTGGAGTCCGCGCTCCAGCTGCGCCATCCGATCCTGCAGCGTGCCGGTGAATCCAACGCTGAGTCGCACCAGACCCGGCGAGATCCCCGCCTGCGCCAGCCCGGCTTCATCCATCTCGCTTGAGGTGCTGGAAGCCGACGCGCTCATCAAGGTGTCGGCGTAGCCAAGGCTCACCGCCATGAACCCAAAGGCCTCCTGGTTCTGGAGATGCTCCATGAACCGGTTGGCGCGATCGAGCGTCCCCAGGTCGATCGTCATCATGCCGCCAAAGCCGAAGCCGGGGTTGGCCAGGTGCTTGAACCGAGCGTGGTCGGGGTGCGATGGCAGCCCGGGGTAACAGACGGCCACCCCGCGCGACTCCAGGTTGGTCGCCAACTCCATCGCACGCGCCGAGTGCTCTCGGATGCGCAGCGCCAGATGCGGCAGTCGCATGGCCACTTCGTAGGCGGCGCGCGGGTCCATCGTGGGCCCCAAGAGCATGAGCGCGCCGGTGTGCAGGTCAAAGAGCTGGTCGATGAACTCGCGCTTGGCGCAGACAGCACCCCCGACCAAGTCGCTGGCGCCATTGATGAACTTGGTGAGCGAATGCACCACCACATCCGCGCCGTGGCGAATCGGCGTGAGCAGCAACGGGGAGAACGTGTTGTCGATGACCAACTTGATGCCCCGCTCGCGGGCCAGCGCCGCCAATGCCGGGACGTCCGCAACGCGAAGCGTCGGGTTGGAAACACTCTCGCCGTAGAGCACGCGCGTCCGGGGCGTGATCGCCGCAGCGACCGCCGAGAGGTCCGTGAAATCCACGAACGATGTCGTGATCCCGCACTTCGGGGGCAGGAAGTCGTGCAGGAACGCCCAGGTCCCCCCGTAGAGCGTGTCGCTGGCCACGACATGGTCGCCGGAGTTGCAGCACTGCAGGATGACGCCGCTGATCGCCCCCATGCCGCTGGCGGTGCAGTAGGCGCTCTGGGCCGACTCGATCGCCGCCAGTTGCCGCGCCAGCACCAGCACCGTCGGATTGAAGTGTCGCCCGTACAGGTAGCACCCCCCTGCTTCGGGTCCTCGCATCCCCTGGAAGATCTCGGGCATGACGCCCGCTTCCATCACCGTGAAGGTGGACGATGTCTCGATGGAGAGGTTGACGCCGCCGTGCTCGCCGAACTCATGGCGCACGGAGGCGAGGGCGCGGACGGGGTCAAAGAGGTGGGTCTTGGCGTCGCCTGGCATCCGCACACTCTGACGAGACACAGTCGAGTTGGCAAGCACACCGGTTCCATCCGCACGAACGGATGGTGGATCAGCCCGTCACCACTCCACGACCGCCACCACCGGATCGTGGTCGCTGGCGGGGCGGCCATCGCGCCGCGGGCGGAGGATCTCGGCCTGCACCACTCGCGGCTCACCACTCACGGCGAGCAGCCAGATGCCATCGATCTTGTCGCCGTCGGTGGTGCCTCGAAAGGCGTGAAAGGTGCCGGTGGGTCCGGCGTCTCCCGAGTCAGCGCCGTGCAACACGCGAAAGGTGTCCAGGAAGCCCGCACCACGGAACACCTCCATCGGCGCCGACGATTCGCCCGCATTGAAATCGCCCATGACGATGCAGGGCAAGACCCAGCCGTTCGCGGATCCTTCCAGCTCCAAACTGGACACGATCAACTTGGCCGAATGTTCGCGAGCCATCGCACCTCGATGGTCGAAGTGCGTCCCCAGCACCACCATCCTTCGATCCGGCGCGCCCCGGACCTCCACCTCGGCCCACGACGCAGTCCGGTGCAGCGCCGTGTCCCAGGATCGTGACCGCGGCGCCTGAGGCGTCTCCGAAAGCCAGAAGTGCCCCGTTCGAACGATCTCCAGCCGGCGCGTGTCCACCAACAGCCCGCTGAACTCGCCGCCTCGACCGCCGTCGCGGTGCTCACCCACCACCTGCAACCAGGGCAATCGCTCCCGGATCGCGTCCACCTGAAAGTCCAGCGCCTCCTGTACGGCCAGGATGTCCGGAGCCCACTCTGAAATCACCTCCAGCGCGTGCTCGCGCCGCCGTGTCCAGTGGTGCTCACCATCGTCCGCGGTGCCATAGCGGATGTTGAAGGTCATCAAGCGAACCACGCACGGGTCCGCAGCGGACGCGGGCGCACCGTCAGACTCCGTCGCGGGTACCGGCGCGGGCGCCGGCGCCGGTTCGCACGCCACGAGCAGCCACCCCATCGCGGCCAGCAACCAGGGACGGACTTGGCTCACGGCTTGGATGGCGCGGGCGGATTTCCAAAGTCAAAGATCCGGCACGATTTCCACTTGGGTTTCCAGTCCTCGACCAACTTCTTGTGGTGCTCGTCCTCGAGGTACGAGTCGTAGCCCGCACGGTCGGCGAAGGTCACCATCACGCCAATCGAGTACGAGGCATCCACGCTCGCCCGGCCCATGTCCACATGCGGGCCGCAGTCAAAGTTGATGACGCCGCGGCAGCGCGGCAGCTGCTTCCAGCAATCATCCTGCAGGGCCTCCGCGTCGGCAGGGCTGGCCAGCTCGATGAGGACGACATGCACGATCGAAGAGCACGCCCGAAGGTGACTCGTCCGTTCAACCGTGTTTCCGACAACGGCCACGCAGCCCATGGGACCGGCGACCGTGACCACAGTGGCCAGGGTGGCGGTGAGGGAGATCGACGCGATGGAAACGATGTTCACTCGGTCAGGCTACGCGAGATGATCGGGGTCTCCGGCAGTTCACCAACCAAGGCCGCTGCGGAAGCGAGCGCGTTCCGCGTCGATAGGTCCAGCGAGTGGAGATCCCCATCGCCGAAGTACGACAGCGCCTTCACGCTCTCGCTCGGCTGGAACGCCACGCGCCTCACCGGCAACTCCGGCACTTCCCCAAATCGGGCCATGCCGAGACGGTAGTGCCAATAGTGCCAGCTGCGCGCATTGAAAACGCCGGGCGCGGCGGATCGCAGGACTGACGCAAACCTCTCACTCCCCACACACTCCACAAGCTCCGCCACATCGTCCCAGTCACCCATGTTCATGATCTGGGAGATGACCCGGTCGGGTGTCTGGACGGCTTCCTCGGCAGGCTTCCACCACACAGAGCGCCGGGCGAGGCGCAGGAGGAGAGCGGGCTCGGATGAGGAGGTCACGGTGTCAACTGCCACCGCGTAGGGAGGAGCGACGACGCGCGGGCGCGGGCCAACCGCATTGCCAGACCCGTCATCCGCACCAACGCGCGTCAATCCTGCCTCCATGCCCATCGGTCCCCACCAAGCACCAATGAGAAAGGCCGGCCCCTTGCGGGAGCCGGCCTTTCAGTCAGTTGTCGGACTGAACTCCACGCCCGGAGGCATGGCTTCAGTCACCATCGGTCGCGATTAGCGACGGCGACGGCTGACGAGACCCGCCACGCCCAGGAGCGCAAGCGCGCCAGGAGCGGGGACGGCCGTGAGGCCGTGCAGGGTCACGGAGCCAGACCACGAGCCACCGGGGCTGGTGGACCAGCCGTTGGCCAGGTAGAGGGCGCCGCTGTTGCCGGCCATGTCCAGGTTCGCAGCCTTGTACGAGCTGTAGGTGCCGAACGAGTAGGACCAGCTGAATCCGCCGAGGTCGGTGAATCCGAAGCCGGCGTTGTAGCCGCCAGCGGACACGCCTGCCGTGCCGTTCGAGACGGCGACGAGGAAGTCAGACGCCCAGACGCTGGACGAAAGCGACGCGTAGAAGTTGGTGACGACGGTCATCCCAGTGAGGGTGCCGGTGTAGCCGCTGAGGTCCACGGCGACGAACTGGAGACCGGCGAGGTTCCCAGTGTCGTAGTCGATGGTGACATCAGCAGCGCTGGTGCCAGCGATCGCCGCGGAGGCGAGGCCAGCTGCAGTGAGAGCAAAACGCTTCATATTCAAATCTCCAATTGGGGAAAAACGGAAGACCCTCGAGGGACTTCCTCAAACAACCCAGTTCCCACGCTCCGTTAGAGAAGGCAACACACCATCTCGGGACAGCCTCAAGGTAACGCCGATATTGGGTCACGCAAAGAAAACGGAGCGATTTTGCGAACTCAGTGCCGTGTTATCGGGCTATGAGAGGCCCTCTAGAGCCCCAAGGCGTCGATCGCTGGCCCCAAATGCCTCTCGTATCGGCGCCAGCGCTCCACGCTGGAGGTGTACATCTTTTGGTTCACTTGATCGAACGAGATCGTGGCGGCCACCCGGTCGCTCGTGTGGAACTCCAGGCAGCGCGGCTCCCAGGGGACACCCAGATAGTTCAGAAGCCGGCGAGTCTCCGACTCCTGGTTGGCGACCAGCTGCTCGTAATGGAGTTCCAACGGCGCGGTCTCCAGATTTTCCATCCAGAAGTCCTGCAGTTCGCGGCGGATCTTCCAGACCTTGGCCAGCGTGGTGAGGTCGCTGGTGTAGGCGTGGCCGAGGCAGGCCAGGTGTGTCGTGTAGCACGAGACAATGTTGTCCAGGGCGTTCCGGTGCAACATGATGGATCGAGCCCCCGGGAGGGTGACGGCGAGAAATCCCATCTGATAGACCAGCAGGAGTGACTTGTCGGTGACTCGCGCCTTCCCGTCCCCCAGGGCGCCGACGGCTTTGGCATACATGGCCTGGAGTCGGTCCGCGTCCCGCTCCTGCATGTCTGCGATGCAGTGCGGCCACGGCAGAAACGAGTCCGTCATCTTGGAGAGCCGCCTCTGCATGAGGGCGGCCGCCGACAACTCGCCCGCGTTGGCGACGTCGGGGTGCATGGACAGGATCTGTTCCAGGAGCGATGTTCCGCTTCGGGGCATCCCCACGACGAACACGGCCTTTTCATAGCGGGTCGAGGCGTGTGCCCACTGCGACAATGCCTCTCGGTTCATCACTTCCTTCAGGGCGTCGACATCGGCACGGTGCTTCTCCGCGGAGATCCGTCGAGGAAGGACGGCATGAGCGGCGGCAGCGGCGGCCCAGGCACCGTCAAAATCCTTCTGTTTCTCGCGGGACTTGCACAACTGAAACCAGGCGTACGCCTTGGCATTTGGGGTGGTGGTAGGGGAATCGATGACACTTCGAAGCGCCACCTCGGCCTGGTCGTAGCGCTTGGCGGCCACCAGCGTCGTTCCCATCACCACACCCCACTCGTCCGGGTCCCGGGCACCCGGGTCGACGGCATTGAGGGCCTCGATGCACTCGTCATACCGGTTGTTCTTGAGATGGACCTGGGCCACCTGCATGCGGGGGAAGGGATGCGAGGGGCTGACGGCCTGGAGATGGCGAGCAATGTCGATCGCGCGTTCGCTCTCGCCAAGAGAGAGGAGATTCAGCGACATCTGTGCCATGATCTCGGGATTGCCTGGGCTCAGCGCCAGCGCCCGGTCGAGATGTTCCTGGGCTTCCACGAAGTCCCGGCACTCAATGCACACTCTGGCCACTTCAAGAATCGCCGCAAAATCCCGCGGCTTCTCCTCCAGATTGTCCTGCGCCTTTTCCAGCGCCAGCTCCACCATCCCCCGTTCAAGCAATGATTGGATCGACGGCGCACCGCCGTCCTGCGGTGTGCGCTGGACCATGCATCAAGTATAGAAGGAGCAATCCCTCCTCTCGTCGCGATAGCATCGCTCGCGTGTCCACGACAGAGCAGCCAATCGACCCCGCCGAGTGTCACCTTGCCTTCGCGCCAGCCTCGCCAGTGCACGGCGCCTTGACGGCGCGAGTGCCGCCGAGCCTGGTCCGGCGCTTTCGCAAGAAGATGCGGCGCACTGGGGCGGAGGCTGAACTGGCCGAGGTGAAGGTGGCCTTGCTGCGGTTCCTTTGCGCTGCGGGCGCGGAGCAATTCAAGTTCCGGATGGTGACTCCTCCGATGGTCCGGAAGGGCGCCAAGGAACCTCGGCTCAGCCTTGATCAGGACTTTGTCCTGGATGTGGAGATCGACACCGCCGCCCCGATCACGCTTCCGGACACCTCGGGCGTGGTCCTCCTCCAGCCTGAGTCTCCCGTCACGGATGCGCTGATCGATGCGGAGATGAGCAACCAGTGCATTCAGGCCGGGCAACGGAGCATTGGGACTGTCGTGTCGGCCCCCTGCGAGTGCGTGGCGCGTGTCGAAATGCGCCTGGCGCCGGACGAAAACCCGTTTTACGCGGCGGACAAGGCGACGCTGCTCGTTCCAAGCCACGAAGCGCCGCTTCTGTTGGGTGGCGTGGCATTCCCTGGTGGCACCCGCGTGCTCAGCGGAGTCGCGGCAGGATCGTCCGCCACTCTCGAGGCGGCATTCCCGGCGGATCATTCAAGCGCATTGCTTCGCGGCCGCCCCGTCTCAGTGTCGATCGCCGTGGAGAGCGTCCAGACGATTCGGCCCGCCACCGTGGAGGAGGTCCTGAAACAGTATGGATCGACGACGGAAGCTCGACTCCGAACGCAGATCAAGTTTGCGCTGGAGCAGCGCCGGGTCCAGTCCATCCGGGCGACGCTTCGAGAGCAGATGGAACGCGCCTTGCCGGGTCTGTGCCCGATCGACCGCCCCGAGTGCCGAATTCGGCTGATCGCGGCTCGCGCCGAGGCTGAGTTCCGCGGCCTGGCCAAGGCGCGCGGCTGGAGCGATGATCGGACCCGCGAGGAGCTGGAAGCCCACAAGGAAAGCGCCCTGGCCGTGGCCGTTCGTCAGGCGCGCCTTCGTGTCATCCTGCAGTCGATCCCCCTCGCCTCCAGCCAGGTGGACATCAACGAGACCACGCTCACCGACCGGATTGCGGGGCTCGCGGCTGAGCGAGGTGTGCGTCCGGAGGAGTATCGAAGCGCAATGGTCAAGTCTGGGAGGTTTGATGAGTTTGTCTCCGATGTGACCGCCGAGTCGCTCCTGGACGCGATGGTCCGCAGCGCGACCATCAAGAAGGTTCCCGAGGATGAATGGCGCGCGGCGATGGAGGCCCAGCGCGCGTGATTGCCGCCGCCGCTGCCATGGCACTCGGGCTGGCAGCGATAGGTGCGGCCCAGTCCGGGCCTGAGCCGGGCAACGCGCCCGCGTGGCTTCGCCTCGTTCCACCGGGCGAGAGCGGCGTGGCGTTCACGCATCGCTCTGGCCATGTCGATGGCAAGTACCCGATCGCCGAGGAAGTGGCCGGTGGTGTGGCGCTGGTCGACTATGACGGCGACGGCGACTTGGACCTCTTCTTTGGCCAGGCGGGGGTGCTGCCCGCCGCACGGGGCGTTGCCACCGCCGACGCTTCCGCCCGGAGCGCGCTCTACCGAAATGACGGCGGTTGGCGCTTTGTCGATGTCAGCGCGGCGGCACTCCCCGCGATCTCGGCCTACACGGTCGCCGTGACGGCGGGCGACTTCGATGCTGACGGCGATGATGACCTGTACCTGAGCAACATCGGGCCTGACATCCTGCTTCGCAATGATGCGGGACGATTTGCGGATGCCACGACCGCCGTAGGCCTGGGCGACCCGGGATTTTCCGCAAGTGCCGCATTCGCCGACATTGACGGGGACCGAGACCTGGACCTCTTCGTGACGCGGTACCTGGACTGGGGCCCCGAGATCGAGAAGGCATGCACTGGCCCCGGCGGCTTGCTGGACTACTGCTCCCCCGCTTCGATCAACGCGCCAGTTCGCGACCTGCTCTATCGAAACAACGGCGACGGGACGTTCGGGGAGGTTGGTGTTGCGACTGGCATCGGCGAGGCCAAGGGCACCGGCCTGGGTGTCGTCGCGCTGGACTGGAACGCGGACGGCCACGCGGATTTTTTTGTGGCCAACGATGGAATGCCAAACCGCCTCTGGACTTGGACCGCCACTGGCGATGGTTTCAAGTACGAAGACGCCGCACCCAGGCTTGGATGCGCGATTGACCTCACTGGCGTGATGAAGGCCGGGATGGGGATCGCCGTGAGCGACCTGGACGCGAATGGTCGCGAGGATCTCATTGTCACCAACATGGAGAAGCAGTCGGACTCCGTGTACTTGAACATGGAGCGGTACTTCCAGGATGCCACGGCGAGGCTGGGCCTGAGTGCCGCCACCCGGGAGCGAACTCGCTGGGGAATCCTGCTCCTGGACTTGGACCTGGATGGTGACGACGACCTGTTCGAGGCGTGCGGCCGGGTGAGCCTCAAGCGCGATGCGCCCGCCGACATTCACCCGCTTGCCGAGCCGGACGCCGTGTTCGAGCGGGGCGCAAGTGGGAAGTTCAGCCGCTTGGACTGGGGCGTGGACCTCACCGGCACGGCCATCCAGTCGGGTCGAGGAGCCGCGGCCGGCGACCTGGACGGCGACGGCGACCTGGACATCGTGGTGGGCAACATGGACGGACCCGCGATGCTTCTGCGCAATGAGGCCCCCCGCCGCGGCCACTGGATCGGCCTTGACCTGCGGGATGAACGGGGTGTGCGTGCCGTGGGAGCCACGGCGACGGTCACGGCCGGGTCGCTCACGCAGCGCGACACCGTTCGCAATGGAAGCGGTTACGCATCCTCGAGCGATCCTCGCCTCCATTTCGGCCTCGGGCACGCCGCCGCGGCGGATTCGATTGAGATCCGCTGGCCTGATGGGACCACTTCGACCGCAGGACCGCTTGAGGGAGATCGATGGCACACGATTAGGAAGGGATCGACGGGATCATGAAGTGTGGCGCGATGATCATGACGACGCTTTCGCTCGGTGGCGCACTGATGGGGATTCCCGGCTGTGGCGACGATGGCGCGTCGACCGCCGCGCCGCAGCTTCAGGCGCCCGCCCAGGTCAGCGCGCACACTCCGGACATCGTCCCCGGCCCCGTCGACCCTGCGGCGCTGGACCCAGCGGTTCGTGCGCACCTGGAAGGGTTGAAGTCGGCCGTCAGCGCGGACGCGACCAATGGCGCTTCATGGCTTGCCTATGCCGACGCCCTGCTCGCGCACAGCGAGCCAGCCGCTGCCGCCCTGGCCTACCAAGGCGCGATTGCCACTCTCGCACCCAGTGATGAGTCGATGGAACGGGCGGAGTACCTGCACGCGGTGGCGTTGGATGAGTCGACGCAGAGCGCGGCAGCACTTCAGGCGCTCTCCTCACTGGCGACGCGATCGAAGCAGCCTCATGTGCACTGGAGGCTGGCGCTCCTTCTGGCTTCGGATGGGCAGCTGGATGCGGCCCTGACCGCCGCCGGCCGCGCCGTCGCGCTGAACCCCCGCGACATGCAATCGCGCGCCGCGGTCGCCCAAGTGGCCAGCGAAGCGGGAGATTGGGTGACTGCGGAAGAGGCCGCACGAGTCGGGCTGCGCATGAACCCGCGCAACGGGCACCTTTATGGCCTTTTGGCCGCGGCGCTTCGCGCGCAAGGCAAGCCCGACGAAGCGGCTCGCTTCGTGGGTGTGGGTCGATTCACCCGCGCGGACTGGCTTGACCCGTGGCTGCGCGACCTGCGCAACCTTCGACTGGGTGAAGCCGCGGCGCAGGATCGGTTCTACGCCGCGCTTGGAGCTGGGCGACTGGAAGAGGCGCGCGCCGCCCTCACTGCCGTTGAGGCGTCACCCGCCGCAGCACCTTCGCGGATCGCGCTCATGCGGGCGCAGGTCGCCGTTGCTGCCGGCGATGTGGTGTTGGCCGCGGCCGCTGTCGATTCCGCAGCGGAGCTGGGGGCGACCTCCTGCGAAGTGGCGCTCGTCCGCGCCAGCATCGACGCCAAGAAGGCGATCGGCCCTGCCGCGCTGGATGGCATCGTGCGAATGCTCAAGGCGTCTCCCTGCGATGGCGACAATGAGAGCGCCCGTCTGGAACTCATCGGCAACCTCAAGCTGGTGCAGCGGGAGTTCCCTGAAGGCGTGGACGCACTCCTCGCCGCCGACCGCGCGCGCCAGGCGGGCATCACGCCAACGCTGAAGCGTGCCGCGTCGACCTTGGAGAAGGAGAAGGAATACATGCAGGCCGCCCGGCTGGCGCACCGTTTCTACGAAGCCGAGCCGCTGAATCCAGAGGCATGCTTCCTGCTCACGGTCATCGCACTGCGGTCAGGCGACATCGAAGGCGCGCGGCGATGGGGTGCCGAGTTGGCGGCGCTGGACCCCAACAACCCGACCACAAAGCAGTTGCTCACGGACATCGAGGCCGCGGCGAGCAAGTGATGGTTCCCGCAGCGGCCACTACTCCGGGATCGGCGTCGTCTGCACCTTCTCGCCACGCGACACATCCACGCCCCAGGTGAGCGCTGACTTGGCAGGACCGTCTTTCCCCGCGGCAGCGAGCGGCAGCACCCACTTGAGGATGCCCTGCTTCTTGGCCAGGTCGGCGTACTCGGCGTCGGTCGCGAGCGATGCGGAGGCGTCCACCAACTTCACCTTGATCTCGTCGTTGCGCGAGACGGGCATCCGGTCCCAGAGTTCCAGGGTCACCGGGTTGGCGCTGGCGTTCTGGAGATCGACCCGGTAGCGGATCTTTGTCTCCTTCGTGCCGCCAAAGAGGCCCGAAGTCTCGGTCTTGTTGCTGACGACGGTTCGCTTGGCGGTGACATTGGGGTCAATGCCGAAGTAGACCTCGAACTCCGCGCCCGATGGCACTTCGACCATCGCCGTGGGGCCGATGAAGTCGCCGTCCAGGAAGATTCGGGCCTCGCCGGCGAGCAGGAGATAGCTGCTGGCGTTCTTGGCGTCGCCGCGCAGGTAGACGCCCTCCGCCACGACTGGCTGCGCCGCATGCACGAATGTCGGCTGGCAGTCGATCGTTGCAATGCGAGTCTTCTGGCTGGAGTCCCCGTCGCTTGGGACCGTGACGGCGCGCGGAAGCGCAAACGTCACGGCGGTGCCGCTGGAGTCCACGGCGGCGGCGCTGCTGGCGCGCCCGAGCGCCTTCTTGCGGATGGCGAGCGCCTTGGACTTCTCGGCCAGGTTGGGGTCACCGAAACTCCCCCCTTCACGGCCGGCACTCTTGTCCTCCATCTCCGCGGGCGCCATCGGTGCGGCGTCGAGGACCATCTCGGCGGCGACCATCCCTCGCATCGGTGGCGGCGGGACATAGACATCCACGGAGACCGGCGTGACGACCGGCGGGTTGGCGGCGGTCGACGGCTGCGCCGTGGAGAGCGTCATCGCCACCTTGTCCCACGGTTCGCCCGTCGCCTGCACGATGACGGCGTCGTACTCCAGCGTGATGGCACCAGGCACGCGGTTGGCTCGAATGGCGTAGGTCGGAACCCATGAGGCATCGTTGACCAGATGCTCAAGCGACACGGAGACTTCTGCCTGCTCCAGGACCACGAGGCTCACCACGGCCAATCGCTCCACGAACTGGCCGCCGCCCATTGCGTTCATCTTGCGGCGAACTGCGGAGAGGGCTTCATTCGCCGCCTTGACATCCAGTTCATTCTGTTGGAGCTGCTGGAAGATCGTCCCGCGTGCCACGGCGACAAACTCCAGCTGCTTGGTGGCGGCCTCGATGTCGAACGCGGCCTTCCCGGCGTCGTCGGATTTCCCCTGCGCACTCTCGGCAAGCAATCGATCCAAGTACTTGCTGCCAAACTCGATGCCGGCGCGGGTGGAGTTGAGCCCACGGATCTTGGCCTCGATCCCGTCCGCCTCCTTCTCGAGCGCCTCCCACTCGGGACTCCCCACGCGAGAGGCCGACGGCACTTCCTTGAACTGGACATCGATCAGCCGGCCACCCGTCACCCGCGCTTGGAGCGAGTCCGGCTCGAGTGAGTCCGGCAGGCCGGCGAACTCGACTTGGTAGTAGTCGGGCGCAAGTGCCAAGTCAGCGGTGCGAGTCACCTGCGCGCGTCCCTGATAGAGCACGACGGCGTCGACGGGCTCCGTCACGCGGTGGATGGATGGCTCACCCAAGTCGTCCTGGGCAAGCGCGGCTCCGGTCCACACGAGGACCGAGCTCAGGCACAACCCGATGATGTCAGTGGAAGCGTGGAGCGTGATGTTTGACATGGCGGGATGGTAGTCCTGCATCCTGCGGCGTACGCTCCATCCGTGTGCGGCATCGCAGGCCTCCTTGTCTCACCGGGTGCCCATCGCGAGTGGGAACCGCTGCTTTCCCGCATGGCGCGTGGGCTGGCGCACCGTGGGCCGGACGAGCAGCGCACATGGCACGATGCGGCAGTTGGGGTGGGATTCGCGTTTCGCCGGCTGCGGGTGGTGGACCTGAGCGAGGCCGCCGCGCAGCCGATGCATTCGCGGTCGGGTCGCTACACAATCGTCCTCAACGGCGAGATCTACAACTTTCGCGAGTGGCGAGATGAGTTGCTGCGCGCTGGAGCGCAGTTTCGCGGCCACGGCGATGTGGAGACATTCCTTGAGCTGATCGACCAGCGCGGTCTGGACGAGGCGCTCTCGCGGTGCGTCGGCATGTTCGGTTTCGCGTTGCTTGACCGGGAGCGCCGTGTCGTGTCGCTCGTCCGAGACCGTCTGGGAGTGAAGCCGCTGGCGTGGTCGCGACTGCGGGACGGCTCGATCGCCTTTGCCAGCGAACTGCGTGCGCTTTGCACTCTGCCGGGATTTGACGACTCGCTGGACGATGCGTCGGTCACCGCGTTCCTGCGATTCGGCTGCATCCCAGCACCGCGGACGACCTACGCCGCCACGCACAAGTTGATGCCGGGTGAGGTCGTTGATGTGTCGATGGGTGGCGAGGTGCAGGCACGTCGATGGTGGACGCCGCTCGCGGCTTTCTCGACGATCTCAACGCCGCTTTCATTCAAGGATGCCGTGGACCGGGTGGATCACGCGCTCGCCGCGGCGACCAGGGACCGACTCCTGGCCGATGTCCCGCTGGGCGCGTGGCTCTCCGGCGGCGTTGACAGCCCACTGGTCTGCGCGATGGCCGCTGACCGCCTTGGCGCGCCGCTGCGCACCTTCACCGCGGCAATCGATGGCGGCGGGTACGACGAATCGGCGCGCGCAATGGCGATCGCCTCCCACCTCGGGACGGAGCACACTTCGTTCACGGTGACCGGACTTGATGCGCTCTCGCTCGCGCGCGACCTCCCCTCGCTGCTGGACGAGCCCTTCGGCGATTCCAGCACCATTCCAACACTCTTGCTGGCTCGCGCCACTCGACCCCATGCGACCGTCGTGCTCTCCGGCGACGGCGGCGACGAACTCTTCGCAGGGTACGAGCGGCAGGCGTGGTACGCGCGACTCTCACGCTGGTGCGGATGGATGCCCCACGCTGCGCGCACGATGCTGGCCGCGATGGCGTCGGCGGGCTCTGTCCCCCCGCTCTCGTGGGCAGCGACACCATTCATGGGTCTTGTGCCGGGCGAGCGTCGAAGCAGCCGTGCAGGCGATCGACTGGCGATCCTGGCCGCCGCGCTGCGCCAGCCGCGGTGGGATCAGGTCCCGGTCATGCTGGCGCAGACCGCTCTCGACCCTGCTTCGCTCCTGACGCAGCCACGGTCGTGGCATCCGGAGACAGCAGAGTTGCTGTCGCTCCGCTCAATAGCGCACCTCTCGCCGCTGCGCCGGGCGCTCCTGTGCGACCTCACGCTTGGCCTCCCCAACGACCTCCTCACCAAGGTGGACTGGGCGTCGATGCAGTGTGGGCTGGAGGTTCGATCGCCGCTGCTGGACCATCGACTCTACGAGTTGTCCGCATCGCTCCAGCAGCAGGCGCTCCTGCACGGGGGCCAATCGAAGGCGATCCTCCGCCGCCTGCTCGGTCGAATCGTCCCACCCGCGCTCATCGACCCCCGCAAGCGCGGATTTGGCGTGCCCTTGGCGGCGTGGCTGCGCGGGGACCTGCGCCAGTGGATGGACGAGACGCTCGGCGATTCCAGCCTTCGAGCGGCGCCCATGCTCCGCGCCGAGGCCGTGCAGTCGCTCTGGCGTGCCCATCTCGACCGACGAACCGACGCTCACGCCACGCTCTGGAACGCGGCGGTCTTGGTGCGATGGCTGGCGGCGCAGGGACATTCGCGCTTGGATTGATCGGATTCGACCAAAAAAACGTCGATTCTGATCAGTTCACGGGGGGCGACGGGGGGGACCGGGGGGGGGAGGCGGGCCTCACCCCGTCCACGCCGCGAGCAGGATCGACAGGTCGCCGGCATCGACCAGGCCGCTGCCGTCGATGTCAGCCGCACCTGCAGCGCTGCCCGAGAGTCCCCACGCGCTCAGCAAGAGCGCCAGGTCCGAGCCGCTCACGGAGCCGTCGCCGTCGATGTCTCCCTGGACGCCGTTGTCCGGCGGGCCGAGCGAGCCGTCAGCGATTTGACGAGCCGCGTAGATGTCAGTCTCGCCGTCCCGCGAGTCCATCCAGACCCACACCACGCCGCCTTCGACGCTGAGTGCCTGCGGCCGGCTCTGTGAACCGGACGCGGAGCAGATCGGCATCGGCGTGGCCCCCCACTCCGAGTGGCCAGTGGCGTCGAACCGGAGGGAGCCCATCGTGGAAGTGGTCGCCGTGGACCAGCTGAGCGCGCTGGCCACCGCCTGGCCGTCAAGCAGCGAGACGCGAGTCCAGAAGGTGTCGTAGGTCGCGGATGACATTGGGTAGACCGCTACGCCGTTGGCGCCCCACAGGCGGGTGCCCGCAGCATCGAAGGCCTGAATCGCCGAGCCATTGCTGGTGCTCGGTGGCGGCAGTCCTTGGTCCCAGGTGACAAAGGTGCGGCCAGTCGCAGAGTCGAACACGACATCGGGCGCCGTGCGGTCGACGCCGGTGCTGGTGGATGTGACCGTCACGCCGTTCGTGCCCCAGAGGCGCGTCCCGTCCGCAGCGAGACGCTGAGCCTGGCACTGGAGCGGCGAACTGGTGTACCACGCAAAGATGGCACCGCCCGCATCGTCGATCACAAAGCCGGGGAAGTTGCCAAACTGGAGGGACCCCGTCGAGAAGACCGGAAGCGTCACGGCGCCCCACGTGGCCGTCCCGTCCGCCGCGAACTTCTGGGCTTTCAACGTCTTTGCCCCCGTGAAGGTGGTGTAGTGCACCACGCTCACGATCGTGCTGCCGTCGGAGCCGCCACTCTTGACGTCGCTGGCGATCTGCGTGCCAGCGCCACCGATGGCGATGCGCGCGGGCCACGCCAACGATCCGTCGGCGTTGAGCCGATGCACGTACGAGGTTGCCGCCCCACCATTCCAGGCCACCACGATGTCGCCATCGCTGGCCACGCCCACCTTGGGCTGGTTCGCCGACTCCGTCGAGGGGCTCACCTGTACGCCATTGGCGCCGAAGGCCATCGACCCGTCAGCGTTTACGGCCGCGACCGTGACTCGATCGCCGCCGAACCGCGGGTCCCGGAAGGCGAGGATCGCGCGCCCCTGAAGGTCCGCGGCCAGCCCGTAGTCCTGCGTGCTGGAGTAGCTGCGGTCGGCGACCAGGATGCCGTCCGCCGCCCACATCGCGTTGCCCATGGCGTCCATGCGCTGGAGGTAGACGTCGTACCCACCGGAACGGTTGTCAAACCACGAGATGTAGCACCCGCCCTGACCGTCCGGGACGATCTTGGGCTGGGCCTGTTCTCCGCTCGCGGTGCAGATCCCGTTGTCGGAGGCCGCGTCCGTTGACCAGTCCGCGGAGGCCGAACCGATAATGGGGGTGACGACGAAGGCGAGAGCGATTGATGTCAATGACTTCTTCATGGGAAAACCGATTGGCAAAGGTAGCTCCGACTGCCTTGATTGGCATGGAAACCGGAAGATTCCAAAGAAAGTCGTGTCTGTGGCTTTGATTCCGCGGGCCCCCGGCGGGTGGCGAAGCGCCTTCGCCTTTGCGTCCGCGCTGGGCTTTGTCTTCCTTCAGTTTGCCTTCCAGGGAGCCTTCGCGACGATGGCCCCCTCCATTGGGGACACCCTCGGCTTGGAGGGGGGCCAAGTCGCCGTGCTGGTCGCGATCTTCTTCGTGTCCTACGCCGCGGCCCAACTTCCCGTCGGCGTCCTTCTGGACCGTGTCGGGCCCCTGGTCGTCCTCCCCGCTGCGTGCCTGGCGATGGGTCTTGGTGCACATTGGCTGGCGGGATCGACCAGCTTCGGCGAGGCCTGTCTGTGGAGACTCTGGTTGGGGGTGGCCAGTGCATTCGCGTTCGCCGGCGCCGTGCTGCTGGCCGAACGCCGCATGCCGCAGCGATGGGTTCCGCTGTGTGTTGGCGTCGTTGATGCAGCGATGGGGGTCGGGAGCGCGCTTGGAGTCTGGCTCGGTTCGCGGACCCAGGACTGGCGGCCGATGGTCGACTCGTTCGCCTGGATCGCGGTGCCCGTGACAATCCTCATGTTCGTGGGTATCGGGCGGACCAGCGCGCGGGGCGTTGCATCGATCCAAGAGGCTCGGGAGACTTCGATCACGGGGTCGATCCGGCAACTCCTTGGCAATCCTCGGATCAGGGCCCTGGCGATCACCTACTTCTGCTCCGCTGGCCTCATCTTTGGATTGGCTGGCTATTGGAATGTTCCGCTCCAGCTGGCGTACGGGAGGACCTCGGAACTGGCCGGATGGTTTGGCACAGCCTTCTTCCTCGGACTGGCCGTGGGCAGCCCGGTCTCAGGCGCGCTGGTTGGTCGATCCGTGCCGCCGCTTCGGCTGCTCGTCTGGGGTGCCGCGATCGGTGCCATGGCATGCGCAGTCATCGTCTATGTCCCTCGTGTGAACATCCTTGCGGTTCCGATTGGATTCTGGGGACTGCTTGGACTTTCCTTGGGGACCAGCATGCTCCTGTTCCCGCTGGCGGTCCGAGAGGGTGGTCCGGTCGCTGCCGCGACCGCCGTCACCCTGGTCAACACGGCGGGGCTGCTTGGAGGCGGACTCTTCCAGTTCGTGCCATCGATCATCATGCGGCTTGAGCCATCGATGAGTGAACTCGCGGCGGTTCGATGGGCACTCAGCGTGCAGATGATTGGTGCGATCGTGGCATGGATCGTGTTGATTCGCTTGTCAAGATCGATGAAGCACGGTTAGCATCTCGCCACTCCGACATGCCGCAGGTCATTCACGCCTCGCATGGCACGATGCTGATCTCCAGCCGTGCCTATGCCCCCAACGACATCATCCTCTCCATCGATGTTGCCGTGGGCATCTCCCCCACACCAGATCGATACAGCGTCCAGATCGGCGTCGGCACGCATGTGTTGCCGCCGCGCGACCTGCCGCGCGATGCACCGCCGTACTGGCGCTACCTCAATCATGCCTGCAACCCCAGCGGTCGATGGGTGGGGCTGGAACTGCGGGCACGGAGAGCGATCGCGGAAGGCGATGAACTCACATTCAACTACCTCACGACCGAGTGGGAGATGAACGAACCCTTCCACTGCCGATGCGGCACCTGCGGTGGCCGTCGCATCGCTGGCTTCCGACACGCCACCGTGGAGGATCGACACTCGGTCGATGCCGAGCTGGCCTCGCACATCCGCGAACTGTGGGCGAAGCATGGCCTGACCCAACCGGCCCATGCGACTGCTGCAGCACATCTTCGCTGAGGCGGTTCGCCGGCATGGCGACCAGGTCGCTGTCGACACCGCCTGCGCCCCATCGCGGCGCCGGGTGACCTACAGCGAGCTGGCGCGCGAGGTTGCGGGGCTTGCGGCGCCCATCCAAGCTTCGTGCCAGGCCGCTCGGGGGGCGCAGGCCGCGCGGGCCGAACCCATCGTCGCGATCTGCTGCTCACGGGAAGACGAGCGGCTCTATGTGGCCCAACTGGCGGCCAATGTGGCCGGGGCTGCCTGGACAGTGATCGAGCCTGGCGCTCCCGACGCTCATCTCGCACGCATCCTGGCGCTGGCCGAACCTTCGCTGGTGCTTGGCGCGCCATCAGAGGTGGATCGCCTTCGCACTGTCACCACTGCCCCCGTGTATCCGCTGTCAACCCTGCGCGACCATCCTTCGCTGGAGGCGGCGTTGGCGCTGCTCGAACAACCCGGGAGTGCCAGCCAGCTGGCGTATGTCATCTTCACATCCGGGACAACCGGTGCACCGAAGGGTGTTGAGATCGAGCATCGAAGCGTCGTCCGACTGGTGGACGGCGACCGCCAGGAGTTTGGGATTGGTCCCGGCGACCGGGTCGCGCAGTGTTCGTCAGGCGCCTACGACTCCTCTGTCGAAGAAGTCTGGCTGGCGCTTGCCTCGGGCGCAACGCTGGTCCCCATCGATGACGAGACGCTTCGTGGCGGCCCGGACCTGGCCGAGTTTCTCCGACGCGAGCGCATCACGGTCTTCTGCCCGCCACCAACACTCCTCCGCTCACTGGGGTGTGTCGATCCCGCACGGGAGCTTCCCCACATTCGCGTCGTCTATGTCGGCGGCGAACAACTGCCGCAAGACATCGCGGATGCGTGGAGCGTCGGGCGCCGGCTGGAGAATGGCTACGGGCCCACCGAGTGCACCGTGACGGTCATCCGGGGGACGATGCACCCTGGCGAACCCGTCTCGATTGGCCGGCCCGTGCCGGGATCAGACGCGCACCTGCTCTCGCTGGACGGCGACGGCCTCATCGGGGACGAGACCACGGGAGAGCTGTGCGTATCGGGCGCCTCACTGGCGCGCGGGTATCGAGGCGCATCGGACGATGATGGATCGCGATTCACGACCCACCCAACGACGCGCCTGCGTCTCTACCGGACGGGTGACCTCGCGCGGCGGCGCGCCGACGGAAGGCTGGAGTGCCTGGGCCGCGTTGACGGCCAGGTCAAGGTGCGCGGACACCGAATCGAACTGGGTGCCATCGAGGCGGCGTGCGTCTCCGCGCCCGGCGTTCGGGAGGCGGGCGCGCGGCTCCATGGGAGCGGGCCAACGGCGCGCCTCGCGGTGTACTTGGTGGCAGACGGCGGCGCTGGCGGCGGCGGCACCGGCGCAGATGGCCTGCGCAACCTGCGCGCCGTGCGCGAACATCTCTCGACACTCCTTCCCCCGCAGCAGCTGCCCTCGCACCTAGAGTGGATCGAGGCGCTCCCCCGCTCGACCAGCGGCAAGCTGGACCGCCGTGCGCTTCCCGAACCGGTCGCGTCCTCCGCGGCAGCGTTGGAGCATGATGACTCACCCACGGGTCGAGTCTTGTCCGCCTTCGCGGGCGCGATCACCTTGCCCTCGGACACGCCATCGTCGACCCTGATGGATCACGATTTCTTCCGCGACCTCGGCGGCGACTCGCTCGCCGTCACGGCCGTGGTCGTGGCACTGCGACGCCATCCACGCTGGTCCCGCGCAAGCGTGCGCGATGTCATCCAGCACCCAACCGCGCGTGCGTTGGCGCTGCACCTTGAGTCGCTTGATGCACCGACGGCGGCATCAGGCACCGCCGCGACGGCGCGAACATCGTGGCGTGCCGATGCGCGTCCTGTGGTCTCCACCAGCGTCCAAGTCTTGGTGATGGCACTCGGCTGGATGGTGTACGGCGCCACGACCGCCTGGCTGGTCTTCGCCGCCCTCCCCTGGCTCTTGGACCGGTTGGGTTTGGGGCTGACGATCCTCCTCGTCGTCATCACCACGCCGGTTGCGCGGACGCTGTGGCTCTTCGCAACGGTCTTCGCCACGGTCGCCTCCAAGCGCCTGTTGCTGGGGCGTGTCCAGCCCGGCCGCGTCGATGTGTGGAGCCACCAGTGGACCCGACTGTGGATCGTGGGAAGAGTGTCGCGTTCGATCCCTTGGGCGCTGATTTCCGGCACGACCCTGCAGGGATGGGTACTCCGTTCGCTCGGCGCGCGCGTGGGTGAGCGCGTCGAGTTCGATCCCGGCGTTGCCTTCCCGCGAGCCACCTGGGACCTCCTGGATATCGGCGACGACGCAGTGGTGGGGACCGATGCCATCCTCCAGATGAGTCGGCTGGAAGATGGACAGCTGGTCATGGATCGCGTGTCGATCGGCGCCCGTGCGGTCATCGACTCACGGGCGGTGGTCGGGCCTGGCACCGTGGTCGGTGTCGGCACGACGGTGGCGCCGCTCGCGGTCCTTGCACCGGGCACCGTGACCGGCGACGGCGAACGCTGGACCGGCAATCCCGCCACGCGTTTGGCATCGGGCTCTGCGGAATCGATCACCGATCCTCCCCTTCCCATCCACGCCGACTCCGCCACTCGACACGCTGCGATGGTGTTCGGAATGCGCGTCTTCGCAGGAACCATTCCGCTCCTTGCCATGGTCGCGTTCCTGGACCGCACGTCGACAGGAAGGCTCCTGAGCGACCTTATCGAGGGTTGGCTGCTTGTCCCGCGATTCGACTTCGGCGTGGCCCTCACGCTTGGGTTGGGGGCCGGGGTGATCGCGGCGGCGTGGCTGGTGTACGAAGCCATCTCTTGCCGCCTGATGGGACGATGCCTCCCAGGTTGGCATCCGCGGTTCGGGTCCGAGTCCGTCCGGGTGCAACGAAAGTTGGATCGGGTGGCGCACGCCGCCTGCTGGCTCAGCGGGTCCATGCTGTGGACCGCCTGGCTCCGGCTGGCAGGCATGCGGATCGGCAAGCACTCCGAAATCTCCACGGTTGTTGGAGCCGTTCCGGAGTTGGTGAGCATCGGCGACCGGTGCTTCCTGGCCGACGGCAGTTACTTCCAGTGCGCCTCGGGGGGGGCGAGCGGGCTGCGGCTCTCCCCCGTGGAGCTGGGCGATCGATCTTTCACCGGGAACTACGCCGTCGTCGACGCTGGTCGGCAGGCACCTGCCCTCTTCCTCGGCGTCGCCACGCACTCACCAGATCCCAAACGACAGCACCTCAACGCCGAGACGGCTTGGGTCGGCAACCCGCCCCTGTCGCTCCCACGCCCATCGGGTGCTGCTGACGCCTCGGCTTTCTGCCCCGGAGGGGTGGCGGTGTCGCGTCGGCTGGCGTGGGAAGTTGGTCGATTCGCGCTGCCAGTCGTTCCGGTGATGCTCGTGCTCTTTGCCTATTCGGCATTGGTTCCCGCGGCCGTCGGCGTGGGTTGGATCGCCCGGTGCACCATCACGGGGCTGGTTGCGCTGGCCGTCAGCGTGAGCTTGCTGGCTTCCACGATCGCCCTCAAGTGGTTGCTCCTGGGTCGAGTGCGGCCGGGAACGCGCGGATTTTGGTCCGGCTGGACCTGCCGCTGGGAGTTCCAGTACATGGCGTGGGAGATCTGGTCCCCATCGCTCATGAAGGACCTGGAGAACACCCTCTTGTGGAGCTGGGTGCTGCGCATGCTTGGTGCGCGCATCGGCACGGGCGTGGTCGTGGCCACAGGCGCGGGAGAAGTGGTCGACCCCGACCAGATTCGGTACGACGATCATTCCACCGTCGCCGGGCTCGTCCAGGCGCACACCTTTGAGGATCGACTCCTCAAGGTGGAGGCCGTCCGCGTGGGCCGCGGCGCCACGCTCGGAGAGCACGCACTGCTCATGGCGGGTGCGGCCCTTGGCGACCATGCGATCGCCCGCCCTGGAGCACTGCTGCTTAAGGGCGAGTCAATCGCCAATCATGCGGTTGTCGAGGGAAGCCCGGCCGTTCCGGCGTGAGCCGTGATCCGCGTCGTGCTCAGCCGCCGCAGCCGCCTTCGCCGCAGCAACACTCCTTCGGTTGCGTCGCGGGCTGGTAGAGCGCCGCATGTGCCCCGACGGTGTCCTGGAAGACGCTGAACTGGCCAATGCCGGGAATCGGCATCACGGGGACGACCACCTTGCCACCGAGCGCCGTGACCTTGGCCGTCGAGGCATTGATGTCGTTGGTCCAGATGTAGCTCAGCCAGTGCGGAGGGAGCGGTCCCATCTCAGGGGTGATCTTCATGCAGCCGCAGACGCCGGATGCCTTGTCGTGCTGGTCGGAGCCGCCCAGGCGAAAGATCGTGTAGGTGCCGGCGGACCCCATGTGATTGTCGGAGAAGTCCCAGCCGATGACCTTGGTCCAGAACTTCTTGGCGGCGTCCACGTCGTGGACCATCAACTCGTTCCAGCAGAAGCTGCCCTCGCACGGCTGTCGATCTCCGCCACAGCCACCCTGGAACAGCATCACGACGGCGCCAGCGGCGTCCTTCACGCACGCAAACTTGCCAACGCCTTCCATCTCGTTGGGTCCACAGAGGACGCAACCGCCGTTCGCGGTCGCCGCCGTGCACGTGGCAGCGATGTCATCGGTCGCGATGTACTGCGTCCAGTGGGGAGGCGTGGGGTCGCCCTCGCCAACCTTGCGGATGCCGCCGATGCGATTCCCGCCGACTTCCCACTCGGTGTACTCCGCGCTGTTGGGGCACCCGATGGCCTTCCATCCGGCGAGGGCCGAGTAGAACGCGATCGCCTTCGCGGGATCGGTCGTGGCGATCTCATGCCAGCAGAAGGTGCCGTGGGTCGGGGGGCATGCGGTGGTGCAGCATTCGGCGGCGGTGGAGCTCATGGTGATTCCTTGGAGTGGCTGGTGACTTTGGTCGATGCCCGCGAAGTCGCGGGGAAGTGAAGCGTAGGCAAACGGCGTCCTTGTGCGCAAGCCGCGGCGGCGCCATCCGCCCGAACAAGCACGATCCACCCTCGGGAGGCGGTTTTATCGGATCTCGACGCTGGTCACGCGAGTCGGCTCCGCGGCTCGTTCTGGCTCATAGAGCACGACCAGGCCCTGTCGAGCCATGTCCGCGCTCTCGGCCAGGATGCGAGCAGACTCCTGGGGCGCGTGAAAACCCATGGAGTTCTCGGCGCTCACATAGTCCAGGCGAAACTGGGCGGCACGCTGAAGCGCTTGTGCCTTCGCGATGCGGCCTTCGGAGATCCCATCCTGCTTGGCCAGCGCGATGGCCGTGATGAGTTCGCTCACGGCGATCTCCGCACGGTCAAGCAGTGCCTTCGTCGTGTCCTGGATCGTCTTCACACGCGCCATGAGCGTGGCCTCGTCGGTGGGATGGCAGTTGAGGCACGCGGTCGCCATGTTCAGCAGCGGGCTGCGCACATGGTGGCTGCTCACCTTGACGGCCCCTTGCCGCTGGTACGGCATGTGGCAATCGGCGCAGGTCACGCCCATCGGCGCGTGCACGCCCTGAGACCAGGTCTCGAACTCGGGATGCTGCGCCTTGAGCGCGGGCGTTCCACTCACCGCGTGGGTCCAGTCCTTGAAGCCGAGCGAGTCGTAGTGCGCCTCGGCGTCCTCCACCTTGAGCCCGTTGTGCCACGGGTAGGTGAGCCGCTTGGTTTCGGGCGCGAAGTAGTACTCCACATGACACTGGCCACAGACGAGCGCACGCATCTCCTGCCGTGTCGCCAGCTGGTTGGGGTCGTATGGCGTGGATCGATCTCCCTCGCGCCACCGCTCGATGCTGGGCAGGTGCGGCAGCGGCGAGTCGTCCTTCGCCAATGCGGCAAGCCCCTCCAGCATGCCGGGGCGGGACACGCGCAGCGCCATGGTGGCTGGATCGTGGCAATCGATGCAGGCCACTGGGTGCTCCACCAGCGCCGTGGCGTCGGCGTAGGGCATCTGGCACACCTCGCCAAAGCCCTTGAGGAGCTGCTCCTTGCCGTGCGGGGAGGTCAGTGGCTCGGTCGTGGTGCCGGGCGCCCCCGCCGCAATCCCCTTCTCGCGGTAGGCGTTGATCACGCTCGCGTGGCAATGCAGGCACGCACCAGGCTGGGGCTTCTTGGTCACTCGATCCGTGTTGCGCTGATCTTGCAACATGTAGGCATGGCCTCGATCCTCGCGGAAGTCGATCGCGAAGGCGTAGCCCGCCCAGATGTTTCGCCACACCGGATCCTCATCCAGCTTCTGGTACGCCTCGCTCCCGCCGTGGCGGGTGCGCTCGGTGTCGTCTGGTGCGGATCGATTTGGGGCGGTTGGCATGGTCAGTCCTCCAGTGGGTCAGTGCGGCACCAGCGTGTGTTCGGCGGCATGGGCGACGCCGGCGTGGCAACGCACGCAGCCGTCGGACTCGACGGATTCCGAGTGCGCCACGGTGGGGTGATGGAACAGGGCCCCGTGACATCGAACACAGTTCGATTCCACGATGTCCAGGTTGTGCTGCTTGATGCGAATCACCTCGGGGTAGTTGCCTGAGGTGAAGGCGTAGGAGTGGTGCCAGCCGTTTTCGCTCTTGGCCAGCCATTTCCCGAAGGGGTCCGAAGGCACATGGCAGTCGTTGCAAGTCGCGACGGCGTGGTGCCGCCCCCGTTCCCAGGAGTGGAACTGCGGCTTCATGACATGACAGTTGACGCACGCCTCGGGACGGTCGCTCAGGTACGAGGTTCCCTACGCGAAATCGAAGGTCGAGATGCCAACGCCTGCAAAGATCCCAACGGCGGCGAGAACTGACCACTTGAGAAGCGGGGTCATCGAAGAATCAGTATAGTAATAGATCTTCTTCTCTGTATTTGAACCTTTGCCTTCATTCCAGGCCTCTCAGAGTTGATCTCACTAGGTCCAAGCCCGTGCGAACGTGTGTTATCGGACTTTTCAATCACCACACAAGAAATCCGCCATGTCCTCAATCACCCCAGAAGTCACCTCTACCGCCGCCGCCTTCTACGCCTCCTGGCCCACCACGATGGGCAAGCTGAAGGCCGCCGCCCCCGAGATTGGCCGGGCGTTTGGCCCGTACTTCCAAGGGCTGATGAAGGAAGGCGCCCTCTCCGTCAAGCACAAGGAACTGATCGCTCTGGCGTTGGGAGTGGCCGCCCGGTGCGATTTCTGCGTTTACACGCATGTCGAAAAGTGCCTGAAGGCCGGCGCGACGGCCGAAGAAATCATGGACGCAACGGGTGTTGCTGTCATGATGGGTGGAGGTCCAAGCTACACCTTCGCGACAGTCGTCTCCGGAGCGCTCGAACATCTCACCAGCCAGGCACAGCCTGTTTGAAACCTAGCCCGCCCTTCCCTACTCTCAGTCCCACTATGTCCTGCTGCCAAACAACGACACCGGCGTCGACCAACCACTCCCATCATGGCTCCTGCTGTTCCAGCGCATCTCCCGCCGCGACGCTGGAAGAGGTGGACGCTGGCACCGTCTCGCGGTGGTTGGCAGCTGGTGAGTGCGTGTTGGTCGATGTTCGCGAGCCTGATGAGCATGCACGCGAACGGATCTCCGGTGCCAAGCTTCATTCCCTGGGGCGATTCCAAGCCCATTCGTCCTGCCCCAACGGCGCGGCTCGCGTGGTCTTCCATTGCAAGAGCGGTCGACGCAGTGCCGATGCAGGATCCAAGGCCTGCGGCTTCAGCAATGGCGCTGCCGTCTACACGCTCTCGGGCGGCATCGAGGGGTGGAAGTCCGCAGGACTGCCCACGATCGCTGGAGCGAAGGGATCTTCCCTCAGCGTCCTCCAACAGACACAGATCACGATCGGCCTCGCCACGCTCGCCGGCGCGCTGCTCGGGGCGTTCGTCTCCCCATGGTTCTTGGTCGTGCCCGCATTCTTCGGCGCCGGACTGACAATGGCAGGGCTCACCGGGACATGCGGCTTGGCCACGGTCCTCGCCACGATGCCCTGGAACAAGGCGCATGGAGCCAGCTGCGGAGTCTCGTGCGCCAGTGCTGCCAAGCAGGCTGCCGGGGCCTAACGCGACGACGGCTTGCGCGGCACGGGAGGTCGACCAACGCGCGGGCGCTTGACGCCAGCCGCAGCGTGAGCTGATTGGTCTGACGCCTTGATCGCCGCAGCGATCTTGTCTCGCAGCGCGCGAGGCATCTCGCCCTCCCCCATGCTGGCGCACGCGTCAGCGACGAAGTCAAGTTCCCGAAAGACCGCGCGGCAGCGCGCGCAGACTTCGGCCTGCGGAATGACCGATCGGGCCCTTGAGCCTGGCCGATCCATCGCCTCCAGCTTCATCCGCAGCAAGTCCAGGCAGACCTGCTTTTCGTAGATCGGCATCGGGGCTTCGATGGCGCGGGAGCCACTGGTGAGCACCTTCCGAAGCGCCAGTCGCGCGCGATGCAATCTTGTCTTGATGGTGTTGGGGTCCAGTCCTGTCGCGGCGGACACGTCCTCCACCGAGAGCCCGACGACTTCCTTGAGGAGGAGCGGTATGCGGTAGTGCTCGGGGAGCGTCACAATGGCGCCTTGCACGCGGCGGACGGATTCCTTGGAGGCCGCCGCCTCGCCAGCCCCGGCACCCTTCGCTGCTGCGGCCATGATGGTGGTCTCACCCCAAGGCATCACCTGGCTCATCGCAGGCATCCGTCGGTCAATGCCCCCCTTGCGCCGCATGCGGACTTTGCAGCTCCGGGTGGCGATCGACCAGAGCCAAGTCCCACGCGAACTCTCGCCGCGAAAGGTGTCCCACTTCCGGATGGCCTGGAGGAACGTGTCCTGCACCATGTCCTCGGCGTCGGCTCGATTGCCGCACATCCTCAGGGCAATCGCGAAGAGCCGCGGCCCCTCGCGCTCGAGGATCGTGCCGAGTTGCCGCGCGGCGTCGGCAGCATCTGCTTGGCCGGTGGGGATCCGAGCGACGCTGGTCATGCGGTTGCGGAGGGTACCGCGCCTCACCTGACGATGATCTGGAGGAGGCTCACATCATCATCAAAGTCGGCGCGCCCGGCGTAGGCGCGCGCCTCCGCGAGGATGGGCTCGATCACGGGAGAACCGTGCAAAGCGAAGGCATCCAGCGCCGCGCGACCGACCTCGAGGTATTCCTCGATTGGCCGCACTCCCAGGAACGGCGCGGAGCCCGCGGGGACCAGAGGCTGCAGTTCGTGAATGCCGTCGCTGTAGACCAGGAGCTGCGATCCGGCCGGCACGCGTGCCGAGCCGGACTGATAGGGCAGACCCTTGATCGCCCCCATGACGGGACCGGAGACTTCTTCGTCCCCGCCAAGCAACCGCACGGAACCATCGGGCGATCGGAGGATGGCGGGAGGGTGGCCGCCGCAGGCGTATCGCAGATCGTGCGTGGCGATGTCGATCACGCCGTACCACAGCGTGAAGAACATCCCGTTGTGCATGGACATCGGGTACATGGCATTCAACGATGTGAGGACCGCGCCGGGGTCCAGCGGGTCGGCGCCGGCGATCGCCCCCGCACCCAGGGCGTTCATCACGCTGACGCCAAGCAAGGCGGGGCCAACGCCATGTCCACAGACATCCAGGAGATAGATCGCGAAGTGCCTTTCGTCGATCCAACGGTAGCCAAAGGCGTCGCCGCCCAGGCTGGCGGAAGGAAGGAACGCCCAGTGCGTCTCGATGGGTCCCGTGATGGGCGCCGGAATGAGCCGACGCACATACGCCGCCGCGCTCTCAAGTTCGGCGCGCAAGGCGTCAAAGGCGCGGTCGCGCTCCACCTGTGCCCTGTTGACCCGGGCGTGATATCGGATGCGCGCCACCAACTCGACGGGGTCAGGCAGCTTCACGAGGTAGTCGTTGGCGCCTCGCGCAAACGCTTCCGCCTTCGTCGCGGCCTCCTCCTTGGTGCTCAGGACGATGAGCGGCACGCGAGCGAGCGCGGGGTCGGCTCGATATGCGCGGACCAGGTCAAGCCCGTCGCCATCTGGCATCACGAGGTCCTGGAGGATCACGTCGGGTTGCTCGGCACGGGCGCACTCCACCGCTTCCGCTCCCTTGAGGCACGCCACGAGGGAGAGGTCGCCTTGGGAGGCGAGCATGCGACGCACGGCCTCGGCGATCATGGCCTGGTCATCCACGATCAAGACCTTGAGGGGAGCGTCCAGCGCGGCGGTTCCAGGAGCACTCATGAAGAGACCTTCTTTGTTGGTTGCCCAGCCATCGCCTTGGCCACGGTGGCCCCGATGACATCGATCCCGTGACACGCATCGACGGCACCGATGGCCTTGGCCTCGCCGGGCATTCCCCACACCACGCTGGTGTCGCGATCCTGGGCGAAGGTGAGCCACCCCGCACGTCGGAGGCTCAAGAGCCCGCTGGCACCGTCGCGCCCCATGCCAGTCAGCAGCACCGCGGCGCCACCGGCAGGACAGGCGCGCGAGGCCGAATCGAACAGGGTGTTGATCGACGGGCGATGCACATCGGAGGGCTTCCCGGAAAGCGAGACCATCGCGCCCGAGGGGCCGATCGCGAGATGCTTCCCTCCCTCGGCGACCAGCACTTCACCCGCGATCGGTTCGTGGCCGGTGCGCGCGAGGGCGACCGAATGCCCGATCCGGCTCCCGAGCCACGCGGCAAAGCCCGGCAGGAACTGAGGGTCCATGTGCTGGACGATGATCGTGGCGACGGGTGGTGCTCCCACGGCACGCGCACGATTCCAGCCCGAGAAGAAGTCGACGATGGCCTGTGGGCCGCCGGTGGACGCTCCGATGAGGAGCAGCGAGGTGCACGAGGCAGCCGGTGCGGGTGCCGCCTTGTTCGGCGTCCCAGCGGCGCAGGGTGCCACGACGGCTTCGATCGGCGCCGCTGCCGCCGATGCCTTGGACCGCACCAAGTCAGCCTCGACCGCTGCGCGAACCGCGGCGATCTTCTCGAGGAGTCGGCCCGCGTCGCCACCGGCAGCGCTGCCGGTCGCACCACCGCCGGGGCCAACTGCTCCCGCCGCCGAAGGCATCCGCGGCGTGTCAACCGCGTCCAGCGCGCCCGCGCCGATGGCCTCGTACACGCCGTGGGCATTGCCCTCGACCGTTGCGGTCACGACGATGACCGGGCACGCCGACTGCGCCATGATCTGTCGAGTCGCCTCGACGCCACCCATGCGGGGCATCACGAGGTCCATCAACACCAGGTCCGGCGTGTCGCCACGACACTTGGCCACGGCCTCGTCGCCGTCGTTGGCCACCCACGCCAGCTCGGCGCCTGGCACGAGGGCGACCGCTCGCTTGAGGGCTTCCCGGGCCATGGCCAGGTCGTTCACGATGGCGATTCGGTAGGCCATGCGGTGGTGCGTGTGCAGTCCTGGAGGTTACGGTGCGCCGATCAAGTCCATGATCGTGGCCGCGAAGGTCTGGTCGTGGAACGAACCCTTGGTGAGGTACGCGTTGGCCCCGGCGTCCAGCCCGGCGCGCCGGTCCTCGTCTCGATCCTTGTAGGAAACGACGGCGATCGGGAGATGGGCAAATCGCTGGTCGGCGCGCACCAGCTTGACCAACTCGATTCCGTTCATGCGTGGCATGTCGATGTCGGTCACCAGGAGGTCAAACGCGCCCGCGCGAAGCTGGTTCCATGCATCGACGCCGTCCACCGCCACGGCGACTTGGTACCCCATCCGCGCGAGCAGCTGGCGCTCCACTTCGCGCACGGTGATCGAGTCGTCCGCCACGAGCACTCGCTTGAACGCCGCCGCGAGCGCGCTTTCGTGTGTTGGTGTGCCCAGTCCACGAAGCGTGCCCTCCGTGAGGCCCTTGCGAAGCGTGGCCAGCATGTCCTCGACATCCACGATGAGCGCGGGGGCACCGTCATCCAGGATGGCGGCGCTGCTGATGTGCGGGACCTTGCCCAGCCGCCGGTCCAGGCTGCGCACGACCAGGTCCTGCTCGCCGAGGAATCGATTCACGACCAGGCCAACGGATCCGTGCTCGTCGCCCAGCAAGACCACGCTGGTGGCGTCGCAGCGCGAGGCCTCGCCAAAGCCCAGCACGGCCGCGCCGTCGAGGAGCCCCACGGATTCGCCGTCCACCTGGCACTGCAGCCGGCCTTGGACGGTCGTGACATCGTCCTCCTCCACCCGGAGCACTCGTTCGATGCGGGCCAGCGGGAAGGCGTAGGGCTCGCCGCCGATCTCGACCAACGCGGCACGGAGCACGCTCAGTGTCACCGGGAGCGTGAGCGAGAAGGTCGTGCCCACGCCGGGTCGACTCTCCAGGCGAACCGTGCCGGCGGTGGAAGTCACCATCTGGTGCACCACATCCAAGCCGACGCCGCGGCCGGAGACTTCGGTCACCGAGCTGGCGGTGGAGAACCCGGGCAGGAACAAGAAGTCGAAGAGTTCGCGCTCGCCCAGCGTGTTGGCGATCTCGCGGGTCTGCATGCCGCGCTCGATGACTCGCTCTCGAATGCGTTCGATCGGGATGCCGCGGCCGTCATCGGAGACGCACACCAACAGTTGCCCCGCCTGATGTCGAGCTTCCACCACCAGCCGTGCCTGCGCTGGCTTGCCGGCGGCGAGGCGGTCCTCCCCTCGCTCGACACCGTGGTCCAGCGCGTTGCGGATGATGTGGTTGAGCGGGGCCTCCAGCCGAGCAAGGATGTCTCGATCGACGGGGACGTGGCCGCCGACGATGTCCAGGTGCACTTCCTTGCCCAGCTGCCGCGCCAGGTCACGCACCATCCGCGGAAACCCTGCGACTCCCTCACGGAATGGCCGCATGCGACTCCCCACGACCTCGTGGTAGAGCGCGGTGGAGACTTCTTCCGTGCGCCGGAAGAATGCCTCCAGCTCAGCGATCCGTGCGACCAGCGCGGCCTCGACCTCGGCGACCGATTGGTCCACCTCTCGAAGCGACTCCACGCCCGAGCGGCGAGCCGCTTCCTCGACCGCGCTGCGAAGCCGTCGAGTGTCGCTGCGAAGCGAGGCGAGCGCGCGGCGCAGTCCCGGGGACCGACGACCCTCGACCATCGACTCGCCTGCCAGCTGCATCATCCGGTCCAGGTTCTCCGCGTTGACCCGGACCGTGCGAGCGTCGGGCACCTCCGACGTGGTGGCGGTGCTCGAGGCAGTCGCCTCGACGCGCGGGATCGCAGCGGGCTCTGGCAGCAACTCACTTGGCCTGGCCGACACCTCCACCAACCCGGGAGTCGGGGTGGCCACGGGTTCGCCCGAGGCCGGCGGCGCGGCGCCGAGGGCCGCCACCAGCGTGTCGATCTCGGCGCGGTGCCGATCGGACCAGCCCGCGACCTCCGCCTCGTCTTGCCGGGAGAGTCGTTCCAGCAGATCCGTGCCCGCAAGCAGTTGGTCGATCCTCCCCCGCGTGGCAGACTCCGATCCCTTTTGCATGCGGACCAGCGCGTCCTCCATGTGGTGCGCCACGGACACGGCCGCGTCCACGCCAACAATCCTCGCGGCCCCCTTCATCGAGTGCGCGGCGCGCATCAGGGGCACGATGACGGCGAGATCGTTCGGCGACCGTTCCAGCTGGATCAAACCCTCGTTGAGCGCTGCGCAGTGCGTCTCGACCTCGGCGCGGAAGAGCTCGAAGAGGCTGAATCCCGAGAGGTCGCTCATCGAACGGCCCCCTGCGCCACGCGCCCCAGGGCCTGGGCATCAAGGACGATCACCTCGCGGCCGCCGACGCGCGCCAGTGAATCGGTGCAGCCGCTGTGTGCCGCCGACAGCGTGAGGGGCGGGCTGCGCAGTTCTGCTGCGTCCAGGTCCTCCACGCCGAAGATGCGATCGACCTCAATCGCCCAGCGCCGACGTGATTCTTCGATGACCACCAGCGGGCGGCTTGGCGTGTCAGCCGCAGGCGAGGGCAAAGGTGAACGCGAAGGAGCAGGCGAAGGCAAGGGTGAACGCGAAGGAGCAGGCGAAGACGCGGCGGCGGGGGCCGTCGTGGAGCCCAGTCCAAGCGCTCGCTCGAGGGCAAAGCAGAGGAGGAGCTCGCCTTCGTGGTTGGCGATGCCACGGAACACGCTGTTGCTGCGGTGCGGGACCCGGTGGCGAGGGGCGTTCGCGATCACCCGGGCCACATCGGCGGCGCGGAAGGCCATTCGCTCACCGCCGCACTCCACCAGGAGCAAGCTGGTCCGGTCCAGACCGGCCTCCACGATGGGAGACGCCAAGGCCTTGGTGGCAGCGTCGAGGTCCGCCTCGGAGAGGGGCTTGGCGAACAGTTCTCGCATGCCGGCCCGCGCGCGGCGCGCCAGGGCATTCTCGTCGGACGGTCCTTGTGTCGGCGGGTGCTGCGTCACGGGGTGCCTCCCCCGCCACGACCGGCGCGCTGGCGAAGGCGACGACCAGCTTCCAAGTCACCGCGACGCTCGGCGAGGACCGCCATCGTGAGCAAGGCCTCGTCGTGATTGGGTACGGCGTAAACCACTTGCCTGAGCCATTGCTCAGCCTCGGTTTCATCGCCGGCCGCGAGTGCCAGCGTGCCAAGCAAGTGAAGGAGCGAGGGTTCGCGGGACCCTCCGGCGTGCAAGGCGAGTGCGGCGGAGCGCGACTCATCCAATCGACCCTCGTCCGCGGCACGGCGCGCTTCGGCGAGGCTGGTCGGCTGCGGAGAGCGTCGTTGGGACTCTCGCCGGGAATCTCGCCGTTGGGGAGATGAGATTCGACTGTTTTCTGGTCGTTCTTCATCTTTCACGCGGGGCAGTCGAGCGCTCGCGTGCACAAAAGCGAACGCGGCAGGGTCAGCGCCCGGCGCACCGTGGATCGATCGCTCACAGCCAAAGAGCGCCGGTCGCTCCGCATGGCCCAGGAACAGAATGCCCTGTGGACGCAGGATCCGGAGCAGCTGTTGTCCTATTTGCTGGCGAGCATCAGCATCAAGGTAGATCGCCAGGTTCCTGCAGAACACGAGATCAATGGACTCCGCCGGCATGGCCGCAAGCGATTCGGGGGCGGCCCCAACCAGGAATGACGCCTGCGCGCGGATCCTCTCATGAACCGTTGGGACGCCATCCGCAACAGTCACGGCATCCCCGTCCGCGGCCCACGCCGGCATCTCGCCTCGAAGCGCCATCCTGCCCAGCGTCCCGCGTCTTGCGGCGTCCACGGCCGCGGCGTTGGGATCGATGCCAACGGCGCGCACCGAAGTGCATCCGTCAACCGCGCGGCCGATTCCAAGCGCGGAGGAAGATGCGACGACCGCCGAGAATGCCTCGGCTCCGTTGGCGCACGCCACGCTCAGGATCTGGAGCGGGCGATCGACCGACCAGTCTCGGCTTCGGTCGCCGACCCATCGTCGGATGTACTCAAATGAGGCGGGGTAACGGAACAGCCAAGTCTCCGGCACCGCGATCTGCGAGCGAAGCCATCCCAGCTCGGCCTCATCTCGCTCCACCAGTTCCGCGTAGTGGATTGGCGACTCCAGGCGGTGCTTCGCGCATCGCTCGGCGACCAACGACGGCAGCCCGGCACTGCGCACCAGTTCAGGCTGCAACCGCTCCTTGAGGAGTCGGCTGGCGATCCGGTCGCAGGCATCGTCGATCATGACTTCATGCGTTCCTGCTCGTGGCCAGCTCGGTCGAGCAGAGCGGCACCGGAGCGGTCAGTTGCGGATGGGCGCGCGCCAGCAACGCCGGGTGAAATCGATGAAGTGCCTGCCCATCAAGGCGCTCCACGGCACCAACCCAGGGCGCCGCGCCCGGGCCGGACTCCCATCGACCCGACTCGGGCACGACCGCGTCGTCCTCCAGCGCATCGACGGACAGGGCAAAGCGAAGGAGGCGGGGTTCTCGCGACGGCTCGGTGCCTTCACCGGCGCCTGCTCCCGTCGTTGCGCTCGCGCCCAGCGCCGACTCCAGCGCCGACTCCAGCGCCGACTCCATCGCGGCCTCCATCACAAGGACCCGCGCCCCCAGCGTCGGCGCCACGGAACCCGAGCCCAGCAAGAGGCGCGCCCCGTCCACCAGTGGGAGCAAGGCGCCGTGGACATCGATCACGCCGACCACGAATGGAGGTGCGCCGGGCACGGATTGCGCCCGCACGAGCGGGTGCACGGCCTTCACGAGGGAAGACTCGATCGCGAACCGGTGCCCGCCAACGACGACGACGAAGGAACGCATCAGTCGCCTCGCAAGCGGAAGGCGGCGACGGCAGTGCGGAGCGTGCCGACCGCGGCGCGGAGTTGTTCGGATGCTCGACCAAACTCGCTCACCACATCCGCCGTGGTGCGGGCGTTGGCGGACAGCGTGCCCATCGCATCGCAGATCTGCGTGGCCCCGGCGGCCTGGCTGCGCATGCCCTCGCGGACGGTGGAAAAACTCCTGGAGTTCTCCGCCACCGCCGCAATGATGCCAGACACCCGCTGACCGACCTCCTTGACCTCCTCCACATTTCGGCGGACTTGGTCGTTGAATCGATCCATTTCCATGACGCCGCTGGAGACGGCGCCGCGCATTTCCTTCACCATGCGTTCGATGTCAAGCGTCGCCTGCGCGGTCTGGTCCGCCAGCCGGCGGATCTCGCGGGCGACCACCAGGAAGCCGCGACCGTACTCGCCCGCCTTTTCGGCCTCGATGGCCGCATTGACGGAGAGCAGATTGGTCTGGTCCGCGACCTTGGTGATGGTCACCACCACGCTGCCGATGTTGCCGGCCTTCTCGTTGATCGTCGCCAACCGGTCGGCGATGCTCACCGTGGCGGCGTTCAGCGCCTGCATGGCGTGTTCCATCGCATCCAGTCGCTGGGTTCCCTCTTGCGCACCATGCGCGGCGGCCTGCGCGCGCTCGTTCACCGCGTCCATCTCGTGCGCCAACTCCTGACCGGTCGTCGTGATCTGGCGTGCCGCCGCGGCAATCTCTGCGCTGCTCGCCCCGAAGGACGCGACGACTTCCTCCTGGCGCTTCGACGAGGCGGCCAGCTGCGTGCTGGTGGACCCGATCTCCAGGCTGGCTTCGCGCACCTGTCCGACCAGCGTGTTGAGATCGGTGGTCATGCTGTCCAAGGCCCGGAGCAGGTCGCCAGTCTCGTCAATCTGGGTGCTTCCCGAGAGCGCCGTCGTCAGGTCACCCTGCGCGACGCTCTGTGCCGACGCTGCGGCGACCATCATGCGACCAGCGACTCGCTTCGCGGCGAACAAGACAAGGGCCGCGATGAAGAGTGCGCCCAACCCCGCAACGCCGAGCGTCTGTGCCGCGCCTGCCATGATGGGGCCGAGAATGCGGTCGGCCGGAACGCTCATCACCAGGTACCAGTCGCCCGTCTGGATGTGCGCGACGGAGAAGAACGAGTCGCCACCCGCGGCTGGGTCGTTGCGCTCCGTGGTCGCCTCACGCGCCGAGAGCTCACCCCAGATTGGCCCGTAGGCCGTATCAGCCACCTGGACGGTGCGCCAATCGTGGAGTGGCACGGCGTATTCGCGATTTGTCCCGTCCGACGCCACCACGACCCGGCCGCGGCCCGTGACCAAGACGATGTCAACGTCCAGTTCGGCAGCGCGCCGGTCGATCTCGACCTGAAGGTCATCCAGCGCCCGATCCGCACCAATGACCCCCATGAATGTGCCGTCCCGAATGATTGGCGTCATGTGCTCGACCATCAACTTGCCCTCATAGGAATAGGGCTCGGTGAGGATCGTGCTGTCGTCGCGACGCTTTGACCAGTTCTCCAGCGGCAGCTGGTACCACATGTCCGTGGCCATCCCCGTGAGCGCCTTCAAGCCGATGGCGTTGTCGCTCTTCCAGTCGCGGAACCAGTAGCCCAACATCCTCCCGTTCTCATCGACGGCCCCGGCGGGACTCATCGAGGCGTCGTGGCCATCGGCGTTGGGCTCGTAGCCGATGCCTATTCCGGTGATTTGCGGCGCCGACTCCAACGCCGCGCGCCCGAGCCGAAGTGTCGCTTCGCGATCACCGAAGAATCCGCCAGACTCGCCCTGCGAAGCCGCCAGGGACTTGGAGACCTGGAAGTTCCGTGCGATATCGGCTTCCACCCAGCTGGCCAGGCTCTTGGCTTCCCACTCCAGGATCTCCTTCGCGTCACTGAGCGTCCGGTTGTAGTTGTCCCACGCCGCAATCCCGGCCACCGCCAGCATCACCACCATCGTGGGCGCCAGGCTGGCCAGAAGCAACTTGCCCAGGAGGCTTCGATGGAATGGCCGACGGCTCACGACTTGCCGAAGAGCTTGCCCAGGATCCCGTTCCCCGACTTCTCGTGTCGAACGAGGATCTCCAGTTCACCGGCGTCGAAGAACACGCCGCCGCACCCGCCGCACCTGTCGATCATCACGCTCCCCTTGGCCACCTCGGCCATGGCGCCGCCGCACTTGGGGCACCGCATCCAGTGGGCTTCCTTGGCGGCGGATGCGGCGGCATCGGCTCGTTGCGAACTCAACTTCTCGCGCAGCTTGGCCAACGCCTCCAGCTCTTGCTGCTTGAAAGTGGCTTCTTCCTGGTCGTATCCGGTGGGTTCAATGGAACTCATGGCTCGGTCGATGCTAGCGGCGGAACCGCGCCTCGTAGAGGGCCACCCACTCCTTCGGGGTCATCCGCTTGCACAGGTCCGCGATGAGGTCGACGGGTACCTGGTCTGGCTTCTTGAACCGGATGCACGACTTGCCCATGTCGAGCTTGCGCGGCACTCGCTTCGCCCACTCCTCCGTGAACCACCTGTACAAGGTCGGATCGGCGTAGACGCCCATGTGATAGACGGCGATGTGGCTCTTCTGCGAGGCCAGACCCACGAAGGGCAGTGGCGTGTTGGGCGTGCAGTGGTAGCCCGGGGGATACATCGACAGCGGCACGACCCATCCCGGCATGCCGTGCTGGATGACCTCGGCGAAGCCCTTGGGGAGGGCCTTTCCCATCGCGCGCCGCAACTGGAGCATGATTGCCTTGCGGTCGGCGGGGAGTGCCGCGTAGTACGCGTCGGGACTTGCTGGCGTCGGTCGTCGGGCGGCTGCCTTGGACACGGTGCTCGTTTTCTTCGCGCGGGTTGCCGTGGTCTTGGCCATCAGGGGAGCATAGGTCTGCTCTCTGCCGGCGAGGCCGCATCGATGCACTCGGATGGACCGGCCAATGCGCGCCCGAGCGTGCCGCTACCCTATCCCGATGCTTCCGGATCGCCCGAAGAAGCCAGCCCTCAGCACCCACGCCACCGTACGCGGGCAGCAACGCGGCATCTCGGCCGGCGCCATTCATGCGTTGCTTCAACACGCGGACCGATACCACGCGGGTGACGGTGCGCTGGCGTACTTCATGAGCAAGCGAGCGGTGCAGCGGGCCCGACGATTCTTCGGTATCGATCTGAGTGAGTGGGCCAACATCGCGCTCATCATGTCCCCCGACGGCGTCGTGATTACGGTGCAGCATGTTGCGCGCCCCAAGCACAGCTGGCGCGGCAAGCACTAGCGCGGAGCCTGTTCAACACGCTTCAGCGCGCGGCGGCGTAGGCCTCGTACACAACGCGCACCACTTCGGCACCGAGCGCGCCATCGCAATCCGTGGTGCGGCCGGTCGCCAGGCACTCGGCCACATGCTGCACCAGTCCCTGCTGGCCGGAAGAGGTGTCCTCGTCTGCCATCGCATGATTCCAGCCAGCCTGGCCACTGGCCTTCTCCATCATGTACTCGTCCCCAAAGGTGCCATCGCGCGCAGCGTACGAACGCACGGCATCGTTGGGTGACATCGCCACTTCGAGGCGATGGTCGCTGGCCAGGATGGTGAGGTGGCTCTGCATCCCCCCCATCATGACATCGCTCCCAAAGACCGTCCCGACGCTTCCGTCGCCAAAGTGCATGGTCGCCGTGCCCCAGGACTCCACATCGTGCCAACCCGTCGCCACATCGCTTGGGGCGCCTGAGGGAATCGCACGAGTGACATCCGCGACGGCGCCCGTGACTCTCTCGACTCGTGCCGTACCTGTGCCCTTGCCTGAACTTGCACCACGACGCGCCGCCTCGCGTGCCTTGAGCCACAACATGGCTCCGATTGGGTGCGACGCAAGCCGCAAGAGTGCACCGCCTCCAACATGTCGCCACTCCTTGGCATACGGCGAGTGCGACCCAGAGTGACTCTCCCAGCCGCGCATTTCCAGGATCACGCCGTTGCTGGCGGCGTTGAGCGCGGCAGCGCGCTGGAAGGCGGGAGCGAACAACCAGTTTTCGCCGTAGAAGAGCTGGACGCCGGCCCGCGCGCAGGCATCGACCATTGCCTTCGCATCTTCCATCGCACGCTCCAACATCACGCGCGGATCGGTGGACGCGATGGCCACTCCTTGGGCGCACCCCTGCCCCGTGAAGGCGGTGAGCGGCTTGGTGCAGAGCACATGCTTGCCGGAGGCGGCCGCTCGCTCGCAGAGTTCGCGATGCGCGGACTGCGGAACGCACAGATCGACCACCGCGATCGCCGGGTCGCTGAGCAACTCGTCGATCGACCCACCCCGGGACCAGCCATGTCCCTCGGCGAAGGCCGCCGCGCGCGTCGGATCTCGGCCGGCGACGAAGGACTTGTCCACTGGCACGCCGAACACTCGAGCCCAGCATCGAGAGCGTGTGCGGGCCAGGAACCCGTGGCCGATGATGCCAACTCCGACTGGTGCGGTCATGCCGATCCCTCAAAGATAGTTCGCCACTGTGCGATGAACCCCGGCCCCTTGGTCACCGCATACCAGCCGAGGAAGGTCGCCAGGACAACTGTGGACAGGACCAGCGCACCGACCCAGGCGACCAATCGCCCGCCGGGTGGCCGATCTCGTCCCAAGTAGGCCCAGCTGCACTGGAGCTTGAGGAAGGCGACATAGACCAGTGGCAGGAGGAACCCTGTGATCACGCCGGTCGGCACGGCGAGCCAGAGCGAAAGGTCGCTCCAATAGAGACTCCCAATGACGGCGGGCGCGGGAATCATGGCCCCCCAACGAAACGCTCGCCCACCGAACGGACGGTGCGACATCTCCGAGACCGCCACGCCACAACAGACCATGTGGAGCACGATCGTGGAGGACGCCATCGCCAGGATGCCCAGGTCGAACAAGACTCGGCCCCAGATCGGACCAACCATCGCGCCAAGTGATTGCGCTGCTTCGATTGGACCGATCGACTTCCCGGAAAAGGTTGGCGAGAGCGTGACGGCGGCCACGGCGATCATCAGCGTGGTCACGATGATGTAGGGCAGCACCATGCCGCAGGCGATGTCGGTGCGCGCCAGTTCGCGGTGGGATCGACCCCACCCGCGCGCGAGCAGCGTGTACGGGTAGAGGAAGGTCATGTTGATGCCGACCGCGGCCGCGAGCCCGGCGATGATGACGCCCGCCGCAGCGACACCCTCGCGATCGGCTGGAATGTTGAACGAACACACGCCTTCCACGATTGCTCCGCCGTGCCCCAGTCCCACGCGCACAAAGACCAGTGCGAAGAGTCCGACGATGCTCCACACCATCCACCGCATGGCGCGTTCAAACAGGCCGCGCCATCGAGCGCCGGAGCCGAACCCGAGCGCCATCGGGACCGCCCACGCCAGGACGAGCAACCCCATGCCAAATCGCGGCACCTGCCATCCGGCCACCGCAGCGAGATCGACCAGCACCGCCGACGCCAGCGAGTACTGGGCGAGATGCCACACGACAGACGCGAGGACGGTCCCGATCGCCCATCCCCACGCAAAGATCGGCCCGGCATAACGACGCATCGCCCCGAACGGTCTCATGCCGGTGGACAGCGTCTGGTGCGCGATGGCCATGAAGACGATGCCGCCCAGCACCATGCCAACGATCGGAACCCAGAGCAGGTCAAACCCAAACGCCGCTCCTGCGATGAGACAGGACGATGCGGTGCCGCCGCCCAGCGTGAGCGCGCTCTGGAGGTACCCCGGGCCACCATGTCGGAGGTACGCCCATTGGCGGGCGCACCACGGTCGCCGCAAGACTTGTTCAAGCCATGCCGTTTCTGCGGCACGCTGCTCGGGTGCCGTGGGGCACAGGAAGGACAAGTCCGATGGCGCGGAGTCGTTCGATGCGGTGCGACGATCCTCAGCTGACATGCCATGGTGAGGCTACGCCAGTACCCTGCCGCATCGTGCCCCCGCGTGAGACTGCTACCGGCTTCGCCCACGCACGCGTCGGACTCCTCGGCAATCCGTCCGACATCTATGGGGGTGCCGGGATCGGGTTTGCGGTCAATGAGCTGGCGGCGCGGGTATCGGTGAGTCCCGCGCCGCATTGGTCCACGCCTGGCGAGGCAGACCAACTGCTCCGGGCTGCCTGGCAGGCGTTCACGAGTGAGTTGGGCATGCCTCGCGACGCGGTGTTCCCCAAGTGTTCACTCACCATCGAGACGACGATTCCCCTGCAATCAGGGCTTGGCGGCTCAAGCGCCATCGTGATCGCGGCGATGCGCGCGTGGGGGGCGTTGGGAGCGTGGTCGGAATCGTCGCTTGATCCCATGCGACTGGCGCGCGCGGCGTGGAACGCCGAGCACACGATCTTGGGGACGATCGCCGGACCGCTGGACCGATTGGTGCAGGCGCACGAGGGGCTGTGCCTCATGGAGTTTGCAGATCCATTTGCCGAGGCCTCCGTGGCTCGACTCTCGCCACAGTGCCTCCCGCCGATGCTGCTGGCCTGGCATTCCACTCCGGGGACGCCCAGCGGCGATGTGCACCGCGGGGTGTTTGGCCGATGGGAGCGCGGTGACCAGCAGGTTCGTCGAGTGATGGCGTCGCTCGCTCAACTCGCGCGTGAGGGAGCGGGGTGCCTGCGTGCTGGCAATCGATCAGGATTCCTCCAGTGCATCGATCGGAACTCCATGCTTCGCACTGACCTTTTTGACATCGAGCCACGCGACCGCGCACTCATCGATTGCGCGCGCGCGTGCGGCGCCGCTGCGAAACTTCCAGGGTCGGGAGGCGCCGTGCTGGTGGTGGCGCCCGACGAACCGACACGCACGGCCGCCGACGCCGCGCTGCGCCACCTTGGCGCCCACACCCTGCAGCCCACGATCAAGGAGCCATCGACATGAGCCTCTTCCACGCCACCGTGGTGATGGCGTCGCTCCACGCTCTCGCTGCACCGCAGGACTGGCTCGGTCCAGAGTGGTACGCCAATCGCTTGCAAGACTGGCACCGTGAGGGCGAAAGCATTGTCTGCGACGACTCGCGGCTCCCAGTTCGGACGGCCCACTGGCTCATCTCGCGTGTGGAACCCAGGGACGGGCGTTCGGCAACATGCTCCGCCACGATCTCGGTCACCGTCGCGCCGTGGGGCGCGAAGCCGGGCGGTGATGCACGGGTGGGTGCTGGCGACTTCGCCGGACTCCTGATTGGCGCTGGACACGAGGCGACTGACTACCGGCTCACGGCACTCGTGCAATCGGTGCCGGCACCCGATGGTGGATTGCTCGCCGTGGTGGACGGGGCCGGCGCGCCGCTCCTCCTGGACTTCTCAACCCCGCGAAAGGAGTCCTTTTCGTGGACCCTTCCCAACACGACCACGCGGCAGTCGCTCGAGCCACTTGCGGGCGCCGTGTCAACCATTGCACGCACCGCGGATCGCAGTCAGCCGGTGAAACTTGTCGTCACGATTGCGCCGGACTCCGATGGCACCTTCACGCTCACCGCACGATCATCACAGGGCGACGCGCCGCTGGGCGAGGCCGTCGTGCACCAGCTCAGCCGTGCCACCATCGACGGCGCGTTCGCGCTGGTGTCACATCGCGCCGAGCGGGCGCCCGGCGTCGGGTGGTCCTTCTCTGACCTGCAGTCGCGGACCGAGGCCGGCATTGGAGGCGAGCCATGTCAACGCGCCGACTGGTTCATCGACCGCTGCGAGCGCGCCTGGGGGCCGATCTTCGCGGCGACGTACACGATTGATCGTCGCGACGACGGCACGCATGACCTGGCGATCGTCGCTCATCTGCCGCCCGGCGCTGGGATCGAGACGGTCTCCCTCGATATCGCCGCGCCCGCCGAACCCGCCGAACCCGCCGCCACCGGCAGCGAGTGGACTCGCATCGCCACATCTGCAGTCGACCCCGCGAGCGCCACCGCGCAGTTTCAGGTTCCGGCAATCGACCATGCACTCGGCGGCCGCTATCGACTCTCGTGTCCCCACAACGGCGGCACACACGAGTTCACGGGGACGCTTCGAGCACCTGGTCAGGAGACCACCATCGCCGCACTGAGCTGCGTGAAGCACATCGTGGCGCTCAGCGAGTGGAACCGCAACGGCGTGTGGTTTCCGCACGAAGACCTCGTGGCTCATGTCGCGGCACATGACCCAGACCTGCTCTTTTTCGCGGGCGACCAACTCTACGAGGGAGACATCACGCCGGTGGACCAGCGCGAGACGCTGCTGGACTACCACTCCAAGTTCCAGCGATGGCTGTGGTCGTTTGGCGATCTCTGCCGCGATCGCCCCACGGTGCTCGTCCCGGATGACCATGATGTCTTTCACGGCAACCTCTGGGGCAGTGGCGGCGTGAGCGCCACTGAGCGTGCACACACGAGCCCCGGCCTCTCCGCGCAAGACGCAGGTGGATACAAGCTCAGCGGCACCATCATCAACGCGATCCACCGCACGCAGGTCGGCAACCTTCCGCACCGCGCCGAAGAAGTGGACGCACCGATCGGGCAAGGGATCGAGCCCTATTCCACGCGCCTTCGCTACGGCACCGTCGATGGCCTGATTCTGGCCGATCGCATGTGGAAGAGTTCCGCAAGCGTGATGGTGCCCGAGGGGAAGTGCGTCAACGGCTTCTTCAAGGCTGAGGGATTTGACCCCCGCACCGCCGACAGCGCGCAGGCGCAGTTGCTCGGCCCCGAGCAAGAAGCGTTGCTGACACGATGGGCTGACCAACACGATCCCGCTGCGCCGCGCAAGGTGCTCCTGAGCCAGTCGCCGTTCTTTGGATTGCACACGCTCCCTGAGGGCAAGGATGACGGCGTGGTCCCAAGCTTGACGATCTACCCAGCGGGCGAATACGCGCCCAACGACACGCCAAGCGCCGACACCGACACCAACGGCTGGCCGCAGGGCGCGCGCACACGCGCGGTGCGCCAGCTCCAGCGAGCGCAGGCGCTGCACCTTGCGGGCGATCAGCACTTGGGCTCGCTGGCCCGATACGGCGTGGATGCCTTTGGCGATGGTCCGATGGCCTTCACGCCTCCGGCCATCGCCAACACCTGGCCGCGGCGATGGATGCCGAGAGACCCCGCAGAGAATGCGTCTTCGCTTCCGCCCGAAGCGCCCCGCGGGACCGGCGACTACTTTGACGCCTTCGGCAATCGAGTGACGGTGCTGGCCGTGACCAATCCCGAGGATCGAGGACTGGCTCCGAGGCGGCTCTACGATTTGTCACCCGGCTACGGCATCATCACGATTCACGGCGATGGCCGCTACGACTTGGCGGCGTGGCCGAGGTGGGTGGATCCCTCGGCGGAAGGCGCGCTGCCGTTCCCAGGCTGGCCCTACCACGAAGCGGCGCCGACGAAGGCGGCGCCCTTGAACGCCCCGCCCTCGAAGGCGGCGCCGACAAAGGCGGGCACCAGTGAAGGCGGGCACCAGTGAATGATCGCGAGGGCGTCTTGGGCGACACCCAGAAGATCCAGGCAGCGATCACGCTGCGCTGGACGCAGGAGATGACGCAAGCGCACCTTGACCTGCGGCACGAGCAACTTCGAGTTGGCATGCCGCGCGGCAGCGAGCGATACCCAGGAGTGGACGACGACCCGCGCACGCGATTCTTGCTCGCCCTTGATGCCAGGACCGATGCGCTGGTTGGGTGCGCAACCATGCAGGCGGATGAATTCCCGCGCGACGCGGACGGTTCGCGCGACGCGGATGGTTCGCGCGCTGGAATGAAGGTGCACCCCCTCCGATTCCCTCTCCTATTCCGCCTCCGCGCGATGGCCGTCGCCGCCGGCCACCAGAATCGCGGCATTGGATCGACCCTGGTGCGTGAACTCCAGCGCCAGGCGACTGCGGATGAATCCGGGCTCTGGTGCAATGCGCGACTGAGGGCCGTCCCGATGTACGAGCGGTGCGGGTTCCGCTGCGTCACCGAGGTGTACGAGTTGCCCGGCATCGGCCCGCATCGGGATATGGTGTGGGGTGGTGAAAGGTGTTATCATCCCCGAACAAACACCTGACACAATGGCTGCGTTCACTTTCATCGATCTCTTTGCGGGAATTGGGGGGTTCCATCACGCGCTCACGGCGGAAGGCGGGAAGTGCGTGCTGACCTGCGAGATGGATGAAGAGTGCCTGCAGGTCTATCGGGCTTCGTTCCCGGACTCGGACCCTTCGAAGTTTGTGCGAAACATCCGCTCTCTCACTCGAGAAAACCCCGAGGATCCCGATTCGACGCGGAGCGCGACTGGGATCCGTCGAAGGGTGCCGAAGCATGATGTCCTGTGCGCAGGCTTCCCTTGCCAACCATTCTCAAAGAGCGGCGCGCAATTGGGGGTGCGGGATCGGACTCGTGGCACGCTCTTCTTCGACATCATGGAGATCGTGCGGGCACGACAGCCGCAGTACCTGATGCTCGAAAATGTGCGCAATTTGGCCGGGCCTCGGCACATCGACACCTGGAATACCGTGATTGCGTCGATTCGGGATGCTGGATATCGAGTCTCACAGACGCCGGTGATTCTGACTCCGCACCTCGTCCCTCCAAACCAGGGTGGGGCGCCGCAGGTTCGCGATCGGGTCTACATACTTGCTGAGCGGGACTCGCGCGGAGCAACGTTTCTCCAGCCCCCGCTGCTCACCCGGGATCACTTTGTGAAGTCCGCTGGCTGGGACCCTCATTCGTGGCGGATTGCCGACTTTCTCGATGCCGACTCCACCATCAGCGACATCGGGCGGTATCGGCTTCGGGACTCCGAAATGGATTGGCTTGAGGCTTGGGATGCATTCGTTGCGGGGATCGAGTCCGACGACCTCCCGGGCTTCCCCATCTGGGTAGACGCGTTCACCCGGCAACTCAAGATCACCAAAGGCGCTCCCGACTGGGAACGCGACTTCCGCACCAAGAACCACGCGTTCTATGTCGCGCACCGAGGCTTCATCGACGCGTGGCTCAAGCGCTCGTGGCCCCGGACAGGGGCATCCGTGCGCGAGTTCCCGTTTTCTCGACAGCGTTTTGAGTGGCAAGCGAGGCAGAAGCACCCTCGACGCAAGGGGCGGACCCTTGCCGACCTTGTGCTCCAAATGCGGCCAAGTGGCATCAGAGTCAAGCCCCCCACTTACCTGCCCGCGCTCGTGGCGATCACCCAGACATCCATTGTGGGCCCCGCTCTTCCGGGAATCGATCAGTATCGCACGCTGACTCCCACCGAAGCAGCTCGACTCCAGGGGATTCCGGGCGAGGTGTTCGTGCGTGCAGGGGTGTCTGAGAAGGCCGCCTACAAGCAGTTGGGAAATGCCGTCAATGTCGGGATGGTGCGACTTGCATGGGCCGCATTGAACGGGCAATTCGTCCGTGACCCATGGGCTGGGACTGCGGTGCTCCCCGGGCTTGGGGCGATTTCGGTCAACGCAGCGAAGGGGAAGATCGCTGCGGGCGCCTCGAAGCGCACACGCCGACCGCCAATCCGCACAACCGCCCGAACTGGCGTCTAGTCCCCGACCTCCACCCAGCCGCATCGGAGTGCCGGCGTACCACCGCTGACATATTCGCGCCATCGCCCGTGGGAGTATCCGTACTTCGCGCGCCTCGGCGACCCGTCAGCGTTTCGTTGACCAACCTGCATCCCTCGCGTCAGCCACCCGCTTTTCAACGCCATCTCCAGTTCTTGCCCTGACCTGAACTCAAACCAGGCGATTCCCTGGAACTGAAAACTCACCTTTCGGCGGCGCGATCTCCGACCACTGAGTTTCCCCTCCCGGACATAGACCGACTCCTTGCCCTTGAGCGCATCATGCCATGCCTTGAAACTCCCCCGTTCGTCGTCGTAGGTGGCCGCGCCCACCGCAATCTGCCATCCGATGTGGCCCTCATTCGCGAGACACTCGTTCACTGCCTGTTCGTCATTCAAGTATGCCGCTCCCGTTGACTTTCCGCTGCCGACCGGATGCGCCTTGAAGTCCCAGATCTCGCCATCGACGGAGTAATCAAACTTGACGCTGTCCAGCCTCGGTCCCACACCGCCACCCATCGACGAACGCAGGCCCTGCAGCGCCTTGAACTCAAACCACCAGCCGATCCACTCAAGTTGCCGCCATTGGTAGTCAGCGGCTTTCAACTCAAGGACACAGGCCTTTCCATCCCATATCCGCGGAAGCGAACGCGCGAGCGTCCTTGCGATCTCCTCGGCTTTCCCTGATCGGGGCATTTCCCCAATCCTAACCCGATTTCGTGGGAACGCCCGCGGAATGCCTCTTTGGCACACAAGCATTGCCTCGAGCTCACACCCCTCACTCCACCTTCTCCAACTCTCCACTCCAGTCAGCAAAGTGTCCCCACCTCGCCCATGAGTGTGCGGACCGCAGGCCGCGTTGCAGTTCCTGCGCGCCGAGGGAGTGAGCAATGTCCCGCCCAATGTGCTCGGAAACGATCACGTACCCGTCGTGGCCGAGCCCAAGGTAGCTCCGCGATGATCATCGGCTCGAGGCGGTCGTACCCGAAGACGTCGCGCTGCAGCGGAATCGGTGGTGCATGTAGGCACGGCAACAGGCGCGGGGGTGGCCGCCTGCGCGCTGGTGCGCTGCACAGTTTCCTGAGACACCCGTTTGGGACTCGAGGGCACAATGCACGACACCATGAAGAAGCCACGACACAAGACGCCTTCGGCGGCGAAGCGAGCGCGGAGCGCGAGCGGAGCCGACGAAGGCGACCGCCAGGACCATCCCTCCGACCGTGGCCGCTGGTCCAGCCGCCGCAAGACCGAGGTCGTCCTGCGGCTCATTCGCGGAGAGACGCTCGACGCGCTCAGCCGCGAGCTCGGCGTCACGCCCGGCAAGCTTGCCGAGTGGCGTGACGAGGCGCTCGCCGGCATGCAGGCCGGGCTCCAGTCGCGCGAGCCCGACCACCGCGACGGCTTCATCCACGACCTCAAGGCCAAGGTCGGCGACCAGGCCATGCAGATCGAGCTCCTTGAGAAGAAGATCGAGATCCTGGAGGACGGCCTCCGCCCTCCGCCGCGGAGGCCATCGCTTTGAGCCAGGCGATGTCACCCTCCGCGAACAAGCCCTACGGCATCCAGCGCGTCTGCCGCGCGTGGCGGCTCGCTCGCGCCACCGTCCAGCGCCACAAGGCGCTGGCGGATGATGCGCCGAGGATCCCCCCGAAACGCGGCCCGAGGACCTTTCTCTCCGACGAGCAGATCCTCGCGGAGATCCGCGCCGTCCTCGCATCCACGCTCTTCGTCGGCGAAGGCCACCGCAAGGTCTGGGCACGGCTCCGCCAGGAGCGCGGCGTACGCACTTCGATGCGCCGCGTGCTGAGGATCATGCGCGAGCACGGCATCCTCGCCTGCGACCGTCCGACCGGCGTGCGCGGGCCAGACACCCACGACCGCACGATCACGACAGAGACACCCGACCAGATGTGGGCCATCGATGCGACCGGCTGCCTCACCGACGAGGGAAACGCCGCCGTCTTCGTGGTCATCGACCACTGCACGGGCGAGTGCCTCGGGGTGCGCGCCGCGCGGCGCGGCACGCGATTTGAGGCCATCGAGTGCCTGCGCGAGGCGATCCACTTCACGAAGGGGCGGTACGAGGACAAGATCGCGGAGGGCACGAAGCTCCGCCACGACCATGGCAGCCAGTTCATCTCGCACGCCTTCCAGGACGAGCTCAAGACCCTCGGCATCGAGTCGAGCCCGTCCTTCGTCCGCCAGCCGGAGGGCAACGGCTGCGTCGAGCGGTTCATCCGAACCCTGAAGGAGCAGCTGCTCTGGCTGCACCGATTCCGGACCATCGAGGAACTCAACCAGGCGCTCCGCGACTTCGCCCGCCGCTTCAACAACCACTGGATCATCGGGCGGATCGGCTACCGAACGCCCGCAGCGCACCGACGCATCCTCCTCGGGGAGGCCGCGTGAATACCAACTTCAACTTGTCTCAGA
>SXOD01000010.1 GCA_005776885.1 Planctomycetia bacterium
CGAATAACTTGAAGAGGTTGAGTTAGAAAAGTTGTCATCGAACCAGATATGGCGCCATTGGTTATATCCGAAAAGGCTTTTGAATTTATAATATTCATTTTTTAAATTTTAAAAATAAACAAAATAATTTTTATTACATTTACTAGTAAATAAATTTCTTTAAATTTGTTTCAAAATAAATTTAAATAAATTATGGAGGAAGACTATGACGAGAACATTATGGAGAATATTGACGATGAGGACGAAGAAATGATGAACGAAAATCTTAAAAATGGAAAAGAAGGAGAATATAGGTTAAATAGTGAAAAAATTGGTCCTCCTAATATCACTCTGAAGCCCCCCGGAACAAAACAAAAAAGACGAAGCAAAAATGACTGCAATGGAAGAGACTACGTCTGTGGTTGCGGGAAAACATACCTCTCCTACCCCGCTCTCTATACACATATCAAAACCAAACATAATGGCAAAACCCCAGACGGTACCAACGCCAACCAGATTCAGAACGGCAAGGGCAGGGGCCGACCGAGAAAAAACTTTTTGATAAATGAAGATTTCATAAGAAGACAAGAGCGACAAGAAGGGATCGAAGAAAGAAATTTGGAATTTAGAGAAATCTACAACAAAAAAGAAAACACTAATGAATACTCAGCTTCTAAAGAACAAATTTACTCAAATATTTTCAATACTCTTGGTCTCTCAGGGTATGTAAGGGACCCTCTTGCCATTTTTACAAATTTGATCGATGAAGCAAATTCCACTGACAGAAAGAAGAAAGGCTATTTAATATTATACAAAAAAATGAAATGTTTTATTGATACACACATCAAGGAAAGATTTTTCACAAATTATAAAAATGACGAGCCAAAAGACCACTTCTTTTCCAATTTAGAAAAAGAAGAACTGACGTGCGATGATATTTTCGCAATTTTCCTTTTAGACATGGCGAGAACCGTCAATTTCAAATTTTTGAAGAATTTGTTAATTTTTGTCAAGAATTTGAGAGACTGCATGAACCTTATCGGCTGGGAAATTTTATCGGAATATAAAAGTATTCGTAATGAGCCGACCACATTAGAATTTACCTCAGTGAAAAATGCTGAGTGTCTCCCTGACATAACAAATGATTATATTAATTTGTTCCTCCCAAATAATTTTCCCAAGTTCGATAAGCATCTTGCTGTAGTGATAATAAACATGTTCTGTGATTGGTTGTACAAGCATAAGTTTAGTAATAAAAAGTTGAAGTTTATAAAATAAACTAATCATATAGTAAAAGTATGTAATAAGTAATTTTATATGCTTAAAACTATTCTTCTCTCTCTTTTATCAATTATTGTATGTTTAAAATAACAATATACTTATTAAATGGAAGGCGAAAATACAAAACCCGAAGAGTTCGAAAAAACAGAGCATAATCTTGCTAAAAAGCAAGTCCGTTGGGACGAAGACAAAATAAAAATCCTCGAGGAAGACAAACTGCTCCACCCGAAGAAAAAAATTGATGAACCAAAGACTCCCTACCTCATGAATGAAGGTGATGATTTGTACTCACAAAAACTAAACGAGATTAATAAATTGCAACCCACAGTATAATTTTTCTAATAGAAGGAGGAACTGCTGGCAGAGGTCAGCAAAAGATTAGAAGAAAGACAATACGGCAAGGGTTTGCTGCCGGTGGAGCGCCATGCTGACGCCGCACACGGCCTGGATGCGTGGTCCGCCCGCGTTGTCAAAGCTCACCGCGAGGTCGGCGACCTCCAGGAGCGGCGTCGAGGTGGGCGATATGGCGGAGGTCGGGGAGACCATCAGTGCGCGGCCTTTCGCAGCTTGGGGTCGATCGCGTCGCGGAGCGCCTCGCCGAGGAGGTTGTACGCCAGCACGGTCAGGAAGATGGCCAGTCCCGGGAAGATCGCGAGCCACCAGATGAACTGTCCCGTCTCGCCCGTGGCCGAGGCCAGGAGCTTGCCCCAAGAGGCCTGGCCCACGGGCCCCAAGCCGAGGAAGGAGAGCGTGGCCTCCGCGAGGATCGCCGCAGCGATCGCGAACGATGCCTGGACCAGGACCGGCGTCACGCCGTTGGTCAGCATGTGCTTGAAGAGGATCGTGTGGAGCGGCAGGCCCAGCGCCCGCGCGGCCTGCACGAAGTCCGTGTTGCGGAGCTTGAGGAACTCCGCGCGAATGAATCGCGCCGGTCCGGGCCAGGAGACGCATCCGATGATGGCCATCATCACGTAGGTGTTCCGTGGAAGCACGGCCGCGGCCACGATCAGCAGGAAGAGCACCGGGATCGCCATGAAGATCTCCAGGATGCGAGACAGGACCATGTCCACGCGCCCGCCGAAGTACCCCATGAGCGCGCCCAGCGTGATGCCGATGAGGAGCGAGATTCCCGTCGAGACGAATCCGATCGAGATGGAAAGCCGGCACGCATGCAGCATCTGCGACACCACGTCCTTGCCGACCGTGTCAGTGCCCAGCACGAACTTGCGCTCGCCGAGCGCGGTTCCTTCCCAGTCGCCGGTGGCCTGCGCGAACGTCGTGCCCGGCGGTTCCAGGTAGAAGTCGGTCCGAGACTGGTCGGGGCCAAAGGGAATCGGGGCCCAGACGTTTCTCATCGTGCCGGCGGCTTGCCCCTCCGAGAATCGATCCATGAGTGCCACGGGCTCGATCCACCGCGAGGCGATCGCGGCCGTGCACACCGTCGCCACGGTGACCACCCAGAGGAGCCGCCGGCCGGCGCGACGCTTGGGCGCACCCAGTGGCACGAGCCCGAGGCATGCCAACCCGATGACGAGACAGACCATCGCCGAGGCCGTCCACGCGGTCGACTGGAGCCGCCCGACCGATCGCACCCATTCGCTCCCGGTGTCATCTACCAACCACTCGCGCACGGCTCCCATGAAGACCACCGAGAGGCCGGCCTGGAGTGCGAACACGCACAAGAGTCCCAACCGAGCGCCACGGGTGCGCCACCGGAGGAAGAACACGAGCGGGAGCCCAGCCACTCCCCCAAGGAGCATCAGGAGGTCGGTGGCGTTGAGGTGTTCCCACAAGGGACTCCAGGAGCGGACGACAATGCCGTCTGCCGACTGGACCGTCCACAGCGGGAGGCCGCTGGCGATCACCGGGGCCAGGATGGCGCACAAGGCCACGAGGCCGATCCACGCGGTGGCGGCCTGCGCACCGCGCCGAGCGATCGTCCGGTCCCATGCGTCGGCCCAGAACGGCTTCGCACGCTGCACGCCGATGCCGCGCATCACCTCGATGCCGCTGACGGATTCGCGTTGGACGGGTGTGGTGGACATGCAGCGGACGGGGTTCGGGAATCAGTCGAAGGACACGCGCGGGTCGGCGAAGGCGTAGAGGATGTCGGCCAGGAGCAAGGCCAGGAGGTTCACCATGCCCACCATGAAGGTGTTGGCCAGGATGAGCTCGCGGTCGCGGAGGTTGATCGCCTCCAGCATGAGGCTCCCCATGCCGGGGACGGAGAAGATCTTCTCGACGATGAGCGATCCCGCCAGCATGGCCGGGAAGATCGCGACAAACATCGTGATGAGCGGCAGCAAGCTGTTTCGGAAGACGTGGTAGATCTGGACATCGCGCGACGTGACCCCCTTGGCCTTGGCGGTCCGCACGAAATCCATGTTGGCGTTGTCCAGCATCGACGCCCTGGTCTGCTTCGCGAGGACGGCGAAGCCGCCGTACACCAGGCAGGCCACCGGGAGCGCGACGTGCCACAGCGTGTCCAGCACGTAGCCCATCTCGAAGGTGCCGCCTGCCCACGAAGGAAGGAAGGGCATCGAATCGGCGTTCTTGGCGTGGAGTCCCGCCACGGGGAACCACCCGAGGAACTTCTTGTCGGCCAGGTACCCGATCATGAGCACGCCGGCCCAGACGGTCGGAATGCTCCAGAGGGCCACGAACGTGGCGCCGGAAATCGTGTCAAACCACTTGCCGCGGCGGGCCGCCGCCAAGATGCCCGTGGGAACCGCGACCAGGTAGATGACTGGAATGGCCAAGACATTGAGGAGCAAGGTGACCGGCAAGGCATCGAGGATCAGGTCCAAGACCGGCCTGCCCTTGCTGAACGCGGTCCCGAGGTCGGGGGCAGCCAGGTGCAGCACGCCGGGAACGAGGGGGACCCCGGCCTGCTGATAGGGAAGTCGCTCAAACAGCCCGTCGGCCTGCACTCGGGCACGCTCGCAGCTCACCCACTTGGCATCCAAGACCTGCACGGCGACTTCCACGGCCTGGAATGAGCCGAGCGACCGGTCAGGGACAAGCGCCGCGACTCCTTCCACGTCGACCTCTCCATCCGGGGCCACCAACCCCGGGGACCCCGCCTCGACGGCGTATCGCCCGAGCAGTCGCTCCACGTCGCGGCCGGCCACCAGGTACTCCGCGCGTGCCTTGGCGTAGTCGCGAGCGACGCCATTGAACGTCGCACGCAGTGTGTTCGATCCGGCCTCGGCCCCAGGCGCAGGGTCGGTCGCCGCGGCGTTGGCGATGGCGTCTGCCGCATCGGCTGGCACCCACGGATTCCACGCGGTCCCCGAAAGCATGGGCAGCTTGACGGACCGGGGCGCACGGACGAGTTCGCCGCCATCCTTCAACTGGTCACGCCGACCAAACTTGACGGGGCTGATGCGCCCCAGCCATCGGCCGTACTGCATCACGACGGGGTCCTTCAGGCCGTAGCGGTCCTCCAGGTACGCCTCCAGCAACGCCGCCTTGCTCGCCTCCATCTGGCCGCCGGTCACGCGGAGGCCGGCGCCGATCCCGCCTGGCGAGAGCGCCAGCAGGCAGAAGACCATCAAGGTGATGCCGACGATCGTCGGCACCATCAGGAAGAGTCTTCGGGCGATGTATGAACCCATGGTGAGTCGTCGATTGAGTGAGGCGGCGGACGCGAGCCCCTGTCAGCGAACCGGCTCGGGATCGGCGCCGACGCGGCACCACTCCTGCGGCTCCAGGCCGGTCTTGTAGGCCTGCACATTCCCGAACTTGCGGGAGACGAAGCGAAGCCACGGACTCACGCGGAGGAAGGTGTAAGGCTGGTCTTCATGGACGACCGCGTGGAATCGCTGCCAGATGAGCTGTCGCTGGGGCGTGTCCATCGTGAGCCGGCCGCGGGTGATCAGGTCGTCCGCATCCGGGTTGGCCCACTGTATGAAGTTGTCGCCCTGGTCCTGGATGCTGCTGGAGTGCCAGATCTGCTGCGGGTCGGACTCTGGTGCATTGGCGCTCCATCCCATGATGAGCGCATCAAAGTCCCGGGTCTTCAGCATGTCGGTGAAGAACGACCAATCCACGACCTTTGGGACGCACACGATCTTGGCCTTCTGGCACTGGCCACGGATGTAATCCATGATCCGGTCCATGATCTGGCCGCCGGTGGAGATCGTGAACTCGAACTCGAAGCGCTTTCCCGTGGGGAACACGCCGTCGTGCAGCTGGTACTCCAGCACGCCATCGCCGTCGGCATCCTCCCATCCGGCCTCGACAAGCAGCGACTGCGCCGCCTCCATGTCGAAGGGCCACGGCGTGACCGCGTGGTTGTAGGCGGTGCTCTCGGGACCGTTCGGGCCAGTCGCGACGACGCCGATGCCGTCCCAGATGTCCTTGATCATCGTCTCGCGGTCCAGGATCATCGTCATCGCACGCCGCACGCGCTTGTCGTGGAATGGCGTGAACTGCCCGGAGGGGCCGCCGCGCTTGCCGCACTGCCACCCGATGAACGAGTAGCCGCTGCGCATGTTCAGCCAGTTGAGCGCGTCGTTGACTTCGAGGAACTCTGCTTCCTGGCTCTTCTTGACGAACTGCGGCGACGTCGGCGTCATGAAGTCGCCCTCGCCGTTCTCGTACGCCGTCAGCGACGCGAGGTCGTTGGTCACCACCTTGAAGCGAAGCCCATCCAGCGTCGATGGATCACCCCAGTACTGTTCGTCTCGGACCAACACGATGTCGGAGCCCGGCGTCCACTGATCGGCCAATGAGGCGGTGGGAAGCTTGAACTGCCCGCTGCCCACGCACAGGCCCGTGGACTGGTTGATCTGCTCCGGTTCCAGCACGCCGTAGACGTGCTTGGGGAGGATGTAGTTCCCCATGATGTCCGGATTCGTGAAGAGGGCCTCGGTGAAGAGGAAGTCCACGACCAGGTCCGAGACGACGACCACGTCCTTGACCTTGTCCAGGAGCGCGCGGCTTCGCTCCGCCTCGATGAGCGGGTTCTTGATGAAGTCGATGAAGGTGTAGCGAACGTCCTCTGCCGTGACCGCGTGTCCATCGGAAAACTTCGCCCGGGGATTGATGTGGCAGCGCACCCAGAGACCGTCGGGATCGATTTGCCAGGCGTCGGCCAGCACGCCGACCCGATCCAGGGTCTTGGGGTCCAGGGCCATGAGCGGCTCGACGACCCGGTCGATGACGCGACGACCATAGACATCCGTGGACAGGTACGGCGTGATGCGGGCGGGCTGTGCGCCAAAGATCTCGGTGACCTCCCCGCCGGGCAGGAATCCGGGTGTCTGGCGCGGATCGGTGGCGGCCACCATCGGCCCGCTCCACACGACATCGACGCCAGGTCGAGCCCAAGACTCGTCTCCCGGGCCGCGGGACGCCACGCCCGATCCGCCCGCAGCGACCTGTGCGGCCTGCACGGGGCGAGCCTCCATCGCGGCGATCCGGGCATCCAGGGCGTCGACCCGTTGCCAGAGTCGATCGGACTGGATCATCTGCAGGATGCCGACCGTGACGAATGCCACGATCAAGAGCGTGAGAACGAGGTCCTTGAGGCCAAATCGATTCCGCATTGGTGGTCCTGTTCCCGCCGGGATCCTCGCGGGTCCGACAGGGCCACGTAGGCTAGCGGCTTCTGGATGCCCCGGTCGTCATGAAGCCCCTGCCGGGGCCCGCCCGCGGGCCGCGGGATCGATGGCATCGCGGAGTTCATCGCCAAGGAGGCTGAGCGACACGAGCGTGGCAGCGATCAAGAGGCACGGCCACGCCAGCAGCCACCATCGACTCGTGACCAAGTTGAGTTCGGCAAGCCCGGCACTTGCCAAATTGCCCCAGCTGGGCAGCGGTTCCCGCACTCCGATGCCGAGGAATGAGAGGAAACTTTCCGACAGGATCGCCGCCGGCACGGCCAAGGCCGCGTAGACGGCGATCGGCCCGACGAGATTGGGCAGGAGATGCCGAGTGAACTGCCGGGTCCCGGAAAGCCCCAGCGCCCGCGTGGCTTCCATGAAGGGTCGCTCGCGCAAGCTGAGGACTTGCCCGCGCACGACTCGCGCCATGGTGAGCCAGCTCGTCCCGCCGATGGCGGCCACCAGCACCGCGACGTCGACCAGGCGGGAGGCGATCGGAGTCTGGTCAATGTGCAGTCGCGACATGGCACCCTCGACGGCCACGGCGAGGAGCACGACCAGAAGCAGCCCGGGAATCCCGTAGAGGAGATCGACGAACCGCATCATCGCGCCGTCAACCATTCCACGACGCGCGCCAGCGACGGCGCCATAGAGGGTGCCAATCACGACGGCGATGGCCGCGGCACTGAGTCCGACCGTGAGGCTCACCGCGCCGCCGAGCAGGCAACGCGCCAAGACGTCGCGGCCGAATCGATCGGTCCCAAGGAGCCCACCATCCTCGAGCGACGGGTGGTCCACCGGGCCTGCTCCCCACCACGATGGCGGGAGCAGTGCGCGGTCGTAATCAGTGGCCTCGTACCGCCGGATCGCAATCCCGCTTCCCCCGTCCACGCGGGCGAGCGTCCAGGGAAGGGAAGCGAAGCACCCCAACGCCATGGATGCAAGGCACACCAAGCCAATCCATCCCGAAACCGTGAGTCGGATGCGGTGCGCACCACGCGCGGCCGGCGCGTTGATGTGGGATCGCACGACGACCGCCAGCGGTTCCGAGTCACTTGCGGGCGTTGCCGGGGCCGTCATCGAGCGGCATCATCTGCGCCGGCGCCCGATCCGTCCAGCCCAGGGCGTGCCGGCTGGGCACCGGACGCCCCCAAGGAGGTCCGGCCGCCGAGCGTTGGCATCGGGTCCCCCGCAAGCAGTGCCTTTGAGATGGCCTCGGCCTGGGTGAGCCGCTCCTCGGAGTCACCTTTCAGATCCTCCCGCATGGTGCGAATGAGTGCGTCCAGTTCCGACAGTTCCGTGGCCCTGGAGCGAAGATTGGCGTCGACCAGCTGGATGCTCATCCGGCCGATCTCCTGCTCCAGTTCCATGGCCCGCTCCACCTCGCCACCCGCCACGGCGGCGCGATGGCTCAGAGCGAGTTCGCGGATCATGTAGTCCGACTGCAACTCCTTGATCCGCTGCTCGTACACCTTCGGGCGACGGTCTCGCAACACGGCCAATGAACGGAGTTGGCGGAGTTCCCGGAGCTGGTCGGTGAAGGCACCGGGATCGGCGGATCGAGCGGCCTCGAGCGCCTCCGCCCAAGAGGGCGCCACGTCGCGAGCAACGGCAATGATGACGTCCTCGCTTGGCCACCTGGGTGATTGGCGCGTGCTGGGCGTCGATTGGACGTGGGCCGCCGTGGCCATGACCGTGCTGACCATCGCGATGGACGTCACGACAAGCAGCGCGGCGGCGAGCCAGGGACGGGATCGCATCGGAATCGGAAGCGGTCGATTCATCGACGGCCTCCCGTGGAGAACGCCAGGACTTCCACCTCAAGCGAGCCCGCGTCAACGTCGTACGACTCCGCAAGGCCATCGAAGCCGGCGTCGCCTCCGATCACCTCCGAGCCGGCAAGGAACGCGGCGATGGCGTCGTCAGCGGTCGATCCGGGAGGTGAATAGGGTTCGTGGCTGGGGCGAGATGCCACGAGGCTGCCAGCGTCGGATTCACCGCCGTCTCGCTGACGGGACTGGACCCACCAGAGCGTCCCGAACGCACCCATCAAGCCCGCGGCGATCGCCCAGGCTCCTGCGCGGCGCTGCCGCTCCCGCGCCTGGGCGGCTGCGGTGTGCGCAGCCCGTGCCAAGGCCAACTGCGATCGCTCGAGAATGGAGTCGATGAGCTCGGCTCGGCGAGCCTCGTTCGGACGCCAAGCCGAAGCCTCACGCGAGACCTGGGCATCGAGCGATGTTTCATGCGAGGCATCGGGCAATGCCGGGTCTTCGGACAGGTTGTCTGGGTGTTCAGGAACGACCATGCATCACTCCTCCTGCCTCCATGACAGGCAAACGGGACCGAGGTTCTCGCATTGCGCGAAGGACCGGATTCCGACGAACCAAACAGTTATCGGACGGCCTGGCCCTCACGTTTCGCCCTCTTTCGCATACCACCGACGCAACTTGTCGAGTGCCCGCTTGTGGCGGGCCAGGAGCGTGTTGACCTTCTCCCCGACGATTTCCGCCATCACCGGGAACGTGAGTTCGGCGCCATAGCGGAGGCGGATCAACTCTCGCTCGGCATCGTTGAGTTGGGTCAGCGCCAAATCCAGCTTCTCGGCGCCGACCTGTGCCGAGGGCGGCGGCACGGCTGGGGCTGGCTCCTGCGCCAACAAGTCGGCACCCCCCGTCCTGCGCTTGGCGACACCCCTGAGATGGTCCGTCACGAGGTTGCGGGCAATCGTGAAGAGCCAATGTTCAAACCGCCCGGATTCTTCGTACCCCTGCAATCGACCAAGCATCCGCAGGAAGCAATCCTGCGTCAGGTCATCAGCCGCGTCTTCGGAGAGGCCGTGGCTCCGTGCGTAGGCGAAGACGCGGCTGGCATACGCCGCGACAATCCCACGCCATGCCGAGGCATCGCCGGCCGCCGCGCGGCGGACAAGTCCGGGATCGACAGGATCGCGCCCTCCAGTCACGGCCGGATGCTAGGGAGGTGCCGGGAAGAGGCCGGGAGTTGCCCGGGATGGGGATCACCCTGCGCGGCGATCAGTAGGGAATGTCGGGCTGCGACGAGTAGGCGTAGTCACCCGCGGACTGGAAATCGACGCCGGCGGGTGCCGGACGGCTGGAGTGCGCCAAGAACCTGGTCGTCTTGCTGTTCCAGATGAGCCGGACCGTTCCGGTCGGGCCGTTGCGCTGCTTGGCGACGATCAACTCCGCCACATCGACCTTGTCCTCGTTCTTCTCGCGCCAGTCTTCCTCGCCGATGTGGTAGTAGTCCTCGCGGTGGAGCAGCATCACGACATCGGCATCCTGCTCGATGGACCCTGACTCACGGAGGTCGCTGATGCGGGGTCGGTTTCCGCCGCGGCCTTCGACGGCTCGATTGAGCTGGCTCAGGCAGACCACCGGCACGTCAAGCTCTCGCGCCATCGCCTTGATGCCGCGCGAGATCTCGCTCACTTCGACTTGGCGACTCTCGGCGCGCGAGCCGCTGGTGAGCAACTGCAGGTAGTCGATGAACACGGCGCCGACCTGGTGCTGGTCGACGAGCCGGCGGGCCTTGCTCCGGAGTTGAAGGAGCGTCATGCCGGGAGAATCGTCCACCCAGACACGGGCCGCGGCGAGGGCCTGGCACGCCTCCTGGAGTGCCGCGAAGTCCTCCTTTCGCAACTGCCCGCGACGGACGCGCTGGCTGTCCACGCCGCTTCGAGCGCACAGCATGCGCTGGGCCAGCTGCTGCTTGCTCATTTCCAGGCTGAACATCGCGCAGCCCACCCCGGTCGCCGCAACCTGTTCCATGAGGTTGAGGGCCATCGCCGTCTTGCCCATCGAGGGACGCGCCGCGAGGATGATCATCTCCCCGCGGTGAAGGCCGTTGAGCAGCGCGTCGAGGTCGTCGTAGCCGCTGGGCACGCCCCCCATCGACCGGCCGTCAGCCGCCTCGATCTGGCTCATGGTCTCGTCCAGGAGCGAGCGAAGGTCGCGCGCGTGGGAGGTCTCACGCGATTGCGCGATCGCAAAGACGCGCGACTCCGCCTCCTCCAGGACCCCCATCGCGTCATGCGCACGCGAGTGCGCGTCGTGGATCGACTCCGTGGATGCATCGATGAGCTCGCGCAGCATCGCCTTGTCGCGAACCTCGCGCGCGTAGTGCTCGACGTGGTTGGCGCTTGGCACGCCGTTGGCAAGCTCGACCAGGTACTCCAGGCCGCCGATGGCGTCCAGGTTCCCCTCGTCCTTGAGCCGTTGCTGGAGAGCCACCAGCTCCACCACCGGGTTGATGTCGTGGAGCGAGAGCATCGCCCGGTACACGACCTGGTTGGACGGCCGGAAGAAGAGTTCCGGATTGGGAAGGACCTGCACCACCTCGCCGATGCGGCGAGGTTCGATGAGCAGCGAGCCGAGCACGGCGGCCTCGGCTTCCGCGGCGTTGGGCGGCAGCGCCGACGCCAACGATCCCAACCGCTCGCGCGCGGCCTTCAGTTTCTTGGAGCGCTGCTCGGCGTCCCGCGCGCTGGCCCTGGCCACGTCAGGCCGCCCCGACCGTCGACTGGCCGACGTTCGATTTGCGCTTGGCGGGGGCGGTCGGCTGGAAGGCCGTGGTCATGAGTCGGCCCGGCTTGAACCGGACGCTCTGGCGGGCCGGGACATCGACGCGCTCGAGCGTGCGTGGGTTCTGTCCCACGCGCGCGGCCCGCGACTTCACCTCGAAGACGCCAAAGTCCCGGAACTCGAGTCGGCGGCCATGCGCCAGTTCATTCACCACCTCATCCAGGAACTGCTGCACGATGTCCCGGACGTCGGTCCGCTTCAGCCCCGTGCGTGACGAGATGCGGTCGACGAGTTCCTTCTTGGTGGTGGTCGGCATGTGTGTCTCTCGAAGCGGGAGGCCACTCACCCACGAGTGCGCCAACCATCAGTATCTGCCACACGAAAGGCCAGAGTCAAGCGATCTCGCAACTTCCACGGGTCATCCCCGCCTTCCCAACACATCGGCGGTGAATGGGCCGAGAAGACGTTGGACTGCTTGCGGTTCCTCCGCCTCCACGCCAAGCACGGGCCGAACGAATGAGACCGCCGTCGCGCTGGCGCATGCCGCCGCGACGGACCTCACCTTGACCCAATCCTTTTCGCTGGTGAGCACCGCGTGCACCGAGCGCTCATGAAGCCGCGCGCACTGCCGCTCGACCCAGTTGGCAGTGTAGCGAGCGTGGTCGCGTCGCCGCACGACGTTCCCGATCGGCACGCCGATCCCCTCCGCCATCGCAAGGAACTCATCCGGACGGCCTACCCCGAGCCAGATCTCAGCATGGAGGCCGCTTCCGTGGTGCAGCGGCTGCTCCGCGTCAATCCCGCCCGTGGAGACCCTGAACCCGCTCCAGGCGCGCCGGAGCACCAGCACCTCCCTCTGGCAATCGATCCGCTGCAGTCCGTCACGCACGAGCTCCGCCTCGTCAGCCCAACAAGCAAGAATCGAGGCCCGCCGCAGTGCGACGGGGCGCTCGCGGAGCCACCCCCGCGGGAGCCTGTGCCCCGTGAAGTCATCGGCCCGCACCACGACGAGGTCCAGTTCTCGCGAGATGTCCCGTCGCTGGAACGCGTCATCCAGGACGACGCAGTCGCAGGCCCCGCCAGAGGCAAGGAAGGACGCCACCGCCGCGCGGCGATCGACCCCCTCAATCACATCGACGCTGGGGAGGGCATCTCGATGTTCCTGCGTCTCGTCGCCAACGCCGCCGGGGATTCGACGGTACCCGCGAGTCACGATGACCGGGCGGCACCCCGCCTGCAGCAGTTGTGCCGCGATCCATCGCACGATGGGACTCTTGCCCGTTCCGCCTGCCGATAGGTTGCCGACGGAGAGCGTCGGTCTGGGGAGTGGCTGTGCGCGCGCGAGCCGTCGTGCGAGGACGGCATCCGAGATCGCCCCGTAGGCAAACGATGCGGGGACCGAGAGAGGCGCCATCCAGTGCGGGAGCGGGCCCGGGGGGACGGTCATCGACCCGCTCCAGATCCCAGGGCCACGCGAACTCCCAGCGACGTGAGTTCCGGAAGCAGTCGCCGCATCGGGAGGCCAGAGACGGTGGTGGGGTCGCCGTCGCATGAGAGCAGCCATCCTCCCGCGAGGCGCTCGGGATAGTCGTAGGCCCCCGCCTTGCCGCGCCAGCGACCTGAGCCCAGGTACTGCTCCACGTCCTGCCCGGAGAGCGCACCGAGCGACACCGTCGCGGACACGGCGAAGCCCATGGAGCGGCCAGCGTGTCGAATCGCCAAGCCGGTCACCACCTCGTGCGACCGTTCGGCCAGTAGAAGCAGCATCGCACGTGCTTCCTGGACATCCGTCGGCTTGCCCATCACCCGACCATCTAGGAGGCACAGGGTGTCGGCCGCAATCACCACCTCTCCCGCCCCACATCGGACCTGGTGCGCCTTGACCTGGGCCAGGCATTCCACAAGCGAAGCCCCGTCAAGCGGGAGTGCGATTCCGGCGTCATCCACCGGTGGCACCCGCACCACATGCGCGACGCCCGCCTCGGTGAGGAGGTGCGTCCGGCGCGGCGATGCGCTGGCAAGGACAACGATGGGAGGGGCGCTTTCGTGCACCGAGCGCTCAGGGTGGAGGCTGGCGAGTATAAAGATGCGCTCCGATGACCGCGCCCGGCCACCACGCACCCGAGCCACCCACCCCATCCTCCGGGCGACCCGAGGAGGACGTCGGCGCCAGTTCCGCCGGGGACAGCATGGTCGGTCGCCTGGTCATCGAACGGGGATTGGCGACGCGCGAGGAAGTGGAGGCCTGCGTCACGATCCGAGCGAAGCTGGCCAAGGAGGGCCGACTTCATTCGCTCAACGAGATCCTCGTCCTGAAGGGTGTCGCCACCGCGCGCCAGCTGGCTCGACTCCAGCGCCAGGCCGCCAAGCCGCGCGGCGAGGTCCACATCCCCGGCTACCACATCCATGAGTTGCTGGGTGCCGGGGCCATGGGATCGGTCTACCACGCCACCCAACTCAGCGTCCAGAGGCCGGTCGCCCTCAAGGTCCTGTCGGCGAAGTACTCCTCGGATGCCAAGTACGTGGAGCTCCTGCAGCAAGAGGCACGCGCCACGGGCCAACTCAACCATCCTCACATCGTCGGCGTCATCGAGGCCGGGGTCGCCAACGGCACGGCCTACATCGTGATGGAGTACGTCGACGGCGGCACCGTCAATGATCGACTCATGAAGGAGAAGCGCCTCGCCGAGGAGGAGGCCCTCCGTGTCACGCGACAGGTGTCCCTTGCCCTTGCCCACGCCCATTCGCGGGGATTCATCCACCGTGACGTGAAGCCGAAGAACATCATGTTGACCAAGTCGGGGAGCGCCAAGCTGGCCGATCTCGGGCTGGCCAGGCCGATCATCGACGAGGCCCGCTCCGTCGCGGAACGCGGCCAGGCACTGGGAACTCCCCTCTACATCAGCCCCGAGCAGGCTCGCGGCTTGGATGTCGGCCCCCAGACGGATCTCTACAGCTTGGGTGTCACTCTCTATCACATGCTCACTGGCCGAGTGCCCTTCCAGGGGGCCGATCGCCGAGATGTCATGCGAAAGCACCTCCATGAGCAGGCGATACCACCAGACCATCTGGTGCCCACGATCTCACAGTCGGCTGCCGAGATCGTCGAGATGCTGATGCAGAAAACGACCGCAGCACGCTACGCCACGGCTGAGGAAGTGGTCGAGGACATTGACCTGGCCCTCGGTGGCCAGCAGACCAAGTATGCGCGAAAGGCACCGGACCTTGGTTCCATCGCACCAGACGCGTTGCCCACAAACGAGGAGGTCGCCGTGCGCGAGGCCGGCCCGTCGATCTTCTCCACTCCAGCAGGAATCGTGATCGCCGTGCTGCTCGCCGCGTCGGTGCTGGCCAACGTCGTGCTGGTCCTGCTCAAGGCGATCTAGTGGCCGCACGGATGCGCGGTGCTTGACCGTCAGGCCACGCGCACGATCACTTCCACTTCCACGGTGGCGCCCAGCGGGAGCGCCACACTCCCCACCGCCGCACGGGCGTGGCGGCCGGCCTCGCCGAACACCGAGAGCATGAGTTCACTGGCGCCGTTGGCGACGGCGGGCTGCCCCGTGAAGGCGGGATCACTCTGCACGAAGACCCCCAGCCGCACGACCTGCGCGATCCTGTCCAATCCACCGGCGGCGTCGGCGGCCACGGCAAGGGCGTTGAGGGCACACTGTTGCGCGGCCGCCTTCGCGGCCTCGGGAGTGGTGGACGACGGGACCGGGCCGGTCGCGATCAGTGCCCCGTCGCGCATCGGAAGCTGGCCGCTCACGAACACCAAGTCCCCCACCCTGGAGAATGGGACATACGCCGCCACGGGCTTGGGGGCGGGTGGGAGGGTCAATCCAAGTGCCGCAAGGGCGTCAGAAGGGGTGTTCATGGGGTCAGGACGATACTCACGCCCCTTGGCGCCCCCGTCCCGCTGCATCTCGCTCCGAAAAAAGTCCAGAATCAAGATTCTGAACGGAACCTTGACTCTGCGCCGATCGGATCTATTATTCAGATGGCGTTCGCGCCAGGCTCGCGCAGTCCATTTCTAGATCCGTACATTCGATCCGTCCTTCATCTGGCCCGATTGGGCCGATCCTTCCGACCGCGCAGCCGACAGCCAAACCTCACCGGGTGATTGCCGTTGTGTGCTTGCGGTTCCTGCGTTTCGCCATCGCGCGATCGTGGACCGCTTGACGGCGTCACTCCACCCCCCACTGGTCTGTCGGGTCCTGCTGCGATCGTTCGCGGGACCCTTCAAACGTTTCGTGTCGGCGACCGGATGGTCCGGCCGCTGGCCTGGCTTGCCAGGCTTCATTCAGGGACTTCGGTCCCACCCACGTACTGGAGATTCGATTCATGTTGAATACCCCCCACAAGTCTCGCGGCTTCACGCTCGTCGAGCTCCTCGTGGTCGTGGCGATCATCGCCGTGCTGATCGGCCTCCTGCTCCCGGCCCTCTCGAAGGCCCAGCAGGCTGCCCGCAGCACCAAGGATTCCACCCAAATCGGGCAGATCCACAAGGCGATGCTCATCTACGCCAACGAAGAGCCGCAGCGCCGCCTCCCGGTCCCCGGCCTCATCCACCGGAACCAGTCTGCTGGCTACCTGCCACCGGGCGTTCCGCAGGGCACTCCCAACGTCGGCAAGGAGTGTTACGCCAAGAACAACACGCGCAACCTGTACTCCGTGTGCGTCATGCGCGAAATGTTCAACCCGGACCTCCTCTACGGGCCGACCGAGGCCAACGACGTCGTCCGTGAGTCCAAGGACTACAACTACGCCGCCTACAACCCCGGTGGAGGCATCTTCTGGGACGGCGACACCACCGGCTGGAACTGTGCCAACACGGCAGACCTGGACGTCGGCAACTTCCGCGGCAAGATCTACCTGACCACCGCCCCCGCCGACCCGCATGACGGCTGCCACTTCTCCTACGCCGCGATGGTCCCCTGTGGCCAGCGCAAGAAGCAGTACTGGCGCGCCGACCTGATCCCGGAGGCCGCGGGCACCAAGCCCTTCATCGGCACCCGTGGCAGCAAGGATGGCGTGACGACCGGCGCCGACTACATGCAGAGCCCCACGCTCCTGCTCCACGGCGACAAGAAGGAATGGCAGGGCAACATCTGCTACGGCGACAACCACGTTTCGACGGAGAACACCTTCTATCCGCCGAGCACCGTGTACGAGTGCGGCAATGGCAACGCCAAGGCCGACAACATCTTCCACGCTGAGTTCTCTTGCGGCGCCGGCACCACCTCCAAGGGGAACGGCGACGCGTGGCTTGGCATCGTCATCGGCGCGCCGCAGGAAAACAACGCGACCGCCGTCACCGACGCCCTCATCCCCCAGTAATCAATCCCTAGGAGAACATCATGATGAACCGAAAGAACATCCGAGGCTTCACCCTCGTCGAGCTCCTGGTCGTGATGGCGATCATCGCCATCCTGCTGGGACTCCTCTTGCCCGCGCTCAACCGGGCGCGTGCCACGGCCAAGCAGGTCAAGGACGCCACGCAGATCAGCCAGATCCACAAGGGCTGGCTGACCAAGGCTGCCGAGAACCCGCGCGGCGACTTCCCGCTCCCTGGCGAGATCGACCGGCTTCCGGTCGCTGGCCTTGGCGAGGTCCCGGGCCGCGGCGCGATTGACGAGACCCAGAACACCCATGCTGCGCTGCACAGCTGGGCCATTGCTCAGAGTCTCGTCAGCCCCAAGATCCTGGTCAGCACCAGCGAGTCCAGCGGTCGCGTGGTTGAGTGCATCAACTACAACTACCAGACCTACAACCCGGCCGCGGACGTCTACTGGGACAACGTCAGCTTCAAGACCGACCTGGACGGCATCTGCAACACGTCGTATGCCTGCATTCCCCTCGAGGCCCGCGCTCGCCGCACCCGGGAGTGGAAGTCCTCCAACAACTCCAAGTTTGCCATCTTTGGCAACCGTGGCGTGAAGGACGGCCTGGCCAACCAGAACCCCGGGACCTCGAAGACCCTCGAGATCCACGGCGGTCCCAAGGAATGGGAAGGCAACATCTGCTTCAACGACAACCACACCATTTTCGTGGACACTTTCGTCCCGGAAGGCCTGTCGATGATCGGCACCGGCTCGACCGCGTTGCTGGACGACATGTTCAAGTCCCAGGCCGCCGACTACAGCGACGTGTTCCTCACGATCACGTCTGCCGCCACGTCGCCCACGGCGCACACGTACGAGTGGGACTGAGCTGATCCCGTTCTCGGCGGTCCAGTTGGTTGACCGCTGAATGCCTTCGGCCCTGACAGGGGGCTGGCGCGAGCCAGCCCCCTTTTTCGTTGGGCTCGACGAACCAAGGACCAGACTTCCCCGGGATAGACTGGCCGCGTGCGATTCGCCGCCGTCCGCATGCTTGCGCCGATGTTGATGGTGTTGCTCGCTGTCGCGCACGCTGCCCCGGCCGCGGGCCAGGACACCGGCCGGGGGGCAATCGCTCAGTCTGCAGGGGCCGTTCCGGCCTGGCGAGCCGCTCGTCGAATAGCCGTGCTCCCCATCCAGGGCGAGATCGATGCCGTCACGCTCGCGTCCCTCACTCGACGGCTCGCCGAGGCCGAGAGTTCCGGGGTCGATCTCGTGGTCCTGGAGCTGGATACGCCAGGCGGCGACCTCAAGTCGACGCTCGACATCTGTTCGGCGATCCGTGCATCGCCGCTTCGCATCGTCGCATGGGTCCATCCGCAGGCGTTCAGCGCCGGGGCGATCATTGCGCTGGCCACGGATGCGATCGTGGTGGCCCCCGCCGGCGTCTTCGGCGACGCAGCACCCATCGCTGCGCTGCCCGGCGTGGGCTTGCAGCCGCTCCCAGACACCGAGCGCGCCAAGATCGAGGCGCCGCTCCTCAGCGAGGTGGTCGAGAGCGCTCGTCGGGTTGGGCGCGATGAGCGACTCGTCCAACGATTCGTGCGGCTCGGCGATCCACTCTGGCTGGTGGAGGATGCTGCTTCGGGCGAGCGGACCATCGTCGACAAGGGCGAGTTGTCGAAGCTGGGGCTCAGCACCGATGATCGCGCCAGCGGCGCCTTGGAGGGACCTTCCCCGAGTGCCTGGTTCCAGACATTTGGTTCGGCGCCGCTTCGCGGTGAACCTCGCCCAGGAATCACGGCTGCGGCCACGGGGGCTGCATGGCACGTGGTGGCCCGAGTGGCCGACGAGGGCACACTCCTCACCGTCCGCGAACGCGAAGCCGTCGCCCTTGGCCTGGCTGAGGGAACCGTGGCGTCGGACGCGGAACTTTCGACTTGGACTGGGGGCGGGACGATCGAGCGACTGGATGAGCGCTGGAGCGAGGACATGGTGCGATGGATCACCAGCTGGCCCGTCCGGCTGGTTCTCGTCGCGGCGCTGCTCATCTGCTTCGTGGGCGAGCTGCTGACGCCTGGCGTCGGGGCGTTTGGCGCCGGTGCGGTTGCGTGCCTCGCCGTGCTTGTGGGGGCGCCGGCACTGATCGGCCTTTCGGAATGGTGGGCTGCAACCATGGTCTTGGTTGGGTTGGGACTTGTGGCGTGCGAACTCCTGCTGGTCCCCGGCACGACGTGGCTTGGGCTCGGAGGCGCGGTCTGCTTCGGGCTGGGGATGATTGGCGTCTTCACGGGCGGCGACCTCAGTTCGCCAGCCGGGCGGGCACAGCTCCCAGGCGCAGCCGCGGTCGTGCTCGGTGGCATCGCCCTCGCCGCCCTGGGGCTCTGGGCGCTGCGTCGGACACTGAGTTCGTCGTCGCTGGTGCAACAAGGCGTGCTGACGGCGGTGGCGGACGGTGCCTTTGACGCGTCCCCACGCGTGACTCCGCACACTCGCGAGCTCGCGCTTGGTGAGGTGGGAGTGGCAGAGACGACGTTGAGGCCCGCTGGCCAGGCACGTTTCGGCGAGCGGCTGGCCGATGTCGTCGCGGTGGGCGCCTTGGTGGCTGCCGGGACGTCCGTCCGCATCGTGCGCATCGACGGCATCACCACGGAAGTGGAACCAACCGAGAGATCACCCTCATGATGGCACTGCTTTCCCAAGCCACCGACCTGGCCCCCGACATCGCCACGGCCGATTCATCCATGCTTCTGATCGGGCTCGGGCTGCTTGGGCTCGCGGTCGTCTTCCTGGTGCTGGAGCTCTTCATCCCCAGTGGCGGCCTGCTGGCCCTCCTCACGATCCTCTGCGCACTCGGCGCCGTCATCTCGCTCTTCCTCTGGAGCGAGCTCGTGGGGTTGGTCGCGATGGTGGTCCTCCTGTTGGCCGGTCCCATCGTCGCGGTACAGGGCGTCAAGCTCTGGAGCCGCACGCCAATCGGGAGGCGCGCGGTGCTGGGCGACGAAGCAGGCGGCGGACCGATGTCCGGTGCGACGACGGCCAACGACGAGGGCCAGGAAAGCCATGCCCGGGGAGAGGCAGAGGCGAGCCTCCTCGGAGCGCGCGGCATCGCGGAGACGTCGCTGCGCCCCGGCGGGTTCATTCGCATCGGGACACGGCGCGTGGACGCCGTCGCCGAGGGCCGATTCATCGACGCCGGCGAGCACGTGGAAGTGATCGGCCGCGTCGAGGCCCAGTGGCGCGTGCGCCGGGCAACGACTGGTAACCTGCCAGCATGACTACGATGCTCGCGATCGACACGTGGGCCTTGATCGGCCTCGGTGTTCTGGGGCTCTTCGGCCTCATCCTCTTCATCATCCTGCTGCAGTACTTTCAGCTGTGGCTGCAGGCTTGGCTCTCGGGCGCCCCGGTGGGGCTGGTCGAACTGGTCATGATGCGCCTCCGAAAGGTGGAGCCTTCGCTCATCGTGCTCAACCGGATTGCCGCCAAGAAAGCCGGGCTGGACATCCCAACCAACCTGATGGAGGCGCACTTCCTGGCGCGCGGCAACGTGAGCAACGTCGTGCGCGCGCTCATCGCCGCCGGCAAGGCCAAGATCGACCTGCCGTGGGACAGGGCCGTCGCCATCGACCTGGCGGGGCGCGACATCCTGGACGCCGTGAACACGAGCGTGAACCCGAAGGTCATTGACTGCCCCAACCCAACAAGCGGGAGGCAGACGATCGACGCGGTCGCCAAGGACGGCATCCAGCTCCGTGCCAAGGCTCGCGTGACGGTCCGCACCAACATCGCCCGCCTGGTCGGCGGTGCCACCGAGGAGACAATCGTCGCACGAGTCGGCGAAGGGATCATTTCCACGATCGGCAGCGCCGCAGACCACAAGGAAGTGCTGGAGAACCCTGACCGGATCTCCAAGACGGTCTTGGCCAAGGGCCTTGACGCGGGAACGGCCTTCGAGATCCTCTCCATCGACATTGCCGACATCGACGTGGGCTCCAACATCGGCGCGCAGTTGCAGCAGGCGCAGGCCGAGGCCGACACCAAGCGGTTCCAGGCGCAGGCTGAGCAGCGGCGCGCGCTCGCCGTGGCCGAGGAGGCCGAACACCAGGCTTCGGCCCAGAAAAACCGCGCGATTGTCGTGCTCGCCGAGGCCGAGGTTCCCAAGGCCATCGCCGACGCGTTCCGAAACGGGCGACTGGGCGTCATGGACTACGAGCGGATCCGCAACATGCAGGCCGACACTTCGATGCGGACGACGATCGCGAAGGACGGCGTCTGAGCGCCCGCCTGGGCGAACACCCTGCCGCACCACCAGGGTTCCTCGCACCGTGCCGACGCTCCACACGATCGTCCCCTGCTACAACGAACCAGCGACGCTCGGCAGCGTCATCGATTCCATCATGGCGGCCCCGTTGCCGCGCGGCTGGACCCGTCACACGATCATCGTCGACGATGCCAGCGATGCCCAGGGGATCGAGCTCGCGCGAGGGGCGGCGACGCGGCACGATCCCGCCGTCACGCTGATCGAGCACCCGGTCAATCGAGGCAAGGGCGCGGCGATCCGCACGGCGTTTGACCATGTCCTGGAGCGCGACCCCAGCATGGAGGGTGCGGTCATCGTGCACGATGCGGACCTGGAATACAGCCCGATCGACCACGCGGCGCTGGTGGCTGCGCTTGGGCACCCTGTTGCGGCGAGCGCGCGCCCCGACGCGGTGTTCGGGAATCGTTTCCATGCCGGCTATCGCCCCGGGTCACTCAAGCGCCGGATGCACCGCCTGGGGAATCGGATGCTGACCGCGTGCAGCAACTGGACCACGGGGTACTCGCTTCACGACATGGAGTGCTGCCTCAAGTGCATGCCGATCCGCACGCTGGCCGCCATTCGGCCCCTCCTGACGGAAGACCGCTTCGGCATCGAACCGCAGTGGACCGCCGCGCTGGCCCGAACGCATGCGACCATCGCACAAGTGGAGATCACCTACTGCGCTCGCGGCTTCGCGCAAGGCAAGAAGATTGGCGTGCGCGATGCCCTCCAGGCGCTTCGCGTGATGTGGCGCGACCGGCCCAAGCACCGGGCGGGACGCTGATTCCCCGTGGCACGGCAACCCGTCCAGCTCCCCATCATCGTGCGCGTCCCGCACGGGCAGCGCTACTCCTGCCATTCCTGCGGCGCGTGCTGCAAGGACTTCACGGTGCAGCTGCGCGCGGAAGACTTGGAGCGGCTGGAGCGACAAGGCTGGGCGCGCGAACGAGGCGAGGCCGTCACGACCACCTTCCGCGGGCGCCACTTCCTTCGCCAGCGACCGGATGGCTCCTGCACCTTCTTGCAGCCGGACGGACGCTGCGAGGTGCACGCGCGATTCGGCCTGCAGGAGAAACCGGTGGCGTGCCGCTTCTTCCCCTTCAGCGTGGTTCCTGCCGCGAAGGGCGCCATCGCCGGCCTCAACTTTGCCTGCCAGAGCGTGCAGCGAAGCGTTGGCAGTGCACCGGCGTCGCACCTTGACGACCTCAGGCAGATGGTGGTCGATGCGCCCGAGCTGGTGCAGCGGCCGAGGGTCTCGGCCAGCACCGCGGGCTGGGGATCTCGGCGCACGCCGGAGGAGCCAGGCGAAGTTGATGCCGTGCTGAAGGGAAGCCTGGACATCGTGGCGAACGCGGGAGTGCCAGGCGAGCGGCGCATGGCCGCCTTGGCGTTCTTCGCGCAGTCCCTGCTCAACGCCGACCTCTCACGAGTGCGCGGAGATCGATTCGTGGAGCTCGCCTCCGTCTTGGCGGCACACGCGGCCGACGAAGTCGTGATGACGGAACACCGCGATCCGCGCCCCAGCGAATGGGCGCTCTTTCGCGGCGCCGTGCACCTGCGCACGCACGCACCCAGGCTGGACGCGCTGCAGGCGCAAGGCTGGTTGCGAAGCGTCTGGAGCGACCTGCGCCTGGCCCGCGCCTGGCGCCGCGGCCGCGGGGCGGTGCCCGCCTTTCGGGCGTTGGGGGAACTCACCACCCGGCCGATTCCCTTTCCGGAAGTCCTGGCCATCCACCCGACGGAGGGCATCCCGGCCGCCGCCGCGGTGGATGGATTGCTTTCGCGATGGTTGGCCGCGCGGCTCCTGGGCGAGCGGGCCTGGTCGTCGGGGTACTACGGCATGAGCGCCATCGATGGGCTCTGCGCCCTCGTCGTCGACCTGCTGTCGGCACTGTGGCTGGCTCGATTGCATTCGGCAGCACTCTCGGAGTCGCGCTCGGCGTCCGGGACCATCACGCTCGAGGGCGTGCAGTGGGGAATCGGCATCGTGGAGCGAACCGCCGGGCGCGTGCCGTGGCTGGCCACGACGGCGGAATCACTGCGCCTGCGGGGCCTGGCGCGTCATGGTGGGTTGCTCGCGTTGGCGCGAGCCCTCCAGCCATTCAGCGCATCGCCCGGCCGTCCCCACACTTCGTGAGCGCTGCCAGCCGGGGCGCGATCGCCCGAGTCGCGGCACCGCGATGGCTCCGCGCGTTTTTCTCCGAAGGCGGGAGCTCCGCGCTGGTTCGATCCTCCCCCGGCAGCACGAGCAAGGGGTCATAGCCAAATCCATTCGACCCGCGCGGGGCGAATCCGATGGTGCCCTCAAACGATCCCTCCGTCTGCGCCATGATCGACCCATCGGGCGCGGACAGGCACATCGCGCACACGAATCGGGCCGTCCGGCGCCCGTCGGGAACACCCGCGAGTGCAGCCAGCAGCTTGGCATTGTTCGCTGCATCACGCTCGGCGCGCGTCGTCCCGACGCCTGCGTATCGCGCGCTCTGGACCCCGGGCCCGCCACCGAGCGCGTCAACGCTGAGGCCGGAATCATCCGCAAGCGCCGGCATGCCCGCCATCGCGGCATACGCCCGTGCCTTGATCCGCGCATTCTCGGCGAAGGTGGCACCCGTTTCCTCCGGCTCTGGAAAGTCACCGCCGAGGTCGAGCAAGCTCAACAACTCCACCCCATCCCCTCGCAGGATCTCGCGGACTTCCTCCACCTTGTGCGGATTGCCGGTGGCCAGGAGGATGCGAACGGGCGACTCCATCACGTCTGCAGCACTCCGGTGGCCACTGGTGCCGTCACCGGCGCCTGCGCCGCCACCTGCATGGCCAGGATGAGTTCGTCGCGCGTCTCGCGCGGCTGGATGATCCGATCAACCCAGCCACGGCTGGCGCCATACAGGATGTCCTGCTGCTCGCCGTAGGACGCCGTGATCGCGGCGAGGAGCTGCTCGCGCATGGTCTCGTCCACCTGCTCGCCCTTGCGCTGCCGCGCGGCGAGGTCGATCTCGAGGAGCGTCTTCGCGGCACTGCCGGCGCCCATCACGCTGCACGCGGCCGTCGGCCAAGCCAGCGTGAGCATCGGGTCAAACGCCCGGCCGCACATCGCGTAGTTGCCAGCGCCGTACGAACCACCCACGATCAGCACCACCTTGGGCACCGACGCATTGCTCATCGCGTTCACCATCTTGGCGCCCGCGCGAATGATGCCGCCCTGCTCGCTGTCGCGGCCCACCATGAATCCGGTGGTGTCGTGGACGAAGAGCAGCGGGATCGCCCGCTGGGAGCAGTCCATGATGAATCGAGCCGACTTGTCGGCGCTGTCGTCGTAGATGACGGCCGGCATGTTGGCCGCGCTCGTCGGGCCCGCCTTGCCGCCGGGCATCTGCCGCTGCGTCAGCTTGCGCTGGTTGGCCACGATCCCGCAGGCGTATCCGCCGATGCGCGCGTAGGCGCAGACGATGGACTTGCCGTACTCGGCTCGATACTCGTCGATGCTTCCGCCGTCCACGATCGTGCGCAGGAGCGCCACCATGTCGTACTGCGTGCCGGCACCCAACTTGAACACCTCCAATGGGTCCGACTCGCCCTCCGGGTCCTTCGGAGCTTCGTCGGGCGCGACAAGCCTGGCGACGGATCGATTCGCCAGCATCAGGCTGCGCAGCCGCTCCAGGCACGACTCGTCGTCCTCCTCACGGAAGTCGACTGTGCCGGAGATCGACGCGTGCATTGAAGCCCCGCCCAGTTCCTCGCTCGAGACTTCTTGGCCGATCGCGGCCTTCACCAGTGCCGGGCCCGCCAGATAGAGCCCGCTCCCCTCCGTCATGAGGAGCGTGTCGCAGAGGACTGGCAGGTAGCCGCCACCGGCGACGCAGTTGCCCATGATCGCGGCGTATTGCGCGATGCCCTGCGCACTGAGCACGGCGTTGTTGCGAAAGATCCGCCCGAAGTCGTCGGTGTCTGGAAAGACATCTTCCTGGAGGGGCAGGAAGACTCCGGCGCTGTCCACCAGATACAGGAGCGGAAGTCGGGCGCGTTCCGCGATCGTCTGTGCCCGGATGATCTTCTTGCAGGTCATCGGGAAGAAGGCACCGGCCTTGACCGTGGCATCGTTGGCCACCACCATGCACAGTCGCCCCTGGACCTGCCCGATCGTGGTCACCACGCCCGCACCCGGCGCGCCGCCGTATTCGCGGTACATGTTCCAGCCCGCAAAGAGGCCGCACTCCATGCGCTGCGTTTTGGGATCGAAGAGCCGGTCAAGCCGCTCGCGAGCCGTAAGACGCTTGTGGCGATGCTGCCGTTCGATCCCCGCAGGGCCTCCCCCCTGCTCCAGGCGGGCCGCTTGGGCCGTCCAGGTGGCGATCAGCTTTGGGATGGCCGGCGTGGAGTCCGTCATGCCGCGGAGGATAGGGGGCTCGGTTGCTGGTTCGATCGCTGACTCGATCGCTGACTCGATCGCTCGTTCGATCGACGTGGAACCATTGACGCGGTCGGATCATTGAGAAAAACTGGAATATCCCACCGCTTCAAGGGGCCCGAGGCGATTGAATGTGTGGGAGCGGTAGGTGTCGTCGCCCCAATCCCCAGCCGCCCCGCCGCGGCGGTGGGTGACGCGACATCAATCGGTTATCAGACTTGCCGGCAGGGCCCGGGGCTGCTCGAGTCAAACGAGAGCTGGACCAGTTCCAGTCCCTCACCTGCACCACGCCTCCTCCACCAGCGCACCCACAGCCCCATCTCCACCCCGCAGCCCCCGCCACCTCCTCCGTCGAGGGTGGAAGTCGCATGCCGGTGTTGGCCTGTCAACCCTGCAGGGTTCACGCCACGCTAGGCGCAACAGCTTCCCCCCACTTGCCCCCGCGGCGGCCATCCCGTAGACTGCTCGGCTCGATTCAAACGGAAAGGAACAGTCGGCCCAGCGTGGGTCGACCACCAGGAACCATGACCATCTCAGCCACCACCAAGAAGCAGGTCGTCGCCGACAACCGTCGACACGACTCTGACAGTGGGTCGCCCGAGGTCCAGATCGCGATCCTCACGGAGCGCGTCAACGCCCTCACCGACCACTTCAAGCAGCATCGCAAGGACCACGCTGGCCGCCGGGGGCTCTTGCTCCTCGTCGGCAGGCGCAACCGCCTGCTCAAGTACCTCGCCGCGACCCGCCGCGAGGACTACACCAAGCTCATTCACAAGCTCGGCTTGCGCAAGTAAGCCAGCGGCGCCCCCGCCCCGCCAAGCGAACTTGGCGGATGATTGGCGGATGATTGGCGGATGTTCGGCCGGCTGCACGCCGCCACGGGTCTGTTCTCGTTGGCCACTTGCAATCCTGCCGTCCTCATCCAGGGCGCCTTCCACTCACTCCGAACCGGAGCCCGTTCTGAATATGTCAAACAAGATCCACGCCATCGTTGAGCGCGAGATCGCCGGCCGCACCCTTCGCATGGAGACTGGCAAGGTTGCCAAGCTCGCAAGCGGCGCCGTGATGATCTCGTTCGCCGACACCTACATCCTCTGCACCGCCGTGCGCGCCAACCCCCGCGCCGGCATCGACTTCTTCCCCCTCACCTGCGACTATCGCGAGAAGACCCCGGCCGGCGGCAAGTTCCCCGGCGGCTTCAAGAAGCGCGAGGGGCCGCCGAGCGAGAAGGAAATCCTCACCATGCGGATGATGGATCGACCGATCCGCCCGCTCTTCCCCAATGGCTTCATCGACGAGATCCAGCTCCAGGGGCTGGTCATGAGCCACGATGTCCAGAATGACTCGGACGTGATCGCCTGCAACGGCGTTTCCGCCGCGCTCAACCTCACCGATGCCCCGTACGAGGGACCCGTCGCCACCGTGCGCGTGGGCCGCATCGTGACGGAGTCGGGCCCGACGTTCGTGCTGTTCCCCACCCAGGCGCAGATGGAGTTCAGCGACCTGGACCTGGTCCTCTCGGGCCACAAGGACGGGATCAACATGATCGAGGTCGGCGCCGCCGAGGTCGACGAAGCCACCATGGTCGAGGCCATTCGCTTCGGCTGCGAGACCGGCATCAAGCCACTCCTCGAGATGATGGCGGAACTGCGCGCCAAGTCGGGCGCGCCTGCCATTCGCCTGGGTGATGTCACCATCCCCAGCGACGAGGTCATGTCCAAGGTCAAGTCGCTCGCCTACGACAAGCTCGTGGCTGCGCGCCAGATCAAGGGCAAGCACGACCGAAACAGCGAAGTGGACTCCATCAAGAAGTGGTGCCTGGAGTCGGCCTTCTCCGTGCCCGCCGGCCTCTCCTACAGCGACCACATGGTGGCCAGCAAGAAGGCGGCCGAGGCCAAGGAAGCCCTTCGCATCCTGGAGAAAAAGGTCACCCACTACCTCGTCGCCGAGAAGGGCATTCGCGCCGATGGCCGCGGCCTCAACGAGATCCGCGCGCTTGACATGAGCGTCTCGCTCTTCCCGCGCACCCACGGCTCCGCGTTCTTCCAGCGTGGCGAGACCCAGTCCCTGGTCTCCTGCACCCTGGGCACCATCAAGGACGAGCAGATCGTCGACGGCCTGCTCCCCGAGTACGCCAAGAAGTTCTACCTCCATTACAACTTCCCCCCCTTCTGCACGGGCGAGGCTGGCCGAATCGCCAGCCCCGGCCGCCGCGAGATCGGCCACGGCGCGCTCGCCGAGCGATCGCTCCTGGCGATCCTCCCCAACGCGGAGGACTTCCCCTACACCATCCGCCTGGTCTCGGACATCACCGAGTCCAACGGCTCCTCCAGCATGGCCTCGGTCTGCGGCGGATGCCTGGCGCTCATGGACGCGGGCGTCCCCATCAAGGCCACGTGCGCCGGCATCTCCGTCGGCCGCTTCACCAGCACTGACGGCCGCGTCACGCACGTGACCGACATCATCGGCGAGGAAGATTTCTTCGGCGAGATGGACTTCAAGGTCTGCGGCACGCGCGATGGCATCACCGGCATCCAGCTGGACCTCAAGGCCCGCGGCCTGGGCATCGACGAGATCGCCTCGATCTTCGAGCAGGCGAAGGTTGGCCGCCTCTGGATCATCGGCGAACTCGAGAAGTGCCTCCCGACGCCGCGCGCCGACATCGCCGCGCACGCGCCGCGCATCACCAAGGTCAAGATCGACCCGGAGAAAATCGGCAAGCTCATCGGCCCCGGTGGCAAGACCATCCGAGGCATCCAGGAGCGCACGGGCGCGAAGATCGACGTCGAGGAAGACGGCACCGTTTTCATCGCCTGCTGCGACGCTGCTGCGGCCAGCCAGGCGCGCGCGGAGGTCGAGGCCCTCGGCGCCGAGATCAAGGTGGGCTCCGTCTACGACGGCAAGGTGGTCTCGATTCGCGAGTTCGGCTGCTTCGTGGAGCTGGCCCCCGGCACCGACGGCATGTGCCACGTCTCCGAGCTGGCCTATGGCTTCGTCAAGAAGGTTGACGACGTGGTCAAGGTTGGCGACACCGTCAAGGTCAAGGTCATCAACGTCGATGACACCGGCCGCATCAAGCTGAGCCGCAAGGCCATGCTCCCCGTCCCCGAGGGGATGGAGGCCGAGGCCGTCGGCGCTGGCGCTGGCGAAGGCGGCGGATACGGCGGTGGCGGTGGCGGCGGCGGTGGCGGCGGACGCCGGGACCGCGGCGACCGGGGTGGCCGTGGCGACCGGGGTGGCCGTGGCGACCGGGGCCCCCGCGACTGAGCGAGTCCTTCCTGACTCTGACCCTTCAAGGGGGCGGCTCCGGCCGCCCCCTTTTTCATGTCACCCTGAGCCGCCAACAACACAAAGTCAACTTCCGGTAACTGATTTTGGTGCCCGCCTTGCATACTTCCCGAACTTGGACCACAATACGGGTACCCCTTCCTGGGGGTCGTGGGTTGGGAGCCATTTCCCTGCGCACGAGGCACGCACCCTGTCGGAGACACACGAATGTCGGATCAGACGCGCATCGAAGGCATGGAAGGCACCGTCAAGTGGTTCGACGCGCGCAAGGGGTTTGGATTCATCGTCGGACCTGAAGGGCAGGACATCTTTGTCCACTTCAGCGTGATCGAACAAGACGCCGGCTTCCGGACCTTCAAGGACGGCGAACGGATCGTCTATTCGGCGGATCGCGGCGCGAAGGGCTGGGCAGCGACCGCTGCGCGGAGCTTGGTGCGCACGACCGCACCGGCCCACGGCTGACCTCGCGTGGCCAGCGACGATCGACCCGACGGCACCGCCGACCTCAGTGCCCTCGGCACCGGTCTGGCCCACGAGATCAAGAACCCGCTGTCCACGCTGGTGCTCAACGCCCAGATCCTTCGCGAAGACATCCTGGACTTGGACCTTCCCGACGAACAGGCCGGGTCCATCGTTCGGCGGGTGGACACCCTCACGCGCGAGGCCAACCGCCTCAAGGACATCCTCGAGGACTTCCTCCGCTACGCCGGTCGAATGGTCTTGGACCCGGCGCCTGTCGATCTTCGCGAGGCCATCGACGAGCTGGCCGATTTCGTCCACCCCCAATGCGACCGCGCCGGCGTCCGACTTCGCGTCGACCTCCCCGCCTCGCCGGTCGTGGTGCCGATCGATGCCCGGCTCATCAAGCAGGCCCTCCTGAACCTCTTGGTCAACGCGCTGCAGGCCATGGGGAACGAGTCACCCGAAGCAACGCCGCGCCCCGATCGCGCGAGCGAGCTGATCGTCAAGCTTGAGGGTCCAATGGATGGGATGGTCCGCATCCACGTGATCGATACGGGCCCAGGGATCGAAGCCGACCAGGCGTCTGCCGTCTTTCGACCCTACGTCACGTCGAAGAAGTCCGGTTCCGGGCTGGGGCTCCCCACGGCACGGCGCATCGCCGCGGAGCATGGAGGCACGCTGGACCTGCACACCACGCCCGGCGTGGGATGCGACTTCGTGATGTCGCTGCCCACGAACCCCGCTATTCCAGCCAGTCCTTCTTCTTGAGCCGCTCCGGGACGTACGTCTCGGTCACGTAGGAGATGTCCTTCGTGATCAGCGACTCCACTTCCATCTTGAAGCCGTTCTTGAGGAGTGTCGCGATCTCGCGTTGCCACCCCTTGTGGTCGGCAAACCACGGGTAGTCCGCGATCTCCCGGGCGCGCTTGATGTCCGTGTCGGTCAGCGCGATCTGCACGTCGTCCGAGAGTTCACAGTCGATGTAGTCGCGGGCCCGGATGCCAATGAACTTGGCGTCGGGGATGGCCAGGCGCTCACTCTCGAACGCGAGCGAGATCGATCCCTGCTTGAGGACGGAGTAGATGTAATGCCCCCAGGGGTCGCAATCCAGGAGGCAGTACACGGGAAGCTTGAGCTCCTCATGGAGCCGGCGGAGCAGGCGGCGCACGCCGCGGGGAGGCTGGCCGCCTCCCTCCGTCAGGATGCAGTTGTGCTTCTCCCAGAATCGATCCTCGTTGAAGCGGCTCCAGACCGTGTTCTTCTCGACGTGGAGGATGAACTTGGCCTCGCACTTCTTGAACTGGATGACGTCGGGCTCGACGATCGACGGAATCGCGTAGCCGCCTGAGCCCATGTGACGGCAGTCGATCTCGTCTCCGGAATCGACCAGCGTGATGTTCCCGACGATCGTCCCGGCCTTCTTGGCAAAGATGTGCAGCTCCTCGCGAAGCGCCGAGAGCGACACCTCGAGGTCCTCCAGGATGCCGTCCGACTCGCCCTGGTCGGCAAAGGTCTTCTCCTTGGTGCCGGCCACGGTATGGAGCCCCTTGTAGAACATTCCACGGAGTGAGAGCGTCTTCTCGGCTTCGATCAGCGACTTGATCGATTCGGCGTGGAGGAGGGACTGCATGAATCCCTTGGCTTGGCTGAGATTGAAGAGCTGCCGCTCCTGGCAGCCGTCTCCCATCTGGAGGATCCCCTTCTTCTTGTTCCAGATGGTGTTGGTTCGGGTGCGGGAGGGAACCTGGAGCGTGGGCTCCACGCCTCCGAGCGACTTGGCCGCCACGCCATCGGCCACCTCCACGATGCGATTGAGGGTGCGGACGTCGCGCTCCTTCTTGGAGCCGCGCGACGATGATCCGGCCGCTGGCTTCTTCGTGGCCATCAGGTGAGTTCCTTCCGATTCCCTTGCCCGGCGCGTGCTTCATGGTGAACGGGCGCGTTCACTTGCCGGCCCCGTCAAAGAGTCCGCCCGCGAGGTCTTCCGGCGGACATCCCTTGCGTGTGCCCTTGGGGACGCTGGCGCCGGCCGGGACCGAGCGGTCGACCACGAGCACGTCCTCCAACACTTCCTGTTCCTGACGCATCACCCGGCCGTCCTCGTCCAGGACGTCGTCGGCGATGGCGGTGCGTGACCGCGCCTGCTTGAGGAGCGCGTCGTAGACCTTCCTGGGATCGGCGCCCACCAGTCCGTGGAGGCTCCGGGAGATCTCCCCGATGTATCGCTCGAAGACGTCGCGGCGCTCGCCCTCGCGGCGCATGCGGTGGCGACGCTTGAGGTAGGTGCCAAGCTTGCGCCCGCACTCCATGAGCGCGAGGCGCATCTCCTTGCGGATCTCGTCATAGTCCGCGATCGCCTCCTTGCTCTCGCTGGTAAAGGGGACCCAGACGCTGGCCATGTGGATCATGACGACCAGGGGTCCGACCGGGCCGCCGCCGCGTGGTTGCTGCAGGCCGTAGTTCTTCCAGCTCGTCTCCGCCACGGCCTTGAAGCTGCTGCACGCCGACTGTTGGAAGAGGAGAGGCACCCGGTTGGCGAACCGAATCACCCGGGCGGAGTCATCGGCCGGCAACTCGCCGCCAAAGGCGATCGCTGCCTCGATCTGGAAAGGTCGGCCTCGGTAGATCGAAGGCTCCCGGGAGCTCGCCGCGTAGAACTCGGCGCGCACTCCCTTGAGCATGCCGGCGAGGAGCTGCCGGACCCCAATGGGAACGAGGCAATCGGTGGGAGGCGGCGCCAGTCGGATCTCCTCGAACGACTTGAAGAGCCGGTCCACGTCCGGGGCCTCGACGTCGCGCGCCCTCGTTCGGCTGGTGACCCCCGCCGCCTGGCACATCGTGGCGGCCGTCGATGCCGAAACCCGGCAGAACCGGTCCTGGAGGAACTGGTACACCGTGCCTCCCTTCTCCGTGACCGCGTAGTCCTTCACCATCTGCAGGAGGGTGCCCAGTTCGATCCCCTTGGGATGAGGCTGGATCTCCCTCGGCTCGGCGGGCAGCTCCGCGACGCCGCTGGGAAAGACGGTCACGCCACCCACCTCGGTGGTCTCCACGGCGCCTGCTCCACCGGTCCCGGCGTTGGGCGCGGCGACCGGCAGCAGGGCCTCATCATCCACCGCCACCCGTGACGGCGGCACCCAGCAGATCCGAGCGTGCGGATTCGCGATGGCGGTGAGCTCCAGGAACTCGTCCACCGACCCGCGCCCGCGCTGGTATCGACCCTCCATCTCGATCGACACGCTCGTCCCCGTGCGATAGATGTCCGCGGAGAGGAAGGCCTCGATCGCCCGAGTGCCGGGAGTGAGCTCGCGCAGCCGCTGCGGCGGGAAGTCAGCCGTCTCGACGTCCACCGTGACTTCGGCACGGTTGGTCTTGGTGTTCATCGCCAGCTCGATGTGGTGCGCCGCCGCCTTGACGCTCGGCCGCGTGTGAATCACCATCGGCTTCCCGGTGGTGATGAGGCCGTACATCCCGGCGGCCGAGATGCCGATGCCCTGCTGTCCGCGGCTCATCTTCAAGCGATGGAACTTGGACCCGTACAGCAACCGCCCGAAGATGTTCTCGACCTGCTTCCGCACGATGCCAGGACCGTTGTCGATCACCGTCACGCGGTAGCGCGAACTCTTGGCACTCGCCGGCCGGTCGGGCTGCAGGTCCTCGATGACCACGGAGACATCCGGGAGGATGCCGGCCTCCTCGCAGGCATCCAACGCATTGTCGACGGCTTCCTTGACGCAGGTGAGCAACGCCTTGCGTGGATTGTCAAAACCGAGCAAGTGCCGGTTCTTCGCGAAGAACTCGCTGACCGAGATGTCCCGCTGCCGGCTTGCCATCTCCTCGGCCGTCGCGCGCGTTCCGGCGGCGCCCTTCCTCGAGGCCCCCTTGGCGGAATCGGGGGCGTCTGGATCGCGCTTCGCACCGACGCGGCGCGTGGTCGGTTTCGCACCGGTTGACGATTCGGCGGGGGAGGACGTGGCGGGTTTGGCGTCGCTTGGGGTCATGGTCGGGGACGATTGGGGAACAGCGTCCCGCTGCGCGCCTGGAGCGACGCGAATGGAACCAAGCTGGAGCGAACTGGCGACTGTACCCATGGCTGCATCCATGCCGCGCGTCGGGATCCATCCCGAATGAAGGCGACCCCCGACTTATACGGGGTTTTCGGTGCATCGTGCGAACAAGGGCCTTCTGGCGGCGGCTCACACCAGACGGTTTCCTGCTAGCCTTTCCGCCCCCATGGAGACCACGCTCATCATCCTCAAGCCCGACGCCGTTCAACGCGGGCTCGTCGGCCGCATCCTGACTCGATTCGAGGAGAAGGGCCTCCAGGTCGTCGGCATGAAGTTGACGCAGATTCCTCGCGCCACCGCCGAGAAGCATTACGCACCCCATGCGGGGAAGCCGTTCTATGACGGCCTCCTGCGGTTCATGACCTCCAGCCCTGTCGTCGTGCTGGCCGTGCAGGGAGTCGGCGCGATCGCGATCGCCCGCAACCTGATGGGGGCAACGTTTGGCTCCAAGGCCGCCCCTGGAACGATTCGGGGTGACTTCGGGGTGTCCAACGCCTTCAACCTGATTCACGGCTCTGACAGCCCAGAGGCAGCCGCCAAGGAACTGGCGCTTTTCTTCGCGCCGGGTGAACTGGTGGAGTGGCCGCGGCTCATCGAGGGCTGGGTCTACGACCTGTCCTCCGGCACCCGCGAGTGAGTTGACGCTGAGGTGGTTTGTCCCCGGGGACCCTCGGGTGGATGCCGCATGCTTCCGTGAGATCCGTTATCGGACTGTGTGAAGCAATCTGTGCTTCTCAATGAGTTCTTGCTGACATTCTGTCTCAATTCCCGGTGTAGAGGCGAACAAGTCCGTCGTTCACACACGTATTTACCTGTGGATCCTGCCACAGGCAGGTTTTCGATCGACTCTCGCCCGCCCTCGAGAAGAAACATCAATGTTTGACCCAATTGTCAGCGGATTGATGCCAGCGCCTGCGCGCGTCCCGGTTCGTCGCCCTCGCGGCAGCCGTCCCTCGTCAGCTGCAACCAGGAACGGCATCAGCCAGAGTGACCGGCAGGCCGCGCGAGAAGTGCTCTCCGAGGGAGTGTCCTTCATCGACAGCCCCGAGTTTCGCAAGCGCGGCGCGGAGCGTCGCATCTTTGACGCTGCGCCGGCGATCGCAGCACCTGACGTGGCTTGGTACCGGCCATTGGTGGAGGACCTCAGCGCACACACCAGTCGAGATGCGCGCCTGCGCCACACGACCCCACTCACGGCGGCGGAGGAACGCACACTCTTCCTGCAGTTGAATTACTCGCTGTACCGGATCGAACGGACTCGCCGGCTGCTCCGCGGAGGCTCCCCATCGGAGACGCAGCTCAGGGGCACCATCCTGTGGCTCCGCCGCGCCGAGTCGGCCCGGCGCCATCTCTCCGAGGCCAACGTCGCGTTGGTGCTGGCGATGGCCCGCCGCGTTCGTGCCGACGACATGGAGTTCGCTGACCTCATCGGCGAGGGCAACATGGCGCTGATGCGGAGCGTCGACAAGTTCGATTGCGGCCGCGGCTTCAAGTTCAGCACCTATGCGTGCCGCGCGATCCTGAAGGCGTTCAGCCGGGCCGGCATCAAGAGCACCAAGCATCGCCAGCGCTTCCCCGTCGCGTTCGATCCCGACCTGGAGTTTGGCGAGGCGGCCGACCCATCCAGCGAATCGCGTCGACCTGACTCGAACCCCGAGCTGCGGGAACTGCTCGAGCGAAACACGGCCGGGCTCTCTGGCGTCGAACAGCTGGTCGTCGAGAATCGCTTCGGGTTCACGGCGCACTTCAATGATGGCTCGCCCACACTTGAAGAAGTTGGACGCCGACTCAACCTCACCAAGGAGCGGGTGCGGCAGATCCAGAAGCAGGCGCTGGCCAAGCTCCGGGTGTCCCTCACATTGCGTGATGGCGGCCGCGACCTGGCGTCGTCGCTCAACTAGGGCGTGTCGCGAATCGAGCGAGGAACCACGGCCCCGCCACGGCCACGGTGGTGGCCAGGTGAAAGACGCCGAAACCGGCGAGCAGGCCGCGGTATCCATCAAGGCCCGGCTCCAGTCCCGCAAACAGGAGGAGTGGGACCAGCAGGCCGCAGGCCTGCCCGAACCCACCGGCGGCTGCAAAGGCGGCGAGTGCCTCGCACCCTCGGCGTGAGCGCGCGGCGATCGCGAGCGAGGTGGGGAGCAACGCGCTGCCGGCACAACCGATGACCACCAAGAGCGGGACCAGGAACTGCCGTTCCGGCGGACAGGTCGCGACGGCCACCAGTCCCAGTGCGTAGAAGATTGCCCCGGCGTGGCGAGTCCGTCGAACACCGCAGCGGGAGGCGATCATCGCCGAGATTCCAGCTCCGATCGCCATGATCACCACGGGGAGCCCTACCAGCCAGCCGCGTTCGCCCGCGTCGGCCGCAAGGAGCCTTGAGAGAAAGAGCGGCATGACGCTCGTCATCGCACCGCCAGTCGCGCGATCGGCAAACGCCATGGTGAGCCCGGGCCAGAGCGGTCGTGCGTCGGCGCGCGAAAGGCTTGGGACGGAGTCCCGCGGGAGATCCGGAACATCGCGTGAGGGGATCGATGCCCGCAGCGCAGCTCCCAGCGCGATGATCGACACGTTGGAGAGGACTCCGATGGCGTACACCGCGGACAGCCCCGACGCACGCACCGCCAAGCCGCCAGCCACGATGCCCAGCCCGATGCTCAGCATGAGCGTGGTGGAGGCCACGCCGTATCGCCGGACCCGAACCCTTGGGTCACTGGCCGCCCCGACGAGTGCGAAGAGTTCGCCGAACACCAGCGCATCGGGGAGCCCTTCCAGGGCGCGGAGGGTCAAGGTCCAGGAGAGCCCCACCGGTGCCGCCATCAGGGCGAGCAGGATCGCGTCGGTTGCCGCTCCGACGATCAGGACCTTGGCGGGCGACCACGATCTCCGCAGCCGTGCCGCCACCGGGGCGGCGGCCAGCAATCCGATGAGGTTGAGCGCCAGGAAGAGCTGCGCGGCGATCGGCGAGGCTCCGTACCGGTCGATGACCAGCTCCTTCAGTCCCGGAACCACGACGGCATCCGGAATCGTGCAGAGGAAGACGAGGACGAGCAACAGCCGCACGCCCAAACGCTAGTCGAGCAGGCGATGCCGTCGTATCGTTCCCCTCCCATGATCAACAAGGTCTACCAGTCCCCCGCAGACGCCCTCCGAGGCATCGTCCAGGACGGCATGACGGTCGCCGTCGGCGGATTTGGGCTGTGCGGCATTCCGGAACAGCTGATCCTCGCCTTGCGCGACACCGGTGCCAGGGGACTCACGGCGGTGAGCAACAACGCTGGCGTGGATGACTGGGGGCTGGGCCTCCTGCTTCAGACGCGCCAGATCCGGAAGATGGTTTCCAGCTATGTGGGGGAAAACGCGGAGTTCGAGCGCCAGTTCATGAGTGGCGAGCTTGAGCTGGAGTTCTGCCCGCAGGGCACGTTGGCCGA
>SXOD01000011.1 GCA_005776885.1 Planctomycetia bacterium
CCTCCACACGACCTTCTGCATTCCGCACGGCGGAGGCGGACCAGGCGTCGGCCCCATTGGCGTGGCCACGCACTTGGCTGACTTCCTTCCCGGGCACCCCGTGGTGCGTCCGGCGAACGCAGGTCGATTTGCGATCGGCCCCGTGAGCGCGGCGCCCTACGGCAGCGCCAGCATCCTCCCGATCTCCTGGATGTACATCTCGATGATGGGTGGCGCCGGGCTCACTCGCGCCACCGAAGTCGCCATCCTCAACGCCAACTACATGGCGTGTCGGCTCAAGGGCCACTTCCCCGTCAAGTATGTCAATGCGCACGGCCGCTGCGCGCATGAGTTCATCATCGACTGCAACGGCTTTGAGAAGGCCGCGGGCATCAAGGTGGACGACATCGCCAAGCGACTCATGGACTACGGCGTCCACGCGCCGACGATGTCGTGGCCGGAGCCTGGGATGCTGATGATCGAGCCCACCGAGAGCGAGAGCCAGCCCGAGCTGGATCGACTCTGCGACGCGCTCATTTCCATCCGCGGGGAGATTCGCGCGATTGAGGACGGCTCCATGCCCCGAGAGAACAACCCGCTCAAGAACGCGCCGCACACGGCGGCAGTCGTGTGCGGCAGCGCCTGGGATCGACCCTACTCGCGGGAACAGGCGGCCTACCCCGCCGCATGGCTCAAGGATTTCAAGTTCTGGCCCGCGGTGGGCCGTGTGGACAATCCATTCGGCGACCGAAACCTGGTCTGCACCTGCGAGAGCGTGCGGGCGTATGCATAGCCGGGCTGCTCAGGGCGCGCTGGCTGTCGGAATCGTCAACCCGCACTCCTTCGTTGCGGCGGGGATATGCGCGGGTCGGGGCGCCAGCGCACACTGTCCCTCACTCGAGGCGAGCTGGTGACCGTATGCCGTGAATGTCATGTTTCCCCTCAGTTCGATATGGGAGACGCTCTGGCAATCATTGCCGTATTCGAAAACATAGCGCTGCCCGTAACCCGAGCAGGTCCGCGTCCACAGGCACACGCAGATACTGATCGATGCGCCGACACCGCCTGAGACACGAATGGTCGTCCCGGCTGGAGGTGGAAATGGGATCAGGAGTTCCACGACACCTTCCGCGTTGGCCGTGAAGGTTCCGCAGACACTGGACCATGGGCCATCGGTTTCACATTGGCATGGCGTCCCGGATGGAACCCATTCTCCGTATTCCGTACGCGGGAGACAGTCTCCGGTCTGCAGCGGTGTGATCGCACCGGCGGCCACGGCATCCAGCTCCGCGGCGACGAAGTGCTTCCCGATGGCGGCCTCAAAGTAACTTGCACGATTCAGAAGCCAAGCGTGCAGAGCCGCATCAGATTCCCGCTCGACCGGGACCTGGGCAGCCGCATGCCCGCCTGCCACCAGTGCCTCAAGCACCTCACCTCGGTGCCCACACTCGAGCGCATTGATCGCCGATGCGATCGGGTCTGTGGCGTGAAATCCGCGTGTATACGGCGCACCCGGTGCCGGAACAGCCCCGGGCTCCGGCTGAACATCCCAAAGTACGTCAAGGCTGTCTGGAATGCCGTACATGGCCTTGATTGAAGCGACCGCCCCCCAAGGCGAGCTTCCACACCATGCGCGCGCACTCCACCCACCGGTCGCTTCTGCGTCTCTGCTGTAGTAGACCGCCACGATGTTCATCCCCACCCACGGACTGTCGAGGGTCGCGAGTATCCCGACCACGCTGACATCGCCCTCAGGCCCGGTCCCACTCGCAAGTCGGTACACCGGCTTGAAACTCCAATCCCCGAGCGATGTCTTCATGTCGGAGACGGCGAACTGGGGGAGTTCCGTTCCGCTCAACATTGCGACTCCCGCGTAACTCCCGGAATCCCCGTATCCCGCTTGGACTTCAGGCACCCCAAGCGCACCGAGAGCCCTGCTAGCCAAAAGGCTCGCCGTGCCAAGGGAGGCGATAACACCAACACGGGACGGCATTCGACGTTGCCGCATGGGGCAAGCATAGTGCTGTGGGCAGGAATCCTCGAAACTGGCGGATCGGATTCTGGGACACACTCCCTATAGTGCCTGACGAAGTGAGTGATTCACCACCCACCCCGGGTCCCGACTCCACCGACGGCATGGCGCCGGTGGTGCGGCTGCTCTCCAGCCTCGCTGCGTGGGTCGACCAGAATCGCTCGCTCATTCGCGAGGCCAATGCGCTCTTGGATTCGCGGGCGAACGACGCCTTGCGCGGCGAGTCGCTCCCACGAACGGTGGTGGAGGTCGCGTCACTTGTCACGGCGCTCGATGCTGCTCTCGATGCCGATGCCGACGATGCCGACGATGCCAACGACGACGTGATCGACTTGGATGAGGCGATCGACCTTGCCGCTCCCGCGCCAACGCCGGGCCCGGTGCCGTCCGAGGTCCCCACGGCTCCCTCGGCTCCCACGCCGATGGCGGCCGCGCTTCACCAGCCTGACCCCGCGTCAGTCGCCCAATTGCTCTCGCGCTTTGGTGGCGGCGCGGCGACATCCGCTCCCACGGCGACCCAACCGAGCCACACGAATACCCGTGAACTGGCGCAAGGAGCAACGGGCCTCGCCGCAGCGCAAGAGTTCCTGGAAGACATCATTGACCGACTCCGTGCGGTGCAGTCCAACGCCCGCTTGATAGCCGGTGGCCTGCGACTGGAACTGGCGCGGCGCGCAGGCTCATTCGACGGCTCGCCTGTGCTGCGACAGGCGCGCGACATCGACGATGCGATCCGCGAGGCGCGCATCGAGCCGTGGCCCCTTGCGGATGCGATCCGCGGCGCGGACGACGATTCGGTCGAGCTGGCACAGGAGTCGTATCGAGGGATGGCCGTGGCCTGCGACCAGATCGCTTCGTTCATCGAGGCTCGGGCGATCGACGTCTGCGAGTGCCGGCCAAAGGTCATCAAGAACCTGGACTACCTCGTGCACCGGCTGGCGACGTTCCAGAATGCGGCGATGCATGCGGCGCGTCCGTGTCGAGGCGGCCGTGCCGGCTTCTGCCCCGTGCAGAAGTCGACCCACGAGGTGCTCCGCGACCTGGTGAACCGCACGGCATTGAAGATCCGCATCAAGCGATTCATGCGCCTGGACGAGCGCGCCACGGCCGAGGACGTCGAGCGTGCGCATGAGGAGGTCGAGCTCTTTGGGGCACGCTTCGTCGAAGGGTCCGCGGGGCTCGGCGAAGAGCTGACGGCCCGTCGACAGCGGCGTCGCACGCGCCGCGACCGAGACGCCAGGTCCGCCCACCGATTCCGCACGGTGGCTGATGCGCTCGACGCAGCCATCCGCGACTACTTCAGCGACGACTCAAATCCCAGCCCCGTCGTGATCACGAAGGCGGCGCGCGATTCGGCAGAGGACTCGCCATTCCTCCGGCCCGACGACGTGTACGACTTCTTCGGCGTGCTGGACCGGGTGGCCCGGAGTTGGGTGGGCAACCTGCTGAATCGACCCTTCAACGAGGCGATGCGCGACCACGGGTACGAGGAGAAGGGCATCTCCAAGACGGCGGAGACTCGACACCGTCGCCACTACCAGGTGCACTGGCGTGGGAGGCTGCGGATCATGGGGTACCACTACACCTTTGGCGCGCGGGACGCCAACACCTGCCTCAGCATCCACTGGCTGCGCGACGAGGAGGAGCGGAAGATCGTGGTGGGCCACTGCGGCAACCACCTTCCGAATACGCTCTCCTGATGTTTGGCCCGAGTCCCACGCCGCTTGACCCGTCGCGCAACTACGGCGACGCGCTCCCCGTCATCCTGCGAAACCCCCGGGCGGAACTGGTGGCCGGCTTTTCCAGGCTGCGAGACTTGCTGGCGGCGGAAGGTGCGCAGACCCGGGCAATGGTGGAGATCTACGGGCGCGCGGCTTCGGGCAACGCCACCAGCCCGGAGATCGCCCAGGCCAACGCGCAGATGATGGACCTTTTCCGGATGGCCGGGCTCGGTGCGTTCTTCGCATTCATCCCAGGCAGCGCGCTCTTGCTGCCATTGGCGGTGCAGGCGGCGTCGAAGCTTGGGATCCGCTTGCTGCCCGATTCCTGGGACAACCCACCCCAGCCTCCGAAGTAGCGGGGAACCCATGAAAGAGTGGAGGCCGACCGCCCCCACGGCAGTCGGCCTCCGATGACCAAGGCGGAGAGTCTGACGGGTCCCGTCCGTCGCGACGCCGCCGAGGAAGTGGTCAGCAGTGGAATGCGGTCGTGGAATCGCCGCATCCGTTGACATGGGGTGCATCGAGAATGATTCGGTAGGTTCCGGTTGGTACCTCGAAACGGAATCGGCCGTCTCCACCGAGCGTGCGCGTGGCGCACGCGATCCCGGAGGATTCTTCGATCAGGATGACGACGCCGCTGGGGAGTGCGGTCGGCGCGCCGTGGTGTGTGGGGCGACAACGTCCCTCGATCCAACAGGTGCGCCGAGTGGGTGACGTCACGCCTGTGCGCCACGTCAGGCCGAGCGCCTCATGGGATAGCGGTTTGCGACGTGGCATGGTGCACGCCAATGGAGGCCCGAGTGGCTGTGGAGATACACGCGGAGCGAACCCACACGGCGCACCGGCCAGAAGTGGCCAATAACACCACTTCGTGGGTCGACTAGGTGGTGGCGTGCAAGAGCCACCCCGAGAGCAGGCTGGCCAACCCCAAGAAGACGAAAAAACTCAGGCTGTCCGTCACCATCGTGAGGAAGATCGTGCTGGCCGTCGCGGGGTCGAACCCGAATCGATCCATCAGGATCGGGAGACTGGCTCCCCAGAGGCAGCCAACCGCAAGGGTGATCGTCATGCTCACGGCGACGACAAGGCCGAGGTGCCATTGGCCGCCTCCCGCCAGCTGCACGATCGCCACGGTGGTGCCGACCAGCACGCCGCAGAGGGCGCCGTTGATCGACCCCACCAGCATCTCTCGACCGATGTGGGAGAGCGCTCGCTTGGGACGCACGTGGCCCAGCACCAGCGCGCGAAGCGTCACGGCCAGCGATTGCTGCCCCGCGTTGCCGGACTGGTTCGCGATCATTCCCATGAGGACGGCCAAGACCGCAAGCTCGCCAATGAGGTCGTCAAACGTGAGGACAACCAGCGCGGCGACGGAACTGGTGAACAGGTTCACGATCAGCCAGGGGAAGCGGCCGCGCAGCTTTTCGACCAGCGTCGACCACACGGCCTCGTCGCTGCCGGCGCCCACCATGCGCTGTGCGTCCTCGGTCCCCTCGGCACGAATGATGTCGATCACGTCATCGACCGTCACGACGCCGAGAAGGCGGTGCTCGGCATCGACGACAGGCAACGAAAGAAAGTCATACTTCTCGAACTGGTGGGCCACTTCCTCACGGTCCATGTCAGGCGGGACGGCGTCCAGCTCCTTGGTGCAGATGTCGCCCACCCGATCGCTGTTGCGAGCCAAGAGGATGCGCCGAAGCGAAACGTTGCCGACCAGCTTCCCCTTGCGATCTACCACCCACATGGATTCCTGCCCGTCCGCCACCTCGTGCCCACGGATCCACTCCGTGGCCTCCAGGACCGTCATGTGGTCCCGGAGCGCCTGGTACGCCGTCGTCATGAGGCCGCCCGCCGTCTCCGGCGGATAGCTCATGAGCTCGCGCAACCGTCGCGCACCTGACGCGCTCATCGACGCCAGGAGCCGGTCGCGGTCGCGCGCGGGAAGCTGCTGCAGGAGGTCGGTGGCGTCATCCGGCGCCATCTCTTCCAGCAGCCGCCGCGCCATCTCCGGGGAGTCTTCGATGAGGTCTTCCAGGATGCTCAGCGCCAGCGGTGCCTCCATGTGCACCAACGCATCCGCCGCGGCGTCGGCCTCCATCTCGGCGACCACTTCCGTGGCCTCGCCCGGCGTGAGGAGTTCGAGCGTGTCGGCGGCGTCCGCCGGCTCCTGTGCCTCCACCGCATCGGCCAGCTCGGCGGCATCGATGGTGTGCTGGATGAGCTGCGTTGCACGGCGATCCTCTTCGGTCGGGATCGAGGGGTTGTCGATCTCCAGCACGGAGCCCGGCAGGTCCCCCGCTGGGCGGTCATGCAGCGTGTCCCCTTCGCCGTGTGCCGAGTGCTCGCGCTCGGGGCCATCAGGCGTCATGCGGCGCAGTCTATCGATGGTGGTTGGCGACCACCACGCGGCACCGTCGCCGCCATGGCAGAATGCACGCATGAGCGATGCGGCCGTCGACGACACACCAAGCCTCCGAGTGGACGGGCTGGGGACCGCCGTCGTGACCATCACGCTTGCGCGGCCGGCGTCGCGCAACGCGATGGGACTCCAGTTCTTCGAGGCCTTCGACGAGGCGCTGGACGCGGTGGCCAACGCCTCCACGAGTGCGCACGTCGTGCTGCTCCGGGCCGAGGGGCGAGCATTCTGCGCCGGCTTTGACTTGGGAGCGTGTGCGGCGGACCCTCGGCTCGCCGCCCGACTGGTTGAACGATTGAGCGAGCTGAGCCAGCGGGTGCGGTCGATGCCGGCGGTCGTGGTGGCCAGCGTGCAAGGGCCTGCGTTGGCGGGCGGTTGTGCGCTGGTCGCCTCGTGCGACATCGTGATCGCCACGACGAGCGCCCGCTTCGGCTATCCCGTTCACCGCATCGGGATTTCGCCCGCGGTCAGCCTCCCGATCCTGGCGCGATCCATCGGCGGAGGCGCCGCACGCACGTTGGCTCTCGGCGGAGAGTTGATTGACGGCGCACGTGCGCAGGCGATCGGCCTGGTCCATGAGTTGGTGGAGCCAGAGGCTGCACTCCCCGAGCGCACCCAGGCACTGGTCGAGTCGCTCGCCGCCAAGGGACCGGGAGCGCTGCGAGCCACCAAGAAGTGGCTCAACGAGCTGGATCGCACGACCGACGCCACGACCGCAGGAGCCGCAGCACACGCCAGCATGGGGACGGCGTTGACGGAGGAGTGTCACGCCATGATCGCGAGGGTGTGGGAGCGGTAGAGTGGCGTCATGCCCGTGGAACGAACCGACGCCGACGGCATCGTCACCCTGACGCTCAATCGACCCGACGCGCGCAACGCACTGAGCCTGGACCTGATTCTCGCCTTCCGGGCGGCACTGGACCAGGTACGGGTGGATCAATCGGCGCGTGTGGTGATCGTGGCCGGCGCGGGCAAATCCTTCTGTGCCGGCATGGACCTGCGTGGGGTGATGGATGACCCAGCCACGATGGGGCGAATGCTCCGTGAACTGGCGGAGGCCACGGTGACGTTGCGAAACCTCCCCTGCCCCACGATCGCCTCGGTCCAGGGCGCCGCGGTCGGGGGTGGCTGCGGCCTGGCGGTCGTGTGCGATTTCGCGATTTCCCACGCCGACGCGAAACTGGGCTACCCCGAGGTGGACCTCGGCGTGAGTCCCGCCGTCGTGGCACCCTGGCTCATCCGGAAGATCGGGGCGGGTCGCGCCCGCGCGATGCTGCTCCGAGGCGGGACAATCTCCGGAACGGAAGCGCTCGCCATGGGCCTCGTGGATCGACTCGCGCCTCAGGCCGAAGTTGGTTCGGCAGCCAGCGCACTCGCCGCTGCACTCATGGCGGGTGGGAAGAATGCGTTATCGGTCACAAAGAGATGGCTGAATGAGCTTGATGGATCGTGGGATTCTGACGCTGTCCTGAGGGGGGCAACGCTCTCGGCAGAAGTGATCCAGACCGAAGAAGCACAGACGCGGGTCCGCGCTCGGATGAATGGGTGACGTGTTCCTCGCATCAGAATCGCTGACGTTCCATGAGATTCGATGAATATCCATGATTTTCGATGAATATCGAGTCACAATCCATGATTTTCGATCACGATCGAACACAATCTTGTCGTCAAGTGTTTCACACCAGAGCTGCTTTCAATCATGATGTCGCCACAATCGCTGAAAATCGAATCGGATAGCAATGGTTTCACGACGCTTTGGTTGTCTCCGAATCCAGAGAAGCCACGTGGAGGTGTCGTCGTTCTAGATGACTGGCTGATCTCGGAGATCGACGCAAGTTTGCAGATTATCGCCGAAGATCGGAATCTGAATGGCTTCATTCTGCGATCCGCCAGCGAACGAGTCTTCGTGGCGGGCGCCGATCTTGCAGAAATCGACGCCCTGGATGACCCATCCCTCAATGCCTACCTGGTGCGAGGCGCGACAGCCTTCGGCCGGATCGCCAAGCTCCCGTGCCCAACCGTCGCGATTCTCAACTCTTCTGCGCTCGGCGGCGGACTGGAAATCGCGATGCATTGTGACGATATTGTGGCGATCATGTCGCCATCTGACGCGAAACAGTGGCGTATTGGGCTTCCGGAGTGCGGTCTTGGGATCTGCCCGGGGTGGGGTGGTTCCCAGTGCCTTCCGGCACGAATCGACCCGGCGATCGCCCTCGAAGCGACCGCGACTGGGACTACTTGGGGATGTCGTGACGCACCCAGTGGCCTTTTTGCGGCCGTGGTGGAGGATGTCTCTTCTGCGGTGGACGCCGCCCGAGTGCTGCTTCAGCGCGCGGGTGCTCGTGGGATGACAACCAGAACTATCCCCAAGTCCATCTCGGAGAGCGGCTTGAAGTCGTCCACTCGGGCCGCACTTGATGCCGCATCTCCAGTCGGTTGGCCTTCAACGGAGACCGGACACGCCATCGCGGACGCCGTCCGAAGGGGCCTGGAAGGCGGGTATTCAATCGGATGCGAAGCCGAGCGTGAACATCTGGTCCGACTGCGTCACTCACCAGGCGCCAGGGCCAAACTGGATGCCTTCTTGAAACGCGGGTAAGGGCCCCGTCGACCCGCCGTGCATTTCAGACCGATTCGATCCGGAACCCTCTTTTCGCTAGCCTCAACGATCCGCCATGTCCACAAACCTCGCAAACCTCAAGAACCTCTCTGAGAAGGACCGCAAGCAGATCGAGGCTGCCCAGGAGATGTTGGGGCCCGACCCCGGCACGATGGGACCGGTGAAGAACTACTTCTGGGGAAACTTCAAGGAGACGTCGCTGTTCCCCTACCCGGTCGCTGATGCGGCGGAGAGCAAGCGCTGCGACGACCTGCTGGCCAAGCTGGACGCCTACCTGCGAACCGAGCACCCCGCCATCCTCATCGACCAGCAGCAGCACATCCCCGAGTGGGTGATCCGGCGGCTTTTTGATCTGGGCGTCCTTGGCATGACCATTGCCACGGAGTTCGGCGGTGGCGGCTTTGGGATCACGTCGTACAACCGCGTGCTGGGGCGCATCGGCGAGACGTGCGGGTCGACCGCCGTGTTGGTGAGCGCGCACCAGTCGATCGGCTGCAAGGCGCTGATGCTCTTTGGCAACGACGAGCAGAAGAAGCGATACCTGCCACACCTGGCGAAGGACTGGCTCAGTGCCTTTTGCCTGAGCGAGCCGAACGTTGGCTGCGACGCCGGCAGCCAGGAGACGCGCTGCCGGCTCAGCGACTGCGGCGAGTACTACATCATCAATGGCGAGAAGAAGTGGGCCACCAGCGGTGCCATCAGCGGCCTGTTCACGGTGATGGCCAAGCAGCGCATCAAGGACCCGAAATCCGGCAAGGAAAGGGACGTCGTCACGGCCCTCATCTGCACGCCGGAGATGGAGGGAATCGACATCTTCAGCCGCAATCGATCCAAGTGCGGCATCCGCGGCACGTGGCAGGCGCGGATTCGATTCACCAACGTCAAGGTCCCAAAGGCCAACCTCCTCCACAAGGAGGGTCGAGGGCTGCAGATCGCGCTGACGTGCCTGAACTTCGGCCGCTGCACGCTCAGTGCCGGCATGGTCGGCGGAGCCAAGACCGCGTTCCGCCAGATGGCGAAGTGGGCGAAGTACCGGTACCAGTTCGATCGGCCCATCGGGGAGTTTGACCTCATTCGGCAGAAGCTCGCGCGCTCCGCGGGATATCTCTACGCGATGGAGTCGATGCTCTACATGACCACGGGTTTCTTGGACCGCCGTGACGAAGACATCATGCTGGAGACGGCGATGTGCAAGGTCTTCTGCAGCGAGATGGGATTCCGCGTGGTGGATGACGCCATCGAGACGATGGGCGGCGAGTCCTACATGACGGAGAACCACGTCGAGCGCATCTGGCGCGACAGCCGCATCAACATCATCGTCGAAGGCGCGAACGAGGTGATGCACTCCTTCATCTTTGCCTACGGCTCCAAGCAGCTGGGTGAGTGGATGCTGGCGCTCAAGGCCAACCCGATGAAGGCGCCGATCAAGGCGCTGGGGATCGGTGCCGAACTCTTCCTCGGCGTGCGGCGTGCGCTTCCCGAGCACCGCGTCACCGACGCCCGCCTCAAGCCCCTCATGGACGACGTGATGCTCCGCATCCGCGACCACAGCCATTACGTCAAGCTGATGTTCAAGCAGCACGAGGAGTCGCTGGTCACCAACGAGTTCATCCAGGAGCGACTCAGCCTCAGTGCGCTCTGGATCCACGGCATGCTCTGCAGCCTCTCGCGGCTGCAGCAGGACCTGGACTCGGCGCTCCCCGAAGCCGAGAAGTCGCACCGCCTCCTCGTGGTTCGCACCTTCTGCGCGCTGGCGAACGAGCGGATTGAGGCTGAGTCGCGTGCGCTCTTCAACAATCATGACTCGCAGGATCGAGCGTGTGGCGAGTCCGTCATGGCGTGGATCGACTCCCTCCCCAACGTCGACTATTCCATCCCCGAGAGCACGCCCGTCGTGGCCGTGCGCGGCTCGGGCCGCGTGATGGACCAGACCGGCATCCCGCAGTTCGGCAGTGGAAGCACGTTTGTCGACGAGCGGTCGGGTTTGTGCACCGGGGGCAGCGGCGGCTCCGCCTCACGGACCGCCGCGTCGCCTGCCTGTTCGGCAGCGAGCCGCGCCTGATTCCATCGGGCTTGGGCGGGTCGACCCGCTCCGGCTTCACCAAACAGCGTTTGGCCCTCGAGGGCGCATTCGATATCGTTTCGCCAACTGTCGCTTCGCACATTGGAGACCACATGAACGTCCTCGCAGGAATGAAGAAGCTGGGCCACGAAACCGTGGCGTCCCACCACGACCATGAAACCGGCCTTCGCGCCGTCATCGCCGTGCACGACACCACTCTCGGCCCCGCCCTGGGCGGCACGCGTCGATTCTTCTACGAAGACGACCAGAAGGCGGTTTTCGACGTCCTCCGCCTCTCCGAAGGCATGACCTACAAGAGTGCCGCGGCTGGCCTCCCGCTGGGCGGCGGCAAGAGCGTCATCCTGCTCCCCAAGCCAGGGCACCAGCCCACCGAGGCCGAGGGACTGGCGATGGGTCGATTCGTCGAGACGTTCCGCGGGCAGTACGTGGCGGCCGAAGACGTCGGCGTCAGCCCGCAGTTCTGCGACTGGATGGCGCGCGAAACGCAGTACATCATGGGCGGCGAGACGGTCAGCCATGGCGGCGACCCGAGCCCGTGGACCAGCCTCGGCGCGTTCAACGCGATGAAGGCGTGCCTCAAGCACCTCGGCAAGCCGGTCGACTTCTCCAACCTCACCGTTGCGATCCAGGGCGTGGGCGCGACTGGCTACAAGCTGGCGAAGTTCCTGCGTGAAGCTGGCGCGGTCGTGTTGGTCACTGACGTCCATGTGCCGACCATCAAGCGCGCCGTCGAGGAACTCGGCTGCGTCGCGCTTGGCAACGACGAGAACCTCTTCCACCAGAAGGTCGACATCGTCGCTCCGTGCGCGATGGGCGGCATCCTGGACGCGGCGACGATCAACGGCCTCAAGTGCAGCATCGTCTGTGGCACCGCCAACAACATCCTTCTCGCCCCAGAGACGGATGGTGCATTGCTCAAGTCGCGTGGCATCTGCTACGCGCCGGACTTCATCGCCAACGCCGGTGGCGTCATTCGACTCGGCGGCCTCTACGTGGGCTGGAGCGAGGCGGACATCGACGAAGCCGTGGCGCGGGTCGAGGACACCACGCTGGAAGTGCTGAAGGCGACTGAGTCCATGCCGAACGCCTACGACGCGGCCGTTGCCGTGGCGCAGCGACGCATCCGGGCCGCGAAGGCCATCAAGGCCGCAGGTGGCGCGCGCGGCGCGACTGGCGCGACTGGGGCGACTGGCGCGACTGGGGCAACTGGGGCAACTGGGGGGACTGGGGGGACTGGCGGCTGCTGCCAGTCGAAGGGTCACGCGGCGCAACCGGCGATGGCTGGTGCGGGCGCGGGTTCAGGGTCTGGCTCGCATGGGCACTCGAATGGGAACTCGGATGGGCATGGGCATGGGCATGGACATGGCGGGTGCGGATGCAAGGGGCACTGAGCGGGTGGCGTTGAGTTTGCGCTGATTGGCGCCGTGTGGCGGTGGGTGCAAAGTCCATCGACCAACAGATCGTCCACAATCTCTCCACCGCGACGGTCGACCGTCGCGGTTTTTTCTTGTGTGGATGGTCGATTCCTGCGCCTTTCGGGAGCGTTTTGAGCTGGCGCGATTTTCGACCCTAGCGTCCGCCCGACTGTGACTTCATTGTGGGGCTCGTGGGGTCTGCGAGCGCATGGCTGCGCCAAGCGCAGGGGGTAACTGATGATCGTGATCGTCGACGGCTGGACGTGGGTTGGCATCGATGAGTCGGACCGAGTCGCGCGCCGCGGCCAAGCTGGCCCGGGCACAACGGCAGTGGTGGAGGCGGAACTGGACGTGGCGGTGGCTGGCTCTTGTGTCAAGGGCGGTTGCTGCGGGGGCGTCTCCGGAACGTCCCACCCCGTTATCGGTGGAAATGTGACCCTGGAGGGCACATTTCCACCGATAACGGGGGCGGACCTTCGCCTGCGCCGCGCCATACTGGAGCGGGACGCCCGTGACATCAGTTGCATGTGCTGGTCCAGCGGAGTCGCGGCGCGCGTCGGTGGACGAGTCGGCGAGAGGGCCGCGGGGAGGTTCACTCGGAGGCCTGGCGGCAAGCTCGATGGCAGGGCTCGACCTGTCAACGGCAAGCAGGGAACGCGGGGTGGTCGATGAGTTCGGTGGCCACCGCGGCGGAAGTGATCGATCCCCATACGTCTGGGAAGGCGGCGGAACGAGCCACCGCACGACCGGGCCGACGGGTCAATCGCACCGGCGCGAGTGCACGAGATTTGCGCCGCTTGCTCCTTCAACAGGCGGGCGCACTGACCTGGCAGCAGGCGGTCCAACTTGGCCTCTCTCGCAAGGCGATTCGACAGCGATTGGAGGAGGGTGAGTGGTACGAGTGCCACGGCGTCCTCGTCGTCCCGGCCGACTCGCGCTGGGGAGTCTCCGAGGAGGTGTGGCGTGCCGATCCCGACCATCGATTGGAAAGGGGTGCCATGGCCGACTGGCGCGATGCGTGGTGCCTCTCGCTCCGGGGTGGTGCGAACTCGATGGTGTCGGGACCGCTGGCCATGCGGCTTGGAGGTTGGTCGATCGACGTCGGGCTCGACCCCCCGATGCAAGCGCTCCTGTCAACGCTCCACCGGCACTCGCCGATTCGCGGCGTGACGGTCATTCGACGGTGCACGATGCCTCGTGCGGCCATCGTGCGCCACTCCCGACTGGACTCCGACTGCCGTCCAGTCACGCCAGGCCTGCTGCGCGTGGCCTCGCCACTTGAAGGATTGCTGGATACGGTTTCCATCGCTCCACTGCAGTGCGCTTCCGGCGTCCTTGACCTGGCGCTGCAGCGCCGGCTCGTCACGCACTCGCAGCTGCGGCGAGCGTGTTTCGTTCGTGGCCGCAAGGCTCGCAGGGGACTGCGGCAACTTCGATGGCTCACGCGTGCGGTGCAACGCGGTGGGCACTCCCCAGCCGAGCGCCTTCTCGCCACCATCCTGCGGCGCGCCAAGATCAGGGGTTGGGTGGTCGATCATCCGGTCCACGCTGCGGATGGGGCGGTGATCGCCCGGTTGGATCTTGCGTTCCCTGACCGGATGATCGCGATGGAGGTCGATGGATACTCGGCACACTCATCCTTTCCGACCTTTGTCCGCGACCGCGAGCGGCAGAATCAACTGATCCTGGATGGCTGGACCGTCATTCGATTCACCTGGCCACAGCTGAAGGACTCGCCCGACGTGGTGGTGCAGACCGTTCGGAGAGCGTTGGCCAACGTTGGCGCAGGCCGCCGGGACTGAGTCGGGGTGGTGGCGTGGCCGCTGGGCGGTCCGATCGGGATCTCGGGGCGAACGTCCGGGGGCGGTTATCGGTGGAAATGTGCCCTTGGAGGGCACATTTCCACCGATAACCGAGAGCGGACCTTGGGCTACAGTCAGGCCACGATGGCCGCCACCGGTTCCGACGACAGTCCGCGCATCAAGTCGACCGCATCTGGCACCACTGGCGCATCCGGCACCAATGACACATCTGGCACCACTGGCACGGTCGCCACCAGCCAGGTGCTGGCGTCGGACATCGGCGCATCGATCCTGCGGCGAGGCGGCTCCGCGGCCGACGCCGCCATCGCGATCGCCGCCGCACTCACAGTGTGCGAGCCGACCACCAATGGTCTGGGTGGCGATTGCTTCGCGCTGGTGTGGGAGCCGCGGGTGCGCGGCGAGGGCGAGGCGGGCGACGAAGCGGGCGACGAAGCGGGGACTCTCGGCGCGACACGGCGCGGCCGCCTTCACGGCCTCAATGCATCGGGTCGATCTCCCGCGGCGCTGACGCCCGGCGTGCTCGCGACCGCTTTGGCTCAGCAGCACGTCGCGGACCGCAGCGGAGGTGGCCAACGCAGCCGGTATCCCACTCGCGGGTGGCTGCCCGTCACGGTGCCGGGGCAGATCGATGGCTGGGTGCAGCTCCACAGGCGATTTGGCAAGCTGCCATTCGCGGAGTGTCTCGCGAGCGCGATTTCGCTTGCGCGCGATGGCTACGAAGTGGCGCCGCAAACGGCGGAACTGTGGGATCGATCCGCCTCGGTGTTCGGTGCGGACGAGACCTGGGGCGCCGCGTGGCGCGAGGTGTTTGCGCCGGCGCGCGGCGCGGGTTCCATCGCCGAGGGACGCGCACCTCGCGCGGGTGAATCGATCCGGCTCCCCGCATTGGCTCGAACGCTGGAGTCGATCGCCGCGACGAATGGCGAGTCGTTCTATCGCGGTGAGATTGCGCGAGCGATCGCGGCGCATGCGGCCGCGACCAGCGGCTTGCTCACCGAGGACGATCTTGCTGGCCACGCGTCCGAGTGGGTCGCTCCCATCGGCGCCCCCTACCGCGGGCATCGACTCTGGGAGATCCCCCCAAACGGCCAGGGCATCGCGGCGCTTGTCGCACTTGGTGTCCTGGAGCGCATTGCGCCGCGCGACGCGACGGGCGGGGCCGCGATGGATCCCGCACGGCTTCACCGCATGATCGAGGCGATCAAGCTTGGTTTCCTCGTGGCGCACACGCATGTCGCCGACGCCGCCGAGATGGCTCGCCGCGGTGCCACGCCGGAGTCGTTGCTGGCCCCTGCCGCGCTGGACCGGCTCGCCGCTCGCTTTGACGCCACGCGCGCGCAGGATTTCCTTGCCGGAACGCCCAAGCCCGGCGGGACGGTGCAGTTTTGCACGGCTGACTCAACCGGCCTGATGGTGTCGTTCATCCAGAGCAACTACGCCGGATTTGGAAGTGGCGTGGTGATTCCGGGATGGGGCATCGCCATGCAGAATCGCGGCGCGTGCTTCACGCTGAAGCCAGGCCATCCCAACGAGGTTGGCCCGCGCAAGCGTCCGTACCACACCATCATTCCTGGCTTCCTCACTCGCATCAACGCGGATGGGACCGATTCTCCTGCCACAGCGATGGGCGTCATGGGTGGATTCATGCAGCCGCAGGGTCATGTGCAGGTGGTGTCGCACATGCTGGATCACATGATGTCGCCGCAAGCCGCGCTCGACATGCCTCGGTGGCAGTGGATGGAGTCGATGACGATTCGAGTGGAGCCGCAGTTGCCGGCGCCCGCAGTCGAGGGGCTTCGTGCGCTTGGCCACCACGTCGACATCGCCGCGAAAGCCGATGTCGCATTTGGTCGGGGGCAGATCATTGCGGTGTCGGAGGACCGCAACTCCTACACCGGCGGAAGCGATTTCCGAGCGGACGGGTGCGTGCGCACCGCCTAGGCGGATGCGGCGGCGACCGGCCACGATGATCATGGCCGCGCCGGATTGGGTCGTCGATTTGCTAGAATCGACCCTTCGCCAGAGGGCCCCAGATCATGCCGATAACCACCGCCTACAAGACGGAAATCCAGCGCGTCAGCATCCTCGACGAGCACGGCAACTTCGACGAGAAGCTGGGCAAGGACCTGATTCCCGACGCGGACCTCATCCAGCTCTACGAGGCGATGGTGACCTGCCGCGTGCTGGACGAAATCGCGTTCAAGCTGCAGCGCTCGGGGCGCATGGGCACCTACCCGCAGAACATGGGCCAGGAGGCGCCGTCGCTTGGCGCGGCGTATGTCCTGCACAAGGACGACTGGATCGTGACCTGCTATCGAGAGAATTGCGGCCTGTTCTGGCGCGGCGTGCCGATGGAGTCGATCCTCCTCCACTGGATGGGCGACGAGCGCGGCAACGCGATGCCTCGCGAGCATCACGCCACGCCGATTGCCGTGCCGATCGGGACGCAGATGCTGCATGCGACGGGCCTGGCCTGGGCGGCGAAGTACCGCGGCGAGAAGCGAATCTCCTGCACCTTCTTTGGCGACGGTGCCAGCAGCGAGGGCGACTTCCATGAGGCGTGCAATTTCGCCGCCAACCTGGAGATTCCGGTCGTCTTCGTGTGCCAGAACAACTTCTGGGCGATCTCGTCTCCCGGCAAGATCAACTGCAGCGCGCCGACCCTCGCGCAGCGGGCGCTGGCCTATGGCATGCCGACGATCCAGGTGGACGGCAACGACCTCTTCGCCGTCGTCAAGGTGATGCGCGACGCCGCTGCGTGGACTCGCGAGCACGGCAAGCCGCACTTCGTCGAGGCGGTCACCTACCGGCTGGGCGACCACACCACCGCCGACGATGCGCGTCGATACCGCGACCAGGCCGAGGTGGAACTGTGGAAGACGCGCGACCCGATCACGCGCATCTACAACTACATGAAGTCGCGCAAGCTCTGGGACGATTCCAAGGAAGCGGCCACGCGCGAGCGAGCCACGGCGCGTGCCAACGAGGCCGTCGCCACCGCCGAGGGGATCGCCGAGCCGCACCGCGCCGATTACTTCAACGCGATGTACGCGCAGCTGCCAGCCGACCTGGCCACGCAGCTGGCGACGCACAACACGCACTCGCTCGGGCAGACCGAGGAAGCCGCTCGCGCGGCCGAAGAGGCGTTGCTGAAGGCGCACGCTCACGGGTCGCATCACTGATCGCTGGCCGCAAGAACAGCGCGCAGACCAGCAGCAAGACCAGCAGCAAGAACAGCAGCAAGAACAGCACGGACCACCAGCCATGGCAAACCTCAATCTCGTTCAGGCCATCAACCTCGCGCTCATCCAGGAAATGGAGAAGGACGATCGCGTTCTCCTCATGGGCGAGGATGTCGGCCTCAACGGCGGCGTCTTTCGAGTGACCGAGGGGCTGCAGGCTCGATTCGGCAAGGAGCGCGTCGTCGACACGCCCCTCGCCGAGAGCGGGATCATCGGCACCGCGATCGGCCTGGCAATGGCCGGGCTTCGACCCATCCCCGAGATCCAGTTCGAGGGTTTCCTCGGACCCGCCTACGACCAGATTTGTTCGCACGCGGCACGCATGCGGTCGCGCACGCGCGGTGCGTTCCAGGTGCCGCTCACGATTCGAGTGCCGGTCGGCGGCGGCATCCACGCGCCGGAACTGCACAGCGACAGTCCCGAGGCGATCTACGCGCACACGCCGGGCCTCAAGGTGGTGATGCCGTCCAGCCCGTACGACGCGAAGGGGCTGCTCATTTCGGCGATCCGCGATCCCGACCCCGTCATCTACTTCGAGCCCAAGCGCATCTACCGGGCGTTTCGCGAGGAGGTTCCCGAGGACGAGTACACGCTGCCGATCGGCAAGGCGCGCACCGTCGCCGAGGGCAAGGAACTCACCATCGTCTCGTGGGGCGCGAGCGTGGTGCAGTGCATGCAGGCGATCGAGAAGTCGGGCCGCGACATTGAGCTCATCGACCTCCGCACGATCTATCCATTCGATGTCGACGCGGTGGAAACCAGCGTGAAGAAGACCGGCCGGTGCGTCGTGGTCCACGAGGCCCCGCTCACCTGCGGCTTCGGCGCGGAGATCGCCGCGCGCATCATGGAGCGATGCTTCCTGCACCTGGAGGCGCCGGTCCAGCGCGTCGCGGGCTTTGACACCACGATGCCCTACTACAAGCTGGAGCTGGACTACCTCCCCGACGCCGCGCGCGTGGGCCGAGCGATCGACGATTGCCTCGCCTACTGAGTCCCGCCAACGACCTCCCCTCCCAAGACCGCACCACCAAGACCGCACGGAGTTAGCCTTCCCACCATGGCCGGCGTCAAGCAACCATCCGACAAGAGCCACTTCATCCTGCCCGACCTTGGCGAGGGCCTGGTTGAAGCGGAGCTCATCTCCTGGAAAATCAATGCGGGCGATGCCGTGAAGGAGCAGCAGACGCTCTGCGAGATGCAGACCGACAAGGCGCTGGTCGAGGTGCCCAGTCCCTGGACCGGCACGGTCAGCGAGCTCTGCGGCGGTGCCGGCGACATGATCAAGGTGGGTGCGGTGCTCGTTCGATACAAGATCGATGCTGGCGCGGTGGCGAGTGCGCCGGCGAGGCCATCCAGCTGCGTCAGCGCATCCGTGGCCGCCGCCGTCAATGCCGAGGCTGACCAAGGCACCGTGGTGGGCACGATGAGCGGCACGCTGGATGTGGGAAGTCGATTCGCGCGCCGCGATGCGGAACACTTGGCGGCTGGCGCGAATGCCCCGAGCACCAACGGAGCCAAGGCGCTGGCCACCCCGGCCGTGCGCGGGGTCGCCAAGAAGCTTGGGATCGACATTCATCGAGTTGCCGGCACCGGCCGCGGTGGTCGAGTGACCGCAAGCGATGTCGAGGCGTTTGCGGGCAGCTCGCGAGGAGGGGGCGCTGCCGCCGGTGGCGCGGCCGCCGCCGGTACGGCTCCTCGCGCCGTCCCCGCACCGATGCCGCTTCCACCCGTCGATGCCGACGGCGTTGCGCAGCGCATTCCATTCCGGGGCGTGCGTCGCAAGATCGCCGAGGCACTCACGCGAAGCGTCCAGACCGCGGTGCACTTCACCGTCACCAACGAGGCGGATGTCACCGAGCTGGATGCGCGGCGCCGCGAGTACGGCAAGGTGATCGGCCGCAAGATCAGCATGCTGCCCTTCGTGATGCGCGCGGTGTGCACCGCGTTGCGGCATCACCCTTCGCTCAATGCGATCGTGGACGACGCCAAGAGCGAGATCCTCGTCAAGGGCGTCATCAATCTCTCGATGGCCGTCGATACCGACTCGGGCTTGATGGTCCCGGTCTTGCATGGCGCGGACCAGAAGAGCATCCTGGACATCGCCGATGGCGTGAAGCGCCTGGCGGACCGCTGCCGGGATCGATCCATCTCGCGCGAGGAGTCGCTTGGCGGCACCTTCACGATCAGCAATGTCGGCTCCTACGGCGGCGTGTTTGCGACCCCGATCATCAACTACCCCGAAGTGGCGATCCTCGCGGTCGGCCGTGCGCGGGAACAAGTGATGGTCAAGGGCGGTCGCTTCTACGCGGGGTTGTCGTTGCCGCTGTCGCTGGCGTGCGACCATCGCGTCGTCGATGGCGCCGAGGGGGCTCGATTCCTCAACACCGTCGTCGGGCTCCTGGAAGATCCCGCGGCGCTGGTGGGGTGAGTGAGCACATGCCGCTCGCGCCGGACCGGCTGGACCGCGCCTCTGACATCGATGATCCGCGGCTGGCCGACTTTCGCCTGATGCGGGATCGAGACTTGTTGGGTCGCGCCGGTCGGCCCGGCCTCTTCATCGGCGAGAGCCTGCTTGTCGTCGAGCGCATGGCTCGAGTGCCGGGCGTGCTCAAGACCGTGCTCGTGGCGGAGGATCGCGTGGATGAGGTGACGGCCTTGGACGGCATCGATCGCGCGGCCTGCGTCGTGGCCGCGCCGCGTGCGCTGGTCGCGGAGGTCACTGGCTTTTACTTCCACCGCGGCGTGATCGCGAGCGGATTCCGCGAGCCGCTGGAGTCGAGGACGGTGGATCAAGTGCTCGCGGGGGCGTCGTGCGCACTCATCTGTGACGACATCTCCAACATGGACAACGCGGGCGCGCTGTTCCGGGATGGGGCGGCGTTTGGCGTTGACGCGGTCGTGCTCTCGCGAGACTCGCACGATCCTCTCTATCGCAAGTGCCTGCGCACCAGCATGGGCCACGCGCTGAGCGTGCCGTTTGCGAGGGTAGGCGCGGGGGCGAAGGGGCTCGCGGGGGCCAACGGGACCGCGGGGGCGGTCCGGGACATGGTCGCCGCGGGGTGGATCGTGCTGGGGACCAGCATCGATGCGTCCGCGGAACCGCTGCGAGAGTGGGTCGATTCAATCGCTGCGACGACTGCTCCGCTGCGTGTTGCCGTCGTGGTCGGCCACGAGCACCGCGGGGTCTCGGCCAACGTGCTTGAGGCCTGTTCACGCCGCGTGCGGATTCCGATGGCCACTGGAGTCGACAGCTTGAATGTCAGCGTGGCGGCTGCGGTGGTGCTGCATGAGGTGACGCGGGTTGGCGCGCGCGCCATGCCGATGCGGTTCGACACACCCCCGCCGGGCTAGACTGCGCGGCTCGTGACACCGCCCGCAGGTTTGCACGGATCCGATGGATCGCACGGCCCCACCGCCTTCAGGCAGGTGCACGTGCCGTTCGCCCACCGCGTGGTGTTTGGGCATCGATTGCTCGAGCCCGTCGGCGGCGCCGAAGCCACACCCGCCGCCCGTGCGCTCCGCGAGGCGTTGACGCTGGGCGAGGACCGCGGGAGTCGAGGGATGGTCGTCTTCGTCGATGACGGGTTTGCCGCTGCATGGCCTGGGTTCGAGGCCGGCTTGCGCGATTGGGTGGCGCTCCAGCTGCCGGGTGTCGAGCTGCGCGAGGTTTCGCGAGTCGCGGGCGGTGAACCTTGCAAGAACGACATGGCCGTGGTGGATCGTGTGATCCAAGCCGTCGAACGGCACCACATCGACCGCCGCAGCGCCGTCATGGCCGTGGGCGGCGGCGCCGTGCTGGACGCGGTCGGGCTTGGGGCCGCGATGGCCCACCGGGGCGTGCGGCACATTCGAGTCGCCACGACGGTGCTGGCGCAGGATGATGCGGCGATGGGCGTCAAGAACGGCGTCAATCGATTCGGCAAGAAGAACTTCGTCGGGTCGTTCTCGCCGCCCGATGCCGTGCTGTGCGATCTCGCGCACACGCAGACGCTGCCGCCGCGATGGCAGCGAGCGGGACTGTCGGAGGCCGTGAAGATCTTCGCGCTGCGAGACCCGAAGTGGTTCGCCACGATGGAGGCGACGGCCAGTGCGTTGCGTGAAAGTGAGCCCAGCGCGATGGAGCCGGTCATCATCCAGAGCGGCATGATGCACCTGGACCACATCGTGCGTGGTGGAGACCCGTTCGAGCGGCTCGCGGCTCGACCACTGGACTTTGGCCACTGGAGTGCGCATCGATTGGAGTCCATGTCGGAGTGGACGGTGCCGCACGGCGAGGCTGTGGCGATCGGCATCGCCTTGGATTGCCGCTACGCGCAGCTGTCTGGGCTGATGTCCGAGTCGGCCAGCGATCGAGTCGTCGGGCTGCTGCGCGCGCTTGAGCTGCCGACTTCGCACCCGCTGCTTCGGGATGCCGACGCGGTCTTCGCCAGCCTTGGGGAGTTCCGCGAGCACCTCGGCGGCGAGCTCACCATCACGCTCCTGCGCGACATCGGCCAGCCTGTGGAAGTGCACGCGATGGACAGTGCCATCCTTCGGCGGGCGATCCAGTCACTGGGGAGCTGACCCTCACGTCCGGGGTGCGTTATCGGTGGAAATGTGCCCTTGATGGTCACTTTCTCACCGATAACCGAGTGCGGACCCTGACCCTACGATGGCTCCATGACGACTGGGACCACTGCTGGCACCGCCCTTGGGATGCACAATCGCACCAAGCGGCAGGTGATCGACGAAGCCTTCATGGAGCACCGCGCCAAGGTGCTGGACCTCGCCGCGTTTCTGGACCGGGTGGATCGGGCGGCATCGGCGGCATCGGCGGCATCGGCGGCATCCAGTGGTGCCTCGCTCGTCACGGGTGACCAAGATGACGACTTCCGCACTGACGCACTCCGGCGTGCGATCGCCCTGTTGCTCGACGGCAAGCCGGAGCGGGCGCGCCGGATCCTGGAACTTTGGAGCGATCGCTCCACTGAACCCATCGCAGTCGCACCGATGAAGGGTGCCCTGGGTGCGGTGGACCTGCGGGCGGAGTTTCAAGCGAAGGGCCGCGCCTGATGTACATCGACCCGCACATCCACATGGTCAGTCGGACGACCGACGACTACCAGCGCATGGCGCTCGCCGGTTGCGTAGCCATCACGGAGCCGGCCTTTTGGGCGGGCTATGACCGCTCCACGGCGCAGGGTTTTGCCGACTACTTTCGCCTCCTCACCGACGCGGAGCCCAGGCGCGCGGCGCAGTTTGGCATCGCGCACCACACGTGGCTGTGCATCAACCCGAAGGAGTCGGAAGATGTGGGGCTGGCACGAGAGGTGCTTGGCCTCATCCCTGGATTCCTTGATCGACCCAATGTCCTTGGCATCGGCGAGATCGGGCTGAACAAGAACTCGCGCAACGAGCTGCTGGTGCTGGACGAGCACATCGCACTTGCCAAGCGACATGGCGTGCTCATCCTGGTGCACACGCCACACCTGGAGGACAAGCTCAAGGGCACGATCCTCATCATGGACGCGATGCGCAATCAGGGGGTCGATCCCGGTCGCGTGCTCATCGACCATGTGGAGGAGCACACCGTTCGCCACGTCCTGGACCGCGGATTCTGGGCCGGCATGACGCTCTATCCCGACACCAAGATGACGCCGCAGCGCGCCGCCGATGTCTTTGAGATGCACGGGACGGATCGACTGTGGATCAACTCAGCCGGCGACTGGGGCGTGAGCGACCCGCTGGCCGTGCCAAAGTGCCGCCTCGAGATGCGCCGTCGAGGCCACCTGCTGGAATCGATCCAGAAAGTGAGCTTCGAAAACCCGAAGCAGTTCTTGTCCCAGTCGGGGCGATTCCGGGTCAGCGTTCAGGGAGAGGCGTAGGTCCGGCCTCGGTTATCGGTGGAAAAGTGCCCCTGAGGGTCACATTCTCACCGATAACCACGAGCGGACGTTAGGCGGTAGACGTCGACGACGCGCACGAGGCGCCGCACACGGCCGAAGCCACGTCGCCCTCGGCCCCCGTCACCTCGCCGCCGCACGCGCACCAGGCCTTGAAGCCGCCGGTGACATTGCGGACATCGAACCCTTCGCGCTTGAGGAACGCACACGCCATCGCACTGCGGGTCCCGCCCAGGCAGTGGACATGCACGACCTTGCCCTCGGGAATCGCGGACTCCAGCTCATCGAGCCTCGGCAGCAGTCGCGTGTGCGCGACATTGATCGCACCGGGGATCGAGCCCGCCGCGAACTCGCTGGCCTTGCGGACATCCAGTACCACGGTCTGCGGTGCGGGCGTGTGCGAGAGGAGCGACTTGAGGACGGCGGGGTCCTCGTCCTGGATGGACTCGAACTTGACGCCGAAGTCGCGGCATGCGGCCAGCTCTTCAGGATCGACCCACCCTTCGATGCGGTCCAGCCCGATGCGGACGAAGTTTCGGATGATGCGCTCGCGCTGGCTCGACGGGCACACCAGCCAGATTGTCTCTTCAGGCTCCACGTACGAGCCCGCGGAGAGCGTGAGGTTGATGCCCATCGTCGCCCAGATCGATCCCGGCAGGTGCGCCGCGCTGAAGTCCGCCCAGGGGCGTGTGTCCACCACGGTGATGTCGTCGTTGAAGGCGCGACCGATGTCCTCGGCGCGGAGCGTGCGCGGATGCGGCAGCTTGCCGCCAATCGGTGGCACGCCGTCGCGGTTCCACGCCTTCATGCGCGCGTAGTACACGGGTGGTTCGGGCTGTCCTTCCAGGACATGCGCCACGAACGCGCGCTCCCCTGCCTCGCCGGGCGCCCTGGTGAGGTCTTGCAGGAGCGGTGAAAATCGCTTCTCGTAGCCGACGGTCGATTGCGGCACGGCACCCAGGGCCTTGCCGCACGCGCTTCCCGCGCCGTGCGCTGGCCACACTTGGACAAATTCCGGCAACTGAAGGAATCGCTTGGCGCTCTCGGCAAGCACCTTGGCGCCGGCTGCAGCAGACCCCTTCACGCCGACTGCGGCTTCGAGCAGGTCTGGCCGACCGAGGTCCCCGACAAACACGAAGTCGCCGGAGATCATCGCCATCGGTTCGTCCGCGCCGGCCGCTCGATCGATCACCAAGTACGACAGGTGCTCGGGCGTGTGGCCAGGCGAGTGCACGGCCACCAGCACGACGCCGCCCACCTCGATGGTGTCGCCGTCGGCGAGGAGTTGGTGATCCATCCCGGCCGCCCACTTGCTCTGCCAGTCGGCGCCGCCGAGGCCGGACACGTAGATCGTGGCCCCGGTCTTGATGGCGAGGTCCCGCGCGCCGCTGAGGAAGTCGGCGTGGATGTGGGTCTCCAGGACGGCGACGATCTTGAGTCCGTGCTCCTTCGCCAGTTCCATCACGCGGTCGATGTCGCGCGGCGGGTCGATCACGGCGCACTGCTTGATGCCGGGGCAAGCAATCACGTAGCAGGCGTGGGCGAGGTCTTCGTCGTAGAGCTGTCGAACGAGCATGGTGTCCTCACGATCCCGACAAGGCGAAAGGCCGGGCCGCCATCGAGTGATAGGGCCGCCAAGCCTAGCGCAGGTCGAGGCACTCACCAAGAGAGCCGGCCGGGCTCCACGGGGATTCAAACTCCTGCTCGGAGGGAATACGATTCCCCGATGCCACGATCGCCCCTCATCGGGATTACCGCCGACCTTGCGAAGAATGATGTTGGCCGACTCCGCCACCAGGTGAACGAGACCTACATTTCATGCGTGGTCCGCGCCGGCGGCGTGCCGATCATCCTCCCGGCGATCACCGAGGTGCGCCTGGCGATGCTGGACCTGCTGGATGGAATCGTGCTGACCGGCGGCGACGACATCGACACCCGGCCGTTCGGGACGCCGCTCCACGAGCGCGCGGCGTGCATGCATCCACAGCGCCAGCAAGCGGACTTTGCGTTGCTGGCCGCACTTGAGGATCGACCTGACCTGGCGGTGCTTGGCATCTGCCTGGGGATGCAGCAGATGGGAGTGCACGCAGGTTGTCGATTGATCCAGCACCTGCATGATGTGGTGGACAACGGCGATCGGCATGGACGCGACAACGCGCATCCGGTCGCCACCGCCTTTGGCGATGGATCGATTGCATCGTGGCACCACCAGGCGTTGGCGGAGCCTGGCCCATTCCACGCCGTCGGCCACAGCGATGATGGGCTGCTGGAGGCGATTCGACACCGCGAGCGGCACTTTTATGTCGGCGTGCAGTGGCACCCCGAGCGCACGGACGACGAGGCGCTTGGGCTTGGCATGTTCAAGCAACTCACGGCGGCCGCCGCAAATGCGAGTGCCAGCGCGAGTGCCGGCGCAAGCGCGGCTGCGCGGTGACGAACGCGATGCCACCTGTCCTCGGTTACGGCACGAACATCCACGCGGGAGCCACGCTCAAGCAGTCGCTTGAGGAGATCGGCCGCCACGCGCCCCGTGTACGCGAGCTGGTGAATGCGCAGCGCGGCGCCGCGGCGTCCTCGCCACTTCCCATCGGCCTCTGGCTGAGTGCGCGGTCGGTCGCGGCGATGAACGAGGGTGGCGATCGCGTGCAGGCGGCTGGCCTGGATCCATCGTCGCCGATCGAAAGCCTGCGGGAGTGGTTCACGGCGAGAGGCTTGGAGGTCTTCACCTTCAACGCATTCCCTTATGGCGACTTTCATGGTCCGGTCGTCAAGCACGCCGTCTACGAGCCGCACTGGGGCGATGCCCGGCGCCTGCTCTACACGCTGGACATCGCGGAGCTGTCGGTGCGGCTCTGCCCGGTCGGCACCAGCGACATCTCCATCTCCACGCTCCCGCTGGGGTGGCGGGCCACGCTTCCCGGAAGGAGCGAGGCCGCGGCCCTTGGCGTGGCCACCGCCAACCTGCAGAGCGTGATCCGTCGGCTGGCGGCGCTTGAGGAACGCACCGGCGTGTGCGTGCACCTGGATGTGGAGCCCGAGCCCGGCTGCATGCTCGATCGTGCCGACGATGTCGTGAGACTCTTTGGCGACATCCTGAAGACCGACGCGGCGATTCCCGGCCTGCCGCGCGATCGCCGCGAAGCGCTGGTGCGCCGCCACCTTCGAGTCTGCCACGACATCTGCCACAGTGCCGTCATGTTCGAGGACCAGGCGACGGCGCTGGACACCTATCGCCGCGCCGGCATCTCCGTCGGCAAGGTGCAGGTGAGTGCCGCGATCGAGTGCGATGGCTCCGACCGCGCCTTTCGGTGGCTCCACCAGTTCGACGAGCCCCGCTGGCTCCACCAGACGTCGGTCATGGATGGCGCGGGGCGCGTCCACTTCTTCGACGACCTTGGCCGCGCCATCGAGGACGCCCCCGATGGCCTGTGGCGGAGCCATTTCCATGTGCCGGTCTTCGCGGAGGAGCTGGCGCCGGACGGGGCGGTTCGATCGACCCGCTCGGAGATCGACTCCTGCCTGAGGGCCATCAGCCCCGAGGACCGCATCGCAGCCTACGAAGTGGAGACCTACGCCTGGTCCGCGCTGCCGGCGGGCGTTCGCAGGGCGACGCTTGCGGAGGACGTCGCGGCGGAGTTGGCATGGGCGCATGGTGCCATGCAGCGCGCAGGCCTCCTCCCCAAGGACGGGTAATCTCCCGCCCACATGAGCCCCGTCGCACGGATCGCGGCGTTCTTCGAACTGGTTCGATTCGCCAACTGGCCGACACTCCTGTCGGACATCCTGCTCGGCGTGGTCGTGGCCGCCTTTCTCCTTGGACTCCCGGCGGACCCATTCCTGCTCTGGGTGCGCGAGTATTCGATGCCGTGGGAGCAGGTCGCGATGGCCGCGATCGGATTGACGCTGCTCTACTGGGGCGGCATGGCGATGAATGGCGCCGTCGATGCCGCCGTGGATGCCCGCGAGCGACCTGATCGACCCGTGCCCAGCGGGAAAATCCCACTTCGCGCGGCGTGGGTGCTGGCCGTGGCCATGCTGGTGACCGGCGTGGGGTCATTCTGCGACACCTATCCCTACGAAGGCCTGCTCGCCCTGCTGGTGGGCATGTTCTGTGTCGGCGTCGTGGAGACCAGGGCTGAGAAGAAGGGTGCGCCGTGGGTGAAGCGACTGGGCCTCATGTGGATCGTCTTTGGCGGCGTGGCCACGCTGGCACGCCTCGCTGGCACGGCACTCAATCATGGAACGGACTGGCGCGGCTTCGCGCTCTCGATCGACGTCGGACTCTTGCTGCTGGCCATCGTCCTTTACAACCAGATCCACCTTCGCGCCCGGTGGAGTGTCGGCTTGCTTGGGCTCTGTCGAGCGCTGGCCGTGCTGGTCGCGGGCCTTGCGGCGGCTGATGCGAGTGCGTGGCCATTCACCAGTCAGGCCCTCACCTGGAAGTTGGCCCCGCAGTTTGGATCGATCCCCCTCGTCCTCTCGCTGGTCGGCGTGGGTACCTACATCGCGATGGTGAGCCTCGTGGCGCGGCGGGAGGTGCCAGAGTTCATGTCCGACACGCGTGAGGGGCACGACGCGCCGCTTTTCTGCCCGTGGTGTGACCATGGCCTCGCGACGCCGACGCCGGGCCATTGCCCCGAGTGCGGGACCGACCTGGCGTCGAGGCCGCCAGTCAAGGCGACAGAACGGCTGATCGGGTCGCCCAAGTCCGTGCTGGTTGCGGCACTGCTGCTCGCGCTCACGCCGGCGGTCTGCACGGCGTGGAGCTACGACTTGGCCACGACGCGACTGCCGCCCTGGTGGCTCTGCGGCAGCGTGGGCGTGCTGTGTGCCGTCGTGTTCTTGGCGCAGGTGCATCGGGCGTCGCGAGCCGCGGCGGTTCATCCATCCCGCACGCCGCGCGCGGTCGGTTCGATGCTGGCCGCGCTCCCCGCCGGCGAGGGCGTGATGATGGCCGCACTCGGGGCGCCCTACGCCGCGCTCGCGGCATTGGCGCTTGGCGTGATCGCCCGATTGCTCCAGCGCATCAAGTGGGCAAGCGTGGGGAGCTGAGCCAAGGTCCGCGCAGGGTCCGCGCAGGGTTATCGGTGAGAATGTGACCCTCAGGGGCACGTCTCCACCGATAACGCGAGGAGGACCTTCCTACACTCCCCCGATGCGCCGCGTCTGCGTCCTCAACATCGTGGGGCTCTCCACGGGCCTCATCGGGGACGCGACACCAAAGTTGCGAGATTTCGCACGTGCATCAGGTGGCGTGCGAACGCTCCGGCCCCCGTTGCCCGCGGTGACGTGCTCGTCACAGGCCGCGATGCTCACGGGAAGGTCCGCGGGCGAGCACGGGATCGTCGGCAATGGCTGGTTCGATCGATCGCTCGGCGAGGTCCAGTTCTGGAAGCAGTCGAGCGGACTGGTGCAGTCGCGGCGCGTGTGGGATGCCGCGCGCGAGCGTGCCGGGTCGGCGAGTCGCACCGCCGACGGGTCTGCATTCACCTGCGCGAACCTCTTCTGGTGGTACGCGATGGGTTCGACCGCCGACTTCACCGTCACGCCGCGCCCCCTCTACCCCGCGGACGGGCGCAAGCTCCCTGACGTGTGGACGCATCCGCCGCGACTGCGCGAGGAGCTGCAGGCGAAGCTGGGTCCCTTCCCGTTGTTTCGGTTCTGGGGCCCTGGCGCCGACATCGGAAGCACCGACTGGATCGCTGGAGCGGCGATGGAACTCATCGCACGCGAGCGACCAACGCTGTCGCTGGTGTACCTCCCGCATCTGGACTACGCGCTGCAGAAGCTGGGACCCGGGAATCGACACGTCCGCCAGGACCTTCGCGAGATCGACCGCGTCTTTGGCGTGCTGCTGTCCTTCCTCCAGAAGAATGACATCGAGCCCATCGTGGTGAGCGAGTACGGGATCGCGCCGGTCTCGCGCGCCGTGCTCCCCAATCGAATCCTGCGTGACGCGGGCTTGTTGAGCGTGCGCGACGAGATGGGTCGCGAGGTACTTGATGTCTTCGAGAGTGCGGCATTCGCCGTCTGCGACCACCAGGTCGCCCATGTCGTGGTGCGGGACGGGTCGCGCGCCGGCGCCGTGCACAAGGCGCTGGAGGGGGTGGATGGAATCGACCAGATCCTCGATCGCGACGCGCAGCGAGCGGCAGGCATTGCACACGGGCGATCCGGCGACTTCGTGCTGGTGAGTGCCCGCGATGCGTGGTTCGCGTATCCGTGGTGGCACGATGACTCGCGCGCGCCCGACTACGCGAGGACCGTCGACATCCATCGCAAGCCTGGCTACGACCCGTGTGAACTGTTCTTTGACCCCGCGCTGTGGACACCGCGGCTGCGAGTCGCCCGGAAGTTGCTGATGCGCAGGCTTGGGTTCCGCACGCTGCTGGACGTCATCCCGCTCGACCCTGGGTTGGTGCGCGGCTCGCATGGTCGAGTGGACAACGGCAAGGAGTACGAGCCGGTGCTCATCGTCGACGACCCGATGGTGGAGGGTCCGCTGCGGATGGAGGGCGTCCACGATGTCATCCTCCGGCGACTCTTCCTGGACGAGGCCGACCCGCCTTGCGCACCACACCCAATCATTCCGACGCGCGCGAGTCGTGGTTCATGAAGTGGTTCTGGCTGGCGCTGCTGGGGCTCGCGGCAGTGGGCGGGTACCTAGCGTGGAATGGATCTGGGGAATCGGACCCGGTGGCTGGGGAGGCTGGGCTGGCTCGAGAGGAAGGTCCCCTCCCGGTTATCGGTGAGAATGTGACCCTGGAGGGCACTTTCCCACCGATAACCGAGTCGGACGTTGTGCGCTTGGATGATCGAACGATTCGAGTCGCTGGCCGCTTCGACCTCACGGGCAATGGCACGCAGAGAGATCCCTACCGAATCTCCTGGGAGTACCTCCAGAGTGCGCAGGATGGGTGGAAGCCGAAAGCTGGGAAGGAGTCGCTCGCACGGCACATCCTCCTCCTGGACGGCGCGTGGATCAGCATCGACGGCTACTGGGCGCCCGGCATCGTCGTGGACGAGACGAAGGAAGTCGTCGTGCTGCTCAATCGCTGGGATGGCTGTTGCCTCGGCATCCCGCCAACTCCATTTGACTGCATCGAAGCCAAGCTCTCGGAGGCCGTGCGCATCGACAAGCAGCACGCTTTCCGCTACGGCACCGTGACGGGTCGATTGGACGTGTCGCCGTTCGCGTTTGGCGATGTCATCCTGGGCCTCTACCAACTCCAGGAGGCGCGCATCTCGTCGCAGTGACGGGCGCCACCCGGCTATCGTGCGCGTCCCATGCACGGTGCTCGACTTCGTTTCATCGTCACTCTCGCCGCGGCGATGTCCGTCGCCTGTGGTCGGACGACGCTCGCCGACGGCATGCCGATCACGGAGGTCCTCACGATCACCGGGACGGGAAAGGGCGGTCGATCTCCGATCCAGGTCGACCCGATCCAGCGCTTGCTCGTGACCGGCACGTGGCACACGCCCTCGGCTGGCGACACGATCATCGGCGCCGACGGTCAGCCGCACGCGTGGACCATGGTCACGGCGGGTGACGGCGGCACCTTTGAGGGCGACGATTTCGCTGGCAGCTATGCGCTGGCCCGCGTGCACTCGGACACCGACCGCGTGGCGCTGCTGCGCGCCGCGGGACACACGCTCGTCTACGTGAACGGGGACGTGCGCATGGGCGATCCCTATTCGTTCGGGTTCATGGAACTTCCCGTTCAACTCCATGCCGGCGACAACGAGCTTCTCTTCGTGTGCAATCGAGGGCGACTGAAGGCGTCGGTTGACGATCTCCCCAGCCCTGTCGCCTGGTTCAACGCCGGCGACGTGACGGCCCCGGACCTGCTGGCGATGCGTGCGCCCGCGGACGACGAAGGAACGCTCTGGTGCTCGATCCCGATCATCAACGCGACCAACGAATGGCTTCGCGACCTGCGCGTGCGTGTGAGCCTCGCGGGTGCGTCGAGCGACTGTGCCGTCCCCGCGATTCCTCCGCTTGGGTCGATCAAGCCAGCATTGCCGCTGCCGCTGACGGCGGCACTTCCTGCGGGTGACGTGAGTGTCATCGTGGAACTCCTGCGCGATGCCGACACCCTCTGCTCGGGCACGATTGCGCTCCGCGTCGTCGCTCCCGATGCACGACGAAAGCTCACCTATGTCAGCCCGGTCGACGACAGCGTGCAGTACTACGCCATGGTTCCCCCGATCGGCTGGACACCGGACGCGGACGTCGCGCCGGACGCGCGCCCCGGCTTGCTTCTGAGCATCCACGGCGCAAGCGTGGAGGCCACCAGCCAGGCCCGCTGCTACGCGCCGCGCGCAGACGTGGCCGTGGCGTGCGCCACGAATCGTCGGCCATACGGGTTTGACTGGGAAGACTGGGGCCGGCTCGATGCCATCGACGTGCGTCGACACGCCAATGCGGTCTTCAACACGGACCCTCGGCGGCAATGGCTCACCGGCCATTCGATGGGCGGCCATGGCACGATGATTATCGGCGCGCAGCGACCCGACCTCTTTGCCTCGATTGGACCCAGCGCCGGGTGGATCGACTTCTGGAGCTACACGGGCGGATCGTCTATTCCCGTCGACTCAGCCCTTGGGCTCCTGCTTCATACCGCACAGAATTCCAGCCGAACGCTGCTGCTCAAGGAGAACTACCTGGGCGAACGCGTCTACGTGCTGCACGGAGACGCCGACGACAATGTCCCCGTCTCGCAGTCACGGATCCTCCGCGGCGTGCTTGGTGGGTTCCACCCCGACTTCACCTACTTTGAGCAGCCCGGCGCGGGTCATTGGTGGGGAGACCAGTGCGTGGATTGGCCCCCGATGATCCAGTTCCTCACGGCCGAGTCCCTGCCTGAGCCGAGTGCCGTGCGGAGCGGCTCGTTCACCACGGTGTCGCCGGCGATCTTCCCGGGATCCAATGGATTTCGCATCGAGCAACAGCTGGAACCCATGATGCCGTCGCGAGTGGAGTGGTCGGTGCGTGAATCAACCTCGGACAGCCCCGCCACGATCACGCTGGCGACGGCCAACGTGTCGATGCTTTCTGTTGACACCGACTTGCATGGCGCCGATGGCGAGGTCCGCATCACCATCGACGGCGAGTCGATCACCGTCGCGGAGCGGGACGGCGGGGCATCAACATGCCTGGCGTTCTCCCCTGCGGGTCACTGGTCGATCGCGCGCGTCGATCCCGACTGGACCAGGCGCATGAAGCATCCGGGACGCATGGGCCCGTTCAAGGCCGCCTTCGACAACGGCGCCATCCTCGTCAGTGCAACAGGTGGCGACGCTGCGCACAATGCGTGGGCATTGGCCAAGGCTCGATACGACAGCGAGCAGTTCTGGTACCGGGGCAACGGCCGACTGCCCGTCATGACTGACGAGGCGTATCTCGAGTGGCGCGGCCACGCCGCGTTGGAGCCACACGCCGACCGCAATGTGATCCTCTACGGCCGCGCCGACACGAACAAGGCGTGGGCCTCGCTCGCCGGGCGGGGAGCCATGCATGTCGTGCATGGGTCGATGACCCTTGAATCGACCGGCGGCGGCGATGACGCGACCATCGAGTTCACGGGCGGTGACGCACTGCTGCTGGCCGTCGCCCCCGGCCCCGACTCCGCGAAACAGTCCATCGGGCTGGTGTCCCCGACCGGTCCCGCGGCCGAGGGCCTGTCAATGCGGATCCCGTACTTCGTGGCCGGGGTGCACTACCCAGATTGGTGCGTGATCCGCGCCGACTCGCTGTCGACTGGACTGGATGGTTGGGCCGCGGCGGGCTGGTTTGACAACGATTGGTCGATTGATTTGCGCCGGTCCGCGGTCGAGTCCAGGTAGCTCGCCAGGGCAACCAGGAATCTTCAAGAAAAAAGGGAGCACTTCGGGGAGTGGGGGATTTGCGCCTTATTGTTTGCCCTTGACCGGCGCGGTGCCGGGGACACGGATTCACTCTCGGGCCAATCATGCTGAAGACACCCTCCATCGGGCGTCGCACGCTGTCATCGTGCGCGCAGGACATCACTCGCCATCAACTCGTTCTCGCGGCTGCGGCGGCAGCGGCCTGCGTGCTTGCGCATGCCACACATGCCGCCCTCGCTGACTACATGTCCGCTGACTCCAAGTCCACCGAATCGGAGATCTACATCTCCGAGATCCGGATCGACCAGCCGGGATCCGACGCGGACGAGTACTTCGAGATCGCCGGCCCGGCCGGCGCGTCGCTCGATGGACTCTCGTACATCGTCGTTGGCGATGGGTCGGCCGCCCAGGGCGGGGGCGTGATCGAGGTCCTCGTCCCGCTCACGGGCCACACGATTCCAGCAAGCGGCTACTTCGTGGTCGCCGAGTCATCGTTCACCCTCGGAAAGGCCGACCTCACCGCCAGCCTCAACTTCGAGAATGGCGACAATGTGACTCACTTGCTCGTCCGGGGCCTGACCGCCGCGAACGCGACCGATCTGGACACGGACGATGACTGCACGCTCGATCTCCAGCCATGGGAGTCGATCGTCGACGGCGTCACCATGATGAATGTCGCGTCCGGCTCGGAGGGTTCGGAGTGCCCATACCAGCCCGAGGTTGGCCCATCGAACAAGGCCGTCCCCCAGCACATCTACAGGTGCCGGACCACCATGTGGATGATCGGCGCACCCGAGATCACCGGCGGCGCAGACACTCCCGGCTCGTCCAACCCCTGCGCCCACGAGGCCTGTGCGCCCGACCTGGACGGCGATGGCCTCGTCGCCGTTTCGGATCTCGCGCTCCTCCTCGGTTCCTGGGGATTCCCAGGACAGCCCGCCGACCTGGATTTCGATGGGACGGTCGACGGCCAGGACTTGAACATCCTCCTTGGCGCATGGGGGTCATGCGCGTGATGGCCTAGTGCACTGTGGGCATGCCTCGCGTCGCCGCGCCGTGCCTTACCGTGCGGCAGCGGACCCGGCACGAGTGAGTGGACTGACGCGCGCAAGTGGGCGGAGCGGGCGGAGCGGGCGGAGCGGGCGGAGTGGGCGGCTGCGGCGCGCGAGCCGACGGAAGGCCGCGCTCGACACGGTCCACCAAACGGAACCCGGAATGGCGGCCCGCCACAGGATGTGGCGGGTCGCTTTTTCGTAACCGCCCACAGTACCCTCCGGCGATGGAGACGTTTCGCGCCGCAATCCTTGACACGGAAACCACCGGAGCCGGGCCGGGTGACCAAGTAGTCGAGATTGCGATCCTCGTGCACGACTACGCCCTGGAGACCGGCGCGGCCCTGCGAGAGGTCGCCAGTTACCAGTCGCTGAACGAGCCGACTGTGGCGATCCACCCGACGGCACAGGCGATCCACGGGCTCTCGATGAAGGAGCTCCGCGGCCACCGCATGCGCGAGTCCGACATCGTCCAAGTCCTTCGCGGCTGCCATGCGGTCGTCGCGCACAATGTCCCGTTCGACCGGGGGATGATGCGCAGCCACTTCGCCTGGATGCAGTCACTGCCATGGCGCTGCTCGTGTTGGAGCATCCCGTGGAAGGCGCTCGGCTTCGAGAATGGCAAGCTCCAGTCGTTGCTCGCTGCACACCGAATCAACCCTGGCAGCGCCCACCGAGCCATGGACGATGTCCGAGGCCTCCACCAGTTGATGCAGCACGTGCACCCACACTCCGGCCGGCACTACATCTGGCACGCCGTCAAGGCAGAGGAGTTCGCCGCCGCGGGCGTCGGTGCGGGATTTGACCCGTGGGGGTAAGCGAACACGACTTGGGCGATGATCGGGACGAGGTGTCGCCGGCGGACGGCACGCCAACGTCCTTCCCCGGTTATCGGTGGAAATGTGCCCCCCAGGGGCACATTTCCACCGATAACCCAGCCCGGACCTTGGGTGAGCATGCACGCGAGCCCGCCGTCCCTCACCCCGACCGGCCCAACCGCCCAGACTCCCCTGGCATTTCCATCAACATCGGCCACCTCAGGCTGGACACCCCGCTCCTCCTGGCACCCATCGCCGGGCACTGCGACCTCGCGTTTCGCATTCTGTGCCGTGAACTTGGCGGCGTGGGACTCGCGTCCACGGATCTCCTCAACTCCAACGCCATCCTCCGCGGGAGCACCCGCACACATGAGCTCGCCGCGACCTGCGAAGCCGACAGCCCCTGCGGCATGCAACTCTACGGATGTGGGGACGACCCGCTCCCCGAGGCCGCCTGCTGGGCCATCGATCACGGCGCCAAGCTGATCGACATCAACATGGGTTGCCCCGTGGACAAGGTCGCCAAGAAGAACGGCGGCTCACTGCTCCTGCGCGACTGTGCCGCTACCACCAGCCTCACCGAGCGAATCATCCGTGCCGTTGAGCGCCATTCCGGCGGCCGCGTCCCCGTCACGGCCAAGGTGCGACTGGGCTGGGACCCCGATCACATGGTGGCGCCCGACCTGGCGCGCCGACTGGAAGACATCGGCATCCAAGCCGTCACCGTGCACGGGCGATACACCACGCAACTCTTCCGAGGCGTCGCCGACTGGGGTGCGATCGCACAGGTTGTAGCAGCAGTTCAGTCGATCCCGGTCATCGGCAACGGCGACATCTCCGAGCCAGGCCACGCCGCAACTCGCATGCAGGAGACCGGCTGCCGGGGCATCATGATCGGGCGCGCGGCGCTTCGGACGCCGTGGCTCTTCGCCCGGACAGAACGGGTACTGCGCGGGGAGGGCTCGCCACCAGACCTCTCGCTCACACAAAAGTTCCAGGTCGTGCTTCGCCACATCGACCTGCTGGAGGAGCATGTCGTGCCTGTCGTGCGTGGCGGTCGTGGCCACGCGGACGGCCACGCGGATGGCCGGAGTCAAGTGGATGGTCACGGCTGCACCGCTGACCTGGGCCGAGGACAGCGTCACGCGGTCGAGCAGATGCACAAGCGAATCTCTTGGTACGGCCACACGATGGGCCATGTGAAGCCGCTCAAGGAGGCCATTCGAACCGCGCCGGACCTGGCGGCGATGCGTGAAGTCTTGCTGGAGTGGATCGAGCGACATTCGGCTGCCGGCAGTCTGTCGCCTCGAGGTTGATCTCGCCAGGGTCGGACGCCATCCGACGCTCCTCTCAGATGCGGAGGCCACCAGGCAAGTTCCCTCCCCGGTTATCGGTGGAAATGTGCCCTTCAAGGGCACATTTCCACCGATAACCGGGGTCGGACGTTGGTGTGCTCGCCGTCGGCGCTCCCTCACCCTCCATCGGCCCCAACGAAAAGCCCCGCCGCAGGAGCGATCCTGCGACGGGACTTGGTCGGCCGCACTGCCTCAGTCCAACCTGAGGAGAATGGATTGGACCTCGGTCAGCTGGCTAGCCGGTCAGACAATCACCAGCTGCCGAGGACTTGGGCCAGGTCGCCGCCGTCGATGACACCGCTGCCATCCAGGTCGTACCCTGGGTTGACCTGACCCCAGAGGGCGAGGAGTTCGGAGAGGTCGCTGCCGTCGACGGCGCCGTCGGCGTTGAAGTCGGCGGGATTCTCGTTGACCGGGGCCGCGAAGGACTGCTGCGCGGGGACGGAGGCGTCGATCCACATGTCCAGCTCAACCAGGTCCGCGGTGATGAGCTCGACCTTCCAGACCAGGTCGCCCTGCTCCACCTTGAGCTCAACCTCGTGGAGGCCGGCGGCGGGGAACGCCGCGTCTGCGCCACCAACGGCACAGGTGGCGACGCAGGTCATCGTGCCCAGGAGCGGGATGATCTGCGAGAGCTTGCTCGACTGCGACGAGCTGGGGGAATAGGTCGTCACACTGAGGATCGTGCCGTCAAGGCCGACATCGACCTCGAGGAGGGTCGAGCCCTTCGCGTCGGTGAAGGTGACCTCGATCCGGTCGGTGTCGCTGGAGCCGCTGCTGCCGCTGCTGGAGCCGGACTCGTCCTCTGCTTCCACCTCGATCGCCGTCCAGCCGTCGCCGGCGGACGCGGTCGCCGCAGCGATGGCCGCGGTGAATGAAGCCGCAGGGTAGGTGTCCTCCATGTCGTCGCCCTGGCCGTGATGCGGGACGATCCCGCCGGTCGCGGCGTCAACATAGATCTTGGAGAGGTCCCAGAACTCGACCTGGTACGAGAGGATGTTGTGCTCGATGTCCAGTTGTGTCTTCTGTGCAGCCGAGCCAGATCCCGCGGCGGTCGCAATGTCGATCGCCTCGGCGAAATCGATCTGAATCTCTTCCAAGCGTGCGAAGATCGCGGTGAGCGTGGCGATGTCCGAGGGGTCGACCGAGTCGACATCCACCAGGATCAGCGCGCCGGTGTCCATGTTGATCCGGGGATCCCAGTTGGCGGTGAGCGCCGCGGTGTACATGTCACCTTCGTAGACGAGCATGTTGTCGCGCTCGCGGATCTCAATCTGGATGAGCGTGGTGTCCGGCACGGCGGCTCGGCAGAGGGTGACGGCCTTCGCGAAGCCGATGTCGGCGGACGCTGTCGAGGCTGCGGTTGCGGCGAGGACGGTCGCGGCGATCGTGGTGGTTCGGAGCACAAATCTGGCTGCGTACATGGAGTTGCCTTTCAAATACATCGATCTCAAAAGATCTTGGAGTGACTTGCCGACCGAAGGGAGCTTGACCGGCGGACCGATCGGCTGAAGGGAAAGTGCTGCCCTGCCGCGCTCAGATACAACTTGACTTGATTCCGGGCCGGCGCGACTTACACTCAGGTGCATGACCGCCGTTCCGCCACGCCGCGTGACGATGACCGATGACGAGGTCGAACTCGTCCATCGTTGTGCGGAAGGCGATGAGGTGGCTTGGCGATCGCTGGTGGATCGATTTTCCCCGCTGGCGTGGTCGATGGTCCGGCGCGCAGGCCTCTCGGATCACTCGGCGGAGGACGTGGTGCAGGAAGCCTTCACCGCGGCATGGCAGGCGCTTCCCACGATGCGGGAGCCAGATCGATTCGACGCCTGGCTCTCCACTACCTGTCGCAGAATGGCTCAGCGCAGGCGCGGGCTTGACCGGCGCGACGGGGCCAGCCTCTCCCCGGAATCCGCCAACGCCATCGAATCGGGAGACGACCCAGCACACGCGCTTGAGCTGGACGAGGACCGGCTGCTCGTTCGGGGCGCCCTGGCCCAGCTGACGCACAAGTGCCAGCTCCTGCTGCGCGCACTGATGCAGTTGGCCGCGTCCAGTCGGCGTGAGGGCCACGCCGACTACGAGGCCGTCTCGCGCCTCACGGGCATGCCGACGGGTTCGATCGGACCGACCCGACAACGGTGCCTGGACGCCTTGGCCTCGAAATTGCTGCGATTCGGACTCCGTGTATCCAAACCCACCTAGCCGGCACTCTCTGGGCGCAAAGGCACCCCATGACTGACTCCACACAGCTCCACGCCGACCTCCCAGAACCCGATTGGCTGGTCCAGCGCCTCAGCCAACACGGCGTGACTGTGGCGCGAGCGCACTCCATCGCGCTCGTCGCGAGCGAGCTGCTCGGAGACACGGTGCCCGCGACCCTCTTGGACCGGCTGAGGCAGATCCCGGCCGCGACGCGCACCGCTCCCCTGACATCGGCCCTTTCCGCCGTCGATGAGTGGCTGGCGAAGGCTCGAGAGTGGATCACGCGCGGGTGGACGGCCGAGTCTCCGGTGGCGGCGACGGTCGCGCTCCGAGGACATCCAAGTGCCGATCGATTCCGTGTCAAGGGCAACTGTGGGCTCCTTGGGCTCGATGTCGAGTGCGAGCGCTCCGCCGATGGTGCCGCATGGGACCTGACGGGGGCCATCACGTCGCCAGACGAGGCGCCCGCCGGACTGGTCATTCGATTCACCCACGATGATCACGCGGACTCGGCCGGGATCTCCTCGACGATCGACGACTTGGCCATGTTTCGCGCTCGCCTCCCCGCGGGCCAGTATTCCATCTCCATTGGCTCGCCTGCGCAGGATGCGGTACCCCTGGCCAGTCTGAGCCTCCCGTGACGACGCCCGCCCCACACGCACACCAACTCCTTGCAGCGCGACTCCACGCAGCGCAGGGTGCGGTTGCGCACGCTCCATCGGAGGCTGCGGCGACGCTCGCAGAGATCACGCGCGACGCCGTCCAGGCCGGTGACACGGCGATCGCTGCCACATCGGCTCGCCTGCGCGCACGAGCCCTGGCCTACCTCGGCGACTACGACGCCAGCATTGTTGCGGCACGGGAATGCGGCTCGATGGCCAGCGCTGCGGGCCTCGCCGAGGAATGTGCCCGGGCGCGACTGGCCGCGATGCATGCCCTGGTGGAGTCCGGACGATTTGATGAAGCCGAGTCCGAGGGCCTTCGAGCCCGCGAGCTGCTCGTCTCCCTCGACCGCAGCGACCTCGTGGCGAGGGCGGAGATCAACCTGGGCATCCTGCACCAACGGCAGGGGCGACTGGACGAGGCTCGCACGCGGTTTGACGCCGCGGCCCCGGCCCTGGCATCCGAACCATTGATCCTGGCCCAGCTCCAGAACAATCGCGCAGAAGTCCTGCTGCGACTCTACGACTTCGAGGGCGCTGGCCACGACTTTGCGGCCTCGCACCTGGCGAACATGGCCGCCGGTGCCTCCGTCAACGCCTCCATTGCACTTGGCAACCTCGCCGACCTCGAGGCCCGACGCGGCGAATGCGGTGCGGCACTCCGGTCCTTCGAGTCGGCCATCGCGACACTCGCGGGGACGTCAAGTGACACCCACGTCCTTCGCCTGCGCGCCGAACGGGCCGAGGTCATGGACTCTGTCGGCCTGCACAATGCGGCCCGGGTGGAGCTCGCGTCGGTGCTGGAATCACTGGAGCGTCACGGGCTTCGACGCGAAGCCGCACGCGCCCGCGTGGCGCTGGGAAGGTCGTGGCAGCACTCGGGTTCGCGCGCCAGTGCCCAGACGCACCTGCTGGCTGCGCAAGCGCAGTTCGCGGGACTGGGCGATGATCTCGAGGCGGCTCGAGTCACCGTGGACCTTGCCGACCTCGCGTTGGAGGCTGGTGAATGGGCACTCGCTGAGTCACTGGCACGAACAGCGCTCGCCGTGGCCGGACTCGGTCGTGTCGACCGATCTCGCGCCAATCTCCTGCTCTCTGCCGCCGCCATCCAGCGCGGCGCCTGGGATGAGTCTCTTGCCCAGGCCGACCTCGCTCGCTCGACCGCCGGCGATGTGGCTCCCTTGGTGGCCGCCGCTGACCTGTTGGGAGCGCGCGCATCCCGCGGTTCGGGCAAGATCGACCAGGCGATGGCCCTGGCGCGCCGTGCGGCCGCCTCGCTGGATCGCCTCCGCACGGACCTGCCCGCTCGCCGATTCCGCCTGGCGGACAGCTCCGCGACCGACGCGCACCGACTGGTGGCATCGATCGTGCTTGCGCAGCCGCGGCCAGATGCGCTCCTCCTCGCGTGCGCCATGGATGCATCGGAAGGGACGCGCCACGATGAGGAGCGGGCCCTGGCGATCGAGTCGCTCTCGAGCGGCACCGACGCGCCGACCAACGCGGGGGCCGAGGCGGTGGCCGACGCGGCGACCGATGCACTCGTGTCACGCCGCGACGGCCTGCTCGCCGACCTCAACGCGATCTACTCGATGGTTGCCGACTCACGCGCGTCGGACTCGCGCCAGAACTCCTGGCGGCAGCGAGTGGCCACCATCGAGTCTTCGCTGGATGCCATCGAGGCCGACTTGGAGACTCGAGGATTCCAGGCCACCCACGTCGCCCCACCCGACGCCGCACCGGCGCTGGAGTCGATGCCGACGGACACGCGCATCATTCGATTCGGCGTGGTCGATCGTTCACTCGTCGCGGCCGTCGTCACCAGGGACTCTCCCAGAGTGGTCACGTTGTGCCCCGCGGCCGAAGTGGATCGACTCGTTCGTGCCCTGCTGTTCCACATGCGCGGCGCCGTCGCGTCACCGGACGAAGCGCCTGTGGCCGACGGCACGGTGCGCCGAATCATTGGCGCGATTGAGGCGCTCGCCCTCACGCCCGTCCTCGAAGTGGGCGGAGGCGACTGCTTCATTGTTCCGTCGGGACCGCTCTCGCTGCTCCCGCCGCTGGCGTGCGAGTCCATCACTCGGCGTGTCGGGGAGATGCACCTTGTTCCCTCGCTGCGCGATGCACTCCGCGCCGCGACGAGGCAGGAGCAGCAGGAGCAGGCGGCGCAACACCCACACTCCGGTGCCATTCGCGAACCATCCACGATGAGGGTCTTGGTGGTGGATCATGACGATGGCACGCTCCCCGGCGCCACCGGCGAGTGCGATGCCATCGCCAGCTCGTGGTCCCTCGTCGGCGCATCGGTGGATCGACTGAGCGGTTCCCAGGCGACCGTCTCCAGCGTGATCGGATCGTGCCGACGCGCCGATGTCGTGCACCTTGCATGCCACGGCTGGTTCAGCGGATCCTTGGAAGGGGCCAGCGGGCTCCGACTCTCTGATGGGTGGCTCACCCGTCAACTGGTCCGCCGATGTCGACTCCAGGCACGGGTCGTCGTCCTCTCCGGATGCGAGACTGGCCCCGGGCGCGCGCACGATGGGCTTGACAACTCGCCGCCTTCGGGCCTCTTTGCCTCGTTCTTGGCGGCCGGTGCCGGCTCCGTCGTGTCGACGCTGTGGCCCGTCCGCGACGATATTTGTGCCTTCAGCATGGACTTGCTGCACCGCATGTGGCAGAATGGATCAGCTGTTTCGCTGGCTGGCTCACTCGCACAAGTCGCCGACGCAGTGCGTGATCGCTCGCCACACCCCTGTCACTGGGCTCCGCTCACGTTGTTCGAGAGAGGTTCGACATGACCCGATCGATTCGAATGTCGGTGCTGCAACTGCTGTCCCTCGCCGCTTGGTCGATGTCAGCGTTTGGGCAGGCCGCGGACCACTGCTCCCAACCAAGTGCCGCCATCGCCGACCGCGTCCACCTGGCGCACGACGACACGGTATCCGCGTCGCAGGCGATTGCGGCGGTCCAGTCGGCGGCGCCGGGGCTCGTGCTCACGCCGTTGGACTCCATTCCCGGACGCAACATCCTGCTTCTCTCCGCATCGTGGCCCAATGGCTGGACCGTGGAACAGGCGTCAGCGTGGATGGAATCGGTCGCCACGCTGGGACTGCCTGGTGTCGTGTGGGGGGAGATCGAGTACGCCGGCCGTGTCCCCGAAGGTGGGACTGGCAGCATCTTTGTGGACGAAGGCCCTGACCTCTCCATCATTCCGGAGCAGTACGCGTGGCAGACGCTGGGCATCGACCCTGCACAGCAGCTTGCCTCAGGCGCGTCAACCGTGGCCGTCTTGGACACGGGGATCGACCCGCTGCATCCGCTCCTCGTGGGTCGGCTGGCCATTGGTGGATGGGACTTTGTGGCACGGTCAGGTGACACGACCGATCGGCCTGATGGCGCTGACTCTGATAGTGATGGAGTCGCCAATGAATTGGTGGGACACGGGACGTTTGTCGCGTCGCTCATCGCCAGCGCGGCGCCTGGTGCACGGATCCTTCCCGTGCGGGTCTTGGATGCCGATGGCGGCGGGAGCCTGTGGAACCTCGCTCGCGGACTCTTCCACGCCATCGACCGCGGCGTCGAGGTCATCAATGTAAGCATCACCTCGACCTACAGCTCTGAGGCGGTGGAACTGGCCTTGGACGAGGCTGCGATGCATGGCATCACGGTGGTCGCCAGTGCCGGCAACTGTGATTCCGACACTCGCATGTTTCCCGCAGCAAAGTCGGGCGTCCTCGCCGTCGCGGCCACCGACCACCTCAATCACCGCGCCGTGTTCTCCAGCTATGGCGACTGGGTCTCGCTGGCCGCGCCAGGTGCCTCAGTGCTTGACTCGAACGGAACCCCCGCCAACACCATTCTCGGCGCAGGGAGGTCGTCTACAGACACGCCGGGAGTCGTCGCGGCATCGGGCACCAGTTTTGCGGCACCCCTTGTCGCCGCCGCGGCCGCGATGGTTCGTGCGCAGCATCCCGAGTGGCCAGCTGACGACACGACCGCAGAGGCCATATCCGACCTGCTCCTCGACACGGCGCAGTCGCTCGTGCCTTCCGATCCGCAGTGGGCGCCGTGGCTTGGGGCCGGGCTCCTTGATGTGTCGGCGGCCGTCGCATCGGGGCCGGCCCAGCCTCGTGTGGGTGACCTTGATGGCGACGGTGTCGTTGGGGCGTCTGACCTCGCGGCCGTTCTCGGCGCCTGGGGACTGGTGCACACCAGCGCAGACATCGACGGCGACGGAATCGTGTCGGCCAGCGACCTCGCGGCAGTGCTTGGGAACTGGGGCTGATCCCGGTTATCGGTGGAAATGTGCCCTTGGAGGGCACATTTCCACCGATAACCGCCAGGGGACGTTCGGGTCGCGATCAGACGCCGACCGCACGTCGAGCAGGTTCAGTTGCCCTTGAGTTCCTTCTGCTGCGGCAGGTCGGTCACACTGGCGATGCCAAAGGTGCGCAGGAATTCCTGCGTCGTGCCATACAGCATCGGTCGACCAACTTCTTCGGCGCGCCCGGTGATGCGCACGAGGCGTCGCTCCATGAGTGACCGCAGCACTTCGCCGCACGCGACGCCGCGAATGGACTCGATGTCCGCGCGCAGGATCGGCTGCCGGTAGGCGATGATCGCCAGGGTTTCCAGCGCCGCCTGCGTGAGTTTGGACTGGTCCTTCACGCCGCGAAGTCGCGCGATCACCGGCGCGAGCGCGGCAATCGTCATGATCTGTCGCCCGCCGGCGACGGCTTCGATGCGGAAGCCCCGGCCCGTGGACTCGTAACTGGAGTTGAGTCGATCGATGGCATCGCGGACGAGTCGTGGCGCGTCAGCTCGAGTCCCGTCAGCCCGACGTGCGTCCGCGCGTTGCGCGTCAGCCGAATCCTTCGCGACACCAACGGCCTTGTTCTTGGCTGGCGCCACCGCCTCGGCCAGCGCCGCCCGAAGCTGCGCACTGGGAACCTCCACCAACCCCAGCACTTCGGCGATGCGAGCCTCGCTCATGGGTCGATCCGCCGCCAGCAGCAGCGCCTCGACGCGGACATCAAGTGGGATGTGTTCGCAGGGGATTTCTCCGGCGCCCGGCCCGGCAATCGGCTCGGCGGCTTGATTTGATTCAACAGCTGCGGCGTCCATGCTCAGCCAGCAAGGCTACCGCGCGAGCGACTCTTGTTGCCGAGATCCGGTCGCGCTCACCCGCTCACTTCCCCTTCGAGGAGAGCGCCACCTTGGTCCGGGCGATCTGCTGGGCAGCCTCGATGGCCTCGCGTTCGGTGAGGGTGGAGCCTCGGTCGGTCGTCGCGGTCACCTTGGCGTTGGCGGCGGCAAGCGCAGCCTGCGCTTCGGTCAGCGAAATGTCCTCGGCAGCGGTCGCCTTGTCCACGAGCAAGGTCAGCTCGTCGCCCTGCATCTGGGCGAAGCCTCCCTCGATGGCGAAGAATCGACTTCCCGACGCGGTGTCCACGCGCGTCACGCCAGGCGTGAGCTTGGCCAGGAACGGGCTGCCTCCCGCCATGACGCCGCGCTGGCCGTCCCACGCCTGGAACGAGGCGTAGTTGATGGCGTCCGAAAAGAGTTCGGCGTCGGGGCTGACGATGGAGCAGCGAAGGGTGGCCATGGGGGCGAACAGTCTAATCGACCCGCTCGGCTGAGTCGGCTGAGTCGGCTGGGCTACCCCCGGTGGGCTGATCAGAATCGACCAAAAAAACGTCGAATCCGATCAATCCAATCGCCAAGGGGCCGCTCGTGGGCAGGGAACAGCGATTTTCCCGAAATCGCGAGGCCAAGACCCCCTCCGCGCCGTTCAATAGAGTGGAGACACCCCTCATGCGCTCAACAACCACGCCCGCTGCAAGCCAAGCCCCCTCGCATCCTCTCACCCAAGCCATCGCCATCGTCCAAGCCGCCGCGATCACCCTTGCTGCGGCATGCTTCATTCCCGGGGCAAGCGCGGCTGCCGTTGCGCAGGCGGATCCCCCAAGTGTCGGCCCGGCGGCCGGGGAATCGTCCACCCCCACGGTGGCCGGTCAGGCATCGGCAGCTGACCAATCCCTGGCTGATGGCGACATCACTGTCACCATCGATGTGCCCAATGGGTTCCTCTCGCTCGATCGGCGCGGGAGCTCCCCATTTCTGGAGTGGCATGGGGCGGTCCCGCTCACAGCGAGCTGCCACCCCATGCCATCGCTCCGGCAAGTGTTGATTCAAGGGCGATCCGAAGACGTAGAGGAGACGATCAAGCAACTCCGTTCCGCACTGGCGACCCACGAGGCTGTTGCCGCCGACGCGCGGGCGGCCGAGCAGGCATTTGGCGAGAAGCGCGAAGCCGAAGCGATCCATCGTGATCGACTTCTAAGGCTAGCCAGAGACGGGGAGCGGCTCCAGATTGACTGGCAGGGCGGGTTGTTCAAGCAGTTCGCGGAGATGGTCTCCCGAAAGTGGGCCGATTCGCACGAGGTCCCACTCAACATTCTCTTCGCCACTCCCGACCTTGGCGAGGTGACGGTGCCCGGGTTCCGCGTCGATGGCGTGTCGCCGGCGACCCTGCTCACCTCCGCGGCCACGCTGGCGTCTGGTGCCGACAGTGGCCGCACTCTTTCAGTCCGACAAGTCGATGGGGACACCCCAGCCACCGAGTCCGTCTTCCTCATCAGCGTGTCGATCTCCAAGGAGCAGCCAAGGAACACCGCGCCCACCTCGCTGGTCAAGGTTTTCCGCCTCGAGGATTTTGGCATCGAGCCAACTCGGGTTCCCGCCATCCTGGAAGCCCTGTCGATTGCCTTTGAGATGCAGGGCAACTCTGACAGTGTGTCGGTGCGATTCCACGAGGGAACAGGACTGCTCTTCGTCCGGATTCCCGGCGACCACAACTCCCAGTTCACGCTCGACGAGGTGATGGGACAAGTTCTGCGCTAGCGTGAGGCGAGATGCCCGACCATGACTGGGCTCGCTTGGCCACCGAGTCTCTCCGCCGCGGCGACCCAGCCGCCCTCGCGGAGGTGTACGACCGGCTTGCCGCCGGAGTGTGCGCGTCGGTGGTCCGCGCCACTCGCCTCAGCACTGACTTCGCCATGGACTGCGTGCACGACACCATGCTGACTCTCGCGGCCAAGCCTCCCCGCTGCGGCAGCGAAGGTGAGCTTCGCGCGTGGATGCGGACCGTGGCGATCAACCACGCAAGGACCCGGCTCGTCTCGGAGGTCCGGCGGTCCCGTCGCGAGGCCGCCGTCGCCGAAGCGTCGGATTCAACAAGCGCCCCCGTCGCGCCGGTGGCTGCGTTGGAACAACACGCCCAGGCGCGGGAAGCGCTGGCACTGGCCCAGTCGGCGCTTTCGCGCGAAGAGTTCGCCGTCGTGGACCTCGTCCTCTGGCGGGGCTTCACACGACGCGACGCGGCCGGGATCGTGGGCAAGAGCCTGGCGACGGTGGATCGAGCGATGGCGCGCGCGTTGTCAATCATTCGAGGATCTGCCGGATGACCATGGCTCCCGAACAAGAGTCAAGACACGCAGCATCCTCGCGCCGCGAGGCTGTCTTGACGGCGGCCCGCGAAGCGATGGCCGCCGCAAGGACGGCCCGCCAGCGTCGCCGAGGCGGCCTCGCTGGCGCCACGATGCTTGCGTTGCTCGCCGCGGCCATTTGGTTCGCGCCGACCGAGGGCGTGGTGCCTGTCCGCCATCCGCTCGACTCAGCCGCCCTCGCGCGCGCCGCCACACCGATCGACTTCCAGTTTGTACGCCACGCGCCCGCCGTGCCCTTGCATCAGATCTCCGACGAGGAGCTGGCGATTGCCCTGCGCGACGCGGGCGAGTGTGCCACGCTGGTTCGCGAACAGGTAGCTCACGCCGGCGGCGGCACCACCTCCCCCACCGAGCGCGTGTGGGTGCTGGAGTGCGACACCGGTCGCGCACTCGTCGAACCGTTCTGGGCGTCACCGACACCGTCACCAACACCGACACCGTCGCGGACACCGTCGCCGACACCGTCACCGTCGCGGTGAACTCTGGTCCGTTGGGCTGATCAGAATCGACCAAAAAAACGTCGAATCCGATCAATCCAACGGAGGGAAGGCCGCGGGGGCCGCGGGGGCCCCGGGAGCCGCCCCAGGCGGCACTCCATTCCTCGCCAGCGACGAGTTCCGGTACGCCGGCTCCTCAGTGACCTCCCGCACGACCAGCGGCGCCATCCAACCCGGCACCTCCAACGAATCCGCGTGCGACTCCGAATCGCATTCCACCTCGGCGAGCACCAACTCGAAATCCAGAAACTGGTCGATTTCCCAAGTGAGTCCGCCGCACGCTCCGCCCTCCTGCACGACCCATCGCACCTTCCTCAACCGCGCTCCGGCCGTCTCCGGCCATGCACGAGCGAATGCCGCCGGGTCGATCAGTCGCTCGGCTTCCTCACGGACTCGACCCAGGCCGCGCTTGATCGTGTGCCAATGCTCCACGCGTCCGTCGTCCCACTCCATGCGCCTCACCCGGCCCGTCAGCCCGGCCCGCGCCGCTGCCTCCGCGCCCGGCGCGACGTACCCCTGCTCGATCCGCACGCGCGCGACGCTGGAACCCGCTTCCCGCAACGCGCCGAGGTCGGGGAGCGCACGCATGAGCCACGCACGCTCGATCTCAAGCCGCGCGCCGCCGCCGTGGTCCCCGCTCACGCCGTGGTCCCCGCTCACGCCGTTGTGCCTTGTGACTGACGCACGCCATCAAATGCAGCCATCCACTGCGAGACCAGGTAGGCCAGGGAATGCTTGAGATTCACGTTCGAGTCCACCGCGTCCTCGGTGTCCGCCAGCACGCCGGGCACTCGCGCCCATCGCTCCAGTTCCTCACTCGACAGGCCCGATCGACGCATGGCCGAGCGCGCTTCCTCCGCCAGCATGTGCAGCACGGTGGAGAGCGCCCGACGATTGGCGGCTTCCTTGCTCGCTCGCGGATCACGCTTCACGGCCGCCTCCGCGTACTCGCCAATGAGATCAGCCATCGCCTCGGCGGCACCCGACGGGAACGTGCCGGCTGCCAGTCGCTTGACGTGCGGCTCCAGCATGGTCCACCAGGCGTGGAGCCCGTCATCCAAGGCGGCGCGCGCCGCACCCGGGCTGCCCGAGGCGAACTGCAGCGCCCACTGTCGCTCCTCCGCTGGCGAGTCGGCCAGCTCGCGCCCGGCCCACTGCGACATCTCCGCAGGCGAGAGCGACCCAAAGCCGAGCAGCTGGCACCGCGAGCGGATGGTCGGGAGCAATCGATCCGCGTGCGAGGCCACGAGCACGAACCACGTCTGCGGCGGCGGCTCCTCCAACACCTTCAGGAGCGCATTCTGTCCCTCGGCATCCATGAGCTCCGACTCGTCGATGATGAACACCTTGCCGCCCCCCAGCCATGACGTCCGAAACGCCGGGGAATCAAGGTGTTTCCCGTCACTCGTGGTGCCGCCGACAATGTGCTCGCGCAGGAGCCCCACGGGCAGGTTCAACTGCTTCCGGTCCCGCAGTGCGGCGTCCACGCTGGTCGCCGCAAGCTCCTTGCGGATGAGCCGGATGTCTGGGTGCGTGCCAAGGCGCATGAACCGGGCGCACTCGCCATCGCGTCGTGGCGCGAAGGCAAGCCAGTCGCCCTGGCTCGACTCTGGATCAGCGAGCAGCGCCGCGAAGCGCATCGCCACCGTGCACTTGCCGACACCGCTGGGCCCGTGGAAGAGCCACGCATGGTGCATCGTTCCGCTCGCCCCGGCGACGGACAGGGCCTCGACTTGTCGTGCGTGTCCGATGATCGATCCATCCAGCGCCGCGCGCGCCCTCGCGATGAACACAGGGTCGCCGCCGGACGCCGGTGCCGCCGAGTCCGCGCCGGCTCCCGCCAGGCCGCTCGCGCCGCGCGTGCGAGCCGCCTTGGACGGCGCATGAGTGGACGCACGCTTGGCCATCAGCGCGGGACCTCCACCAGTCGAGGCGCCTGCGGCACCATCTTGGTCGGGTCACGAGGGTCGATCCCCACGAGCAGCTCTTCGCCGTTGACCAGGTGTTTCGGGAACTGCTGCAGCAGCGCGGTCACTTCGTCGGAGAACAGCGTGCTGCGGGCGTCGTAGGCCTCGGCCCCGAAGGCGCCGATCGTCACCACGCTCGTCGTGGTCTGCTCGCTGTGCGAGTAGAAGGCCAGGTACCCGCGCGTGCGAAGTTCCGCGCAGTACGCCTCCGCCTTGCGGCGGACATCATCAAACGACATCGTGCCGGAACCAAGGTCACTCCACACGGCCACCTGCAGCGAGTAGAGCGGATTCTGCTCTGGGTATCGAAGTCGCAGCTGCCGGACATCGAACGGCGCAATGAAGTCGCCATCCACCACGCCCGACATCACCGTCAGCATCGCGCGCGGAAAGAGCTTCTTGCCATCGGCCTCCATGGACTTGATGGTCCGGAGCAGTCCCTGCGCCGCCGCGTCGTCAGCGTGCTCGAACTTCCCGGCGAGCACGACGCTTCCGCTGGGCTTGCTCCGCACGTGGATGTCTGGAACCGCCGGGAACCGCTCGCGATACTGCGCCGCGACGGCATCCGCAGTGGGTCGATTTCCATCGCCGCTGAAGGTCGCCAGCACCACGCCCCAGACCTTGGCGTCGGACGCGGCTCGATTCAGGTCGGTGGTCGACGATGCAGCCACGGCTGGCTTGGTTTGCACCGCACCCGCCACCGCACCGGCACCCGCCCCCGCGCCCGCCCCTGCACCCGCATCTGGACCAGGCGACTCGAGTTCGAGGCTTGAATCGACCCCTTGCCGTTCCGAACTCAACGTCGGCGCCGGGAGTGGAGGCAATCGATCTGCCGCCTTGGCAACCTGTGCCTCTTGGTCTTTCTGGAACTTGCTCTTGGGGAACGAGTTAGGATTAGTCTCGCCCGCCGTGCCTTTCCCTGCAGCACCGCCAGCACCCGCCGAACCAGCCGCAAGTCGCATTGGCTTGGGGCCGGTGTAGGGAACGTCTTCGTCAGTGATGTGCTGGCGTCCGGAGGCAGCGCCATCAACCCCGCCTGCGGAGGGAGTTGTCAAGGTGTCGCCTGCCGCGGCCGTCGACCTCGAAAATCCCTCTGCCTTGGGAAGTTCCACCTTGAGGGCGCTCTGCCTTGCCGACCTGGAGTTGGTGGCCCCCGGGGAGGTGTCCACCAGTGCCCAATCGGGATCCGCCAGGTTGGAAGTAACACGCGCCGGAGCTCGCGTGGCTTGCTGCGCCGAGTCGCATCCACCGCCGCACACCGCCAGCGTGGCGAGCGTTGCCGACGAAGTGGCGATCTGACTCAAAAAACAGCGGGTGGCGGCCATCGAACCCGGTCATTCTCGCCGCTTCCGCCGACTCCCACAAGCGGGGACGGCGTTCCAACCGGAGGTGGCGATGCCAGGCCATCCACAGGCCAAAAAACACTGGGGAAAGTGTGTGGAAAGTGCTCAAGATCGACGCCCATATTCGACGATGAAACCCTTTGCCCCCGACCACAACTCCATGTGGATCAGGGGCACCGAACCACCACCCTTGGCGTCCGACAGCCAATCCGACCCCGTCCAACGCGTGACGGGGCTGATGCCTGCCCGGGACGCGAGGGAACGAACTGAGGAAACTGGAATGTCGCAGGTCTTCGAGCAAGTCTCCCAGCAAGTCTTCCACCAGGTCTTGGATTCGATGCAAGCATTGACCGATAGAGTTGGCAGTAGCAGGATGACTGATCGAAGTCGCGAGCGTGACGAGCCGACTACCGGCGCCCCGGGCGACGGCGGTCATCGCTCCATCGATCCCATCGCCGCTCGACTGGACGCGATCAAGAACATGCCCGACGTGCGGCTGGATCGCATCGAGGCGATGAAGCGCGCGATCGCCGATGGCGAGTTTGACACGCCCGAGCGGCTGAACGCCGCGATTCGACGCATGCTCGACGACCTGCATCGCGGCGAGTGAGCCCCCACCACAACTCGCCTACTCTTCGGGGATGCGCCTTCGGATGATTGTCGTGTCGTTGATGGTCGCACTCGCGCCCGTGTGGCTCGGCGCGCGCGCCACACCCGTCGACGAACCATCCATCACCGTCCACGGCGCCGCCGGCCAGGTCTCCGGGTCCAACTCGATCCTTGAGATCGGTGGGAAGAAGTGGGTCATCGATTGCGGCACCTTCATGCCGGAAGTGGGCGACACCGCCGCCGCGCGCGAAGCGTGGGCCAACACGAACTCCTCCACCGTTCCCGAGGATGAGCTGGACGCAGACGGCGTCTTCCTCACGCACGCGCACATCGACCACATCGGTCGAGTGCCGCTCTTGGTGCGCGAGGGGTATCGCGGACCGATCTACGCCACGGAGGGAACGATCCAGCTGGCCGCGCCGATGCTCCTGAGCAACGCGCGCTACGACGAGGCCAGCAAGCGCAACTGGATGTGGTCCAGTTCAGCCGCTTCGGCGGGCAAGAACTACATCACCGGGCACTGGATGGCTGGATGCCAGTCGGCCAACAGCATCAGCCCGAAGAACGCGACCACATTCACGGGGACCGTCACGGAACTGACTGAGCAGATCAGCCGAGGGGGCCCGCGGAAATCGGTCTCCCCCTGCCGCGCGTGCGCGGAACTGGAAGTGGCCGGCGTCATCAAGCAGATGAAGGCGGTGAAGGAGGGGAAGTCGTTCACCCTCCCTGGCGGGATGACGGCCACGCCGTACAGCGCGGGCCACATTCCGGGTTCGTGCTCCTGGCTCCTTGAGACGAAGGCGAAGAAGGGAAAGAAGGGAAAGCGCGGAGCACCAGACGAGGTTGACACTCCCGCTATCCGCATCCTGTTTTCAGGCGACCTTGGTTGGGATGGCTCCACGCTCATCGAGGGACCCGAGCCGGCTCCGCCCGTCGATGTGGTGCTCATCGAGACCACCTATGGATGCTCCAATCGAACGAAGCCAGTTGACGAAGGCATGGCCGAGTTTCGCAAGGCCGTGTCCGACACGATCGCCGAAGGCGGCATCGCCTGGATTCCATCGTTCGCATTGGATCGAACGCAGAAGGTGCTCCACCAACTGAGGATCGCCCAGCGCGAGGGGCTCATCAGGGAGAATGTCCCGATCTTCGTGCCGTCGCCGTCGGCGCGCGCCGTCACGGAGGTGTACGAGCGCAACAGCAAGAAGGGTTGGTTCCGCGATCTGTGGGCGAAGGACAAGACCAACCTCCGGCCGCCCGGGTACGAGGACTCAGAGGAAGCGTTCGATGACTGGATGACCAGGCAATCGCCGGCGATCCTCGTCTCCACCGGTGGATTGCTGGATGTCGCGTTCGGCGGCGGTTCGATGCGACCGCTCTTGGACAACCCCAAGGTCACCGTGTTCCTCGTCGGCTACCAGGACCCCTTTTCCCCGGGCGGGCAGATGGCGGATTCCGTCACCAAGGGCGAGTCCACCGCAGGCAAGACCATTCGCACGCCCGACGGCAAGACGGTGGACATCAAGGTGCAGACCAAGCGCCTGGGCGGCTTCTCCGCGCACGGCCGCGCCAACGAAATCGATGCCTGGCTGGCCAACCAGGACAAGGAGACCTGCCGAGTCTTGCTGGTGCACGGTGAGTCGCAGGCACTCAAGGACCGACAAAAGTGCCTGGAAGACCAAGGCTGGAAGCATGTGATGGTGCCGGAGCGGGCAAAACCGGTCGAGTTGGTGCCGCAGTCGAAGACATCCGCCGCGGCGGCGGCGGCGCCCGCCACCGCATCGGCGGGAGCAGACGGCGTCGGGACGCCCCGCGCGCTTGGCTCCGATGATTGTGTGCAGCAGCGCTGGCGCTGAAGTCCCCTACCCTCCCACCCACCGATCCACGGGGTGCGAGAGGAACTCCTCCACCGAGATCCCATCGCCGCCAACCAGCAGCTGTCGATGCACCTTGTGACGCTGGGAGAAGAGCGTTGTGCCCGTGTGCGGACGGTGTGTTGGGTATGCCCGACCGCTCTTCACTTCGATCGCCGTGACGCGGCGCCCCTGCCGGACCACGAAGTCCACCTCCGCATCGCCTTCGCGCCAGTAGTACAACTCGCAGACACCGGAGGCCGCCGCGTTGGCGAGGTGGGCACCCACCGCCGACTCCACAAGGTGGCCCCAGTGTTCCGGGTCGGTGCGCGCCTCGCCTGGAGCCAAACCCGTCGTGGCGCTCATGAGCGCGGTGTTGAGGACCTGCAACTTTGGAATGGACCCTCGGACGCGGATGTTGTTGCCCGCGAACTTCTGCAGTCCTCGTACAAGCCCTGCAGCCGACAGCAGGTCAAGGTAGTGCGCGAGAGTCGTGGTGTTTCCCGCATCCTGGAGTTGGCCAAGCATCTTGGTGTACGAAAGCACCTGACCCGATGAGTGGCATGCGAGTTCGAAAAGGCGGCGCAGCAACGCGGGCTTGTCCACGCGCGTCAGCATCAAGACGTCCTTGGAAATGGATGGTTCGATGAGGCTCTCGCGCACATAACTCATCCATCGTGCGTCGTCGTGCACCAGCGCCGCGGCACCGGGATATCCACCGTGGACAATGAATTGATCCAATGGCCATCCGAACGCCTCGCGCATCTCCGTAAACGACCAGTGCGGGAGACGGATCACCTCGAACCGTCCCGCCAAGCTCTCGGTGAGACCGGACTGAATGAGAAGTGGCGCTGACCCGAGGACCGCGACCCGGAGCGGGCGCTTCGCACGGGAGTCTTCGTCCCACAGGCGCTTGACTGACTCAGACCAATCGGGGATCTTTTGGATCTCATCGATCACGAGCAGGCTTCCATCGGCGTGAGACCTCGCTTCGATTCGCGCCGCATCCCACTGCTGGGCGATCCATGAGGACCCCAGTGACTGTGGGTCGTCGGCGCTGGCGTACCGCACTGGATACGGCAGGGAATCCGTGACCTGCTGCACCATCGTGGACTTGCCTACCTGTCGTGGCCCGGCCACCACCTGCACATGCCGACGCGGCTCTTCCAACCGCTGCCGCAAGACCGCGGCCTGTGCCCGGATGAACTGGGGTCTTTGTTTATTCATTGTCGTGAGTAATCGTACTCAATATGTTGCGTAAAACAAGACCGTGCACCAGAATCGGCTTTGCGGGTCCAAGTTCGGGCATTCCGGCTGTGAGTTCCACCCCCCACCCCTCCTACACTGGGCGGATGCATCCGACCAATCTGGCCGCGTGGGCGGTGGTTTTCGCCCTGTCTGGCGCGCTCCTCGCCCCCCGCGCGCTGGCCACACCCGCTCCCGCCTCCCCCCAAGACCTGAACGCCGCCGCCCGCAACCAGCAGAACGGGATGCGCGAAGCCGACATCCGCTGGGATGCGCTCACCAACGCGCGGGTGGTCGTGCGTCCGGGCCAGGTGATCGAGAACGCCACCGTCATCCTGCGTGACGGATGGGTCGACGCCGTCGGCGTTGGACTGCCCGTCCCCACCGGCGCCCGCGTCCACGACCTCGCCGGCAAGACCATCTACGCCGGCTTCATCGACCTCAACATTCCAGTCAACACGGCCACGATTGCGGCGCAAGCGGCCTCGGCTCGTGATGGCCACTGGAATCCTCGCGTCACCCCGCAAGTGGATGCCGCGCTCGCGTCGATCGACGCTGGCGTCGCGGGCGAACTCCGCTCGCTTGGGTTCACAGCCGCCGTCGCCCGGCCCAACGCCGGCATCTTCCGCGGTGAGTCGCGCGTGCAGCTCCTGGAGTCGGGTGCCTCGCCGGGTGGCACGCCGTTCGCATTCACGACGATCGACCGCGATGTCGGGCAGGGCATCTCCCTTGAGCGCGGCGAGTTTGACTGGGATGCCCCCAACGCGGACGCTCGCATGCGCAGCGTCACCTTCCCCGGGTCACAGATGGGCGCGATTGCCCTCGTGCGGCAGACACTGAGCGATGCCGCGTGGGCCACGCAGGCCAAGCAGGTGTGGGACTCCGCACCATCGGGCGACACCCCACCCAATGTGGACATGGCGCTTCTCGCACTTCAACCACTTCTCGCCGGCGACGAGCGCGCGTGGCTCCAGCCGCAGGACGAACAGCAACTCCTCCGGCTGGCACGGTGCACCAACGAGGCGGGCATCAAGGCGGCCGCGCTTGGGACGGGCATGGAGTTCAAGCGGTTGGACGATGTCGCCGCCACTCGGATGGACATCGTCGTCCCGGTGGCCTTCCCAAAGGCGCCGGAGGTTGCGGACCCGCGACTCGCCGAGCAGATCCCGCTCTCGGCACTCAAGGAGTGGGCGATTGCACCGGCGAATCCGGCGCTCCTCGCGACTCGCCTTGGCGCGCAGGGCAATCGAATCGCGCTCACCACCAACGGACTGGAGTCGCGCAACCAGTTCCCCGAGCGGGTTCGGCAAGCGCAAGAAGCGGGACTCACGGCGGATCAAGTCCTCGCCGCACTCACCACCGATGCTGCCGCGATGGCTGGTGTCGCGGACCTCATGGGCACCGTGGAACCTGGACGCATGGCCAACCTGGTCGTCGTCGAGGGTGGCCCGCTGTTTGGCACCGACACGAAGGTGGTCGATGTCTGGATTGCGGGTCGACGCACCGAGGTCACCAAGGCCCCCGCGCTCACGATGGATGGCGCGTGCACGCTGGCGATGGAAGGCCAGGATGGAACGGTGCGCGATGTCACGATCGACGCCCGCAAGGAATCGATCACCGTGCTTGAGCCGCAGGTCGATGAGCAGGGCAACGCGAAGGACCCAAAGCAGCACGCCGCTTCCGAAGTCAAGGTGACGGCACCGCGCCTCACCTTCAAGATCGCGCCCGAGGCGCTTGGTCTCATCAAGGTGGAAGGCCAGCCGTGGGGAGCCGTGCGGTGCGCGGCCATCGTCGATGGCAACACGATGCATGTCCAGGCCACCACGCTCACGGGCGAGGTGGTCGGGTTCACGATTTCGCCCAAGCAGGTTGCAGAAGCGCCCATGGGAGTGGTGCCGGCGACGGCGATCGCCGTGGCGGCAGCCGCACCAGCTACGACCGACGCCGCAACACCCACCGACAAGCCGGCCAAGAAACTCCTCGCCGTGGACCCGGTGACCGTGCCAATCACCACGCCGCTTGGCGTGCGCGGCCTGGACACGCCCCCCGAGCAGGAGACGGTCGTCTTCGCCAACGCCACGGTGTGGACCAGCGGTCCGCAAGGCATTCTCTCGCCCGCAAACGTCGTGGTCCACGACGGCAAAGTCGTCGCCGTTGGCCACGACGCCACCATGCCCGGCGCGCGGGTGATCGACTGCACGGGCAAGCACCTGTCGCCTGGCATGATCGATTGCCACAGCCACACCGGCATCGACGGCGGCGTCAACGAGTTCACGCAGGCGTGCACCGCCGAGGTTCGCATTGGCGATGTCATCGACCCCGATGACATCAACTGGTATTGGCAGCTGGCCGGCGGACTCACCGCCGCCAACCAGCTCCACGGCAGCGCCAACCCGATGGGCGGCCAGAACTCCGTCGTGAAGGCGCGGTGGGGCGAGGGTGCCGACGACTTCCCTGCCACCGGATTCAAGCCCGGCATGAAATGGGCGCTTGGCGAGAATGTGGTGGGGCCATCGGGTCGATACCCCGACACCCGCATGGGGGTGGAGGCGTACCTGCGTGATCGACTGACCGCCGCTTCGCAATACCGCGCCGCGATGGAAGAGTGGGATCGCAACAAGGGTGTTCGGCAGGGCGGAGAAGTCGCGCCGCGTCGAGACCTGGAACTTGAGGCGTTGTCGCAGATCGTGGCGGGCGAGCGAATCGTCCACTGCCACTCGTATCGGCAAGATGAAATCCTGATGCTCCTGCGACTTGCCGAAGACTTTGGCTTCCGCATCGGCACCCTGCAACATGTCCTGGAGGGCTACAAAGTCGCGGAGCTCATTGCCGCACACGGCGCGGGGGCCTCGTGCTTCACCGATTGGTGGGCTTACAAGATGGAAGTGATGGACGCGATCCCCTACGCCGGCGCCATCATGCACGACCAGGGCGTGGTCGTCTCCTTCAACAGCGATTCCGACGAGTTGGCTCGACGGCTCAACCTGGAATGCGCCAAGGCGGTCCGCTACGGCGGGCTGGCACCGGGCGACGCACTGTGCTTCACCACGATCAACCCCGCCAAGCAACTGGGTGTCAGCCAGTTCACCGGCAGCCTGGAGCCCGGCAAGGATGCGGACCTGGTGGTGTGGAGCGGCGACCCGCTTTCCACCTTCACCAAGTGCGAGCAGACCTGGATCGACGGCGCCTGCTATTTCAGCCTTGAGAAGGACGCACAGATGCGTGACCGAGACAACGCACTTCGCACCCGCTTGATCGCTGCCGCCGCCGATGCCGACGGCGCGCGCGGGAGTGGCGGCGATGGTGGGCCTCCCGGCGAGGGTCGACGAGGCCGAGGCGGTCGCGGCCGTCGCGGACAGGGAGCTGGTGCGCCGGGCAGTCCAGGCGGTCCCGGAACCGACACCCCGCCCACGCTTCTCTCGCGGATGTGGGAAGAACGAGAGGACGCCGAACTGGAGCGCTGGCGCGCCGGTGCCAACATCGACCAACTCGCCCCGGCGAACTGTGGGGTGGGTCGATGAGTTGCCTCTCACGTGATCCCGGTGCCACGACGATCGTTCCTCCCCCCTGCTCCCACCGCCTCGCCGCCGCGTGCGCGCTGGTCGCTGGAGCAACCCTCGCCCTCCCCAGCCTGGCCCTCGCGCAAAACCCAACCGCGGCGCCAAGGCAGGATCAGGGAGTGGCCATCGTTCACGCCACGATCCACCCGATGACACAGGGCGAGCCAACGATCGCCGATGGATTTGCGCTCTTCAGCGACGGGAAGATTGTCGCCGTCGGTGAGTCGGCCACCATGCCGCAGGTCGATGGCTACGTGATCCAGGACGCCACCGGCCTCCACCTGTATCCCGGCCTCGTCGCCATCGGCTCACCGATGGGCCTCATCGAGGTGGACCAGGTTCGATCCACGGACGACCGGAGCGAGCTGGGGCAATGGCACCCGGAGACCATCGCCGCCGTGGCCGTGAATCCTGACTCAGAACTCATCCCCGTGAGCCGGTCCAACGGGATTCTCACCAGCATCTCCTTCCCTGGCGGCGGGACGATCTGCGGACACGCCAGTGCGCTCCGGATGGACGGCTGGACCACCGAAGACCTCACGATCAAGCCTCGCACCGGACTGGTCATCAAGTGGCCCGCCACTGAGCCGCTGATGCGGGTCGGGTTCCGCAATCGAGGCGCCCAGGCCGGCCGATCCGCCGAAACAATCGAGCAGATCGACCAGTTCTTCGACGATGCCAAGTCGTGGGCCGACGCCCGCGCGGCGGATCCCACGACGGTGATCGATCTTCGATATGACCGCGTGCAGGCCGTCCTCGCGGGCACCGAGCCCGTCATCATCGACGCCTCCAGCGCCGGCCAGATCGAGAGTGCCGTCCTGTGGGCCTCGAAGCGTGGGTTCAAGGCCATCATCATGGGAGGTTCAGGCGCCGTGGAAGTGGCCGAGCTTCTCAAGCGCCACGATGTGCCGGTCGTGATCCGTGGCACGCTCGCGCTTCCGCGCCTCCCGGACGAACCGTACGACGCGCCGTTCTCGCTCCCCGCCCGGCTTCGTGATGCGGGTGTTCGGTACTGCATCGCGCCGGTGGGCGACTCGCTCGGTGGCGATGCCTCCAACGACCGATGGCTTCCACACAACGCCGGCGTGGCCGTGGCCCACGGCCTCACGCCCGACCAGGCGATGGCCGCGATCACCCGTGACGCCGCCACGATCATGGGTCTGGGGGAGTCGCTTGGCACGCTGGAGCCCGGCAAGTCGGCCACGATCATCCTGACGAGCGGCTCGCCGCTGGACATCAGGACTGAAGTGGTCGGGGCGTGGATCGATGGCCGGCGCATCCAGTTGCACAACAATCAAGACCTCCTTGAGCAGCGCTACCGGGAGAAGTATCGGCAGCTGGCGGAGCCGTAGCATCTGGGCACCATGCTCGTTCGCTTGCTTGCCGAGGCCACACGTCACGCACTGTCCATCTCGATGGCCTCACTGCTGGCGATGGCCCTCGTGGGCTGCCGCTCCTTCGACACCATGGACCCTTCCGCCGCGTCGGGGGGTGCGCAGGGGGCAAACGCAGCCTCCTCGATGGCGGCCGGCGCCGGGCCAGCCGGGGCGACGCCAGCGACGATCTCCGTAGGCATTGCCTCGCAGCCCGCCTACGACGTGGTCTTCTCCGAGCAAGGTGACGAGGTGTTCGTCAATGGCCAGCGGGTGCCCGACTCCAACCTGCGCCGAGAGCCGGACGCGATCGAAGTCGTCGGCCACGATGGGTCCGTGGTCAAGCGGATCCAGCTGCCAGCGCCGCCCCACGACCTGCGACCGCGCTCCTTCCTGGGGGCGCAACTGCGCTGGCCGTCGCCGGCGCTGGCCTCGCAGCTTGGCATCGACCCCACCAAGGTGAGTGAAGTTGGCGCCGTGCTGGCCGGTGGCCCGGCCGCCGCTGCTGGTGTCCGTGAGCACGACCTCATCGTGAAGGTGGATGGCTCGGAGGATGCCTCCCCAGCAACGATCCGCGCGAGGTTGGCCGCGGACGCGCCCGGCGCCACGGTCGCACTGACGCTGGAGCACGCGGGACAACGTCGCGAGGTCCTGGTGACGCTCGGCGCGTGGCGACACCAGCCGCTTCCGTCGGCCCCGATCCAGACTCGACCTTGACTCGGCCTTGAGTCCCGGATTCACCGGGTTCCCACAATCCCTACAGGGGCTCGATCTGCGAGTAGTGATCCAAGTTGAGGGTCACCAACTCGCCGTCAGCCTTGCGCAGTTCCAGCCGATCAAGCCACAACTGGTCCCCGTGCGCGTGGGCGAACCACGATCCGGTCTTCGCCTGCCGGAATCGAACCACGGTGCCCTCAACGGTGGTGGACCACACCTGTTCCACCTGTGGGACCTGCTGCGTCACTCGCACCCGGGTGCCGGGGGTGATGGTGGTGACGGCGGTTCCGTGCGACGAGGTCATGGGCTCGACAGCATAGCTCCCGGCCAGCCAATGTCCGCCTTCGCGAATGGATCCTCGGGGCCCACCGTGACCACGGTGAGCCCGTCGAGCCACGCGGCATCAAATCGCTTGGCCGCCACCTCGTTCAAGGTGTCGTGCGTCAGCGCATCCACTTCCGCCGCGATTTCCGCGAGGGAACGAGGATCGATCCCCCGGACGATGTCCACCGCCAGGCTTCCGGCCCGCGCGGCGCTGCTCTCGCCGGAGAAGACGATCGACGACTTGAATCCCGTCCTGGCAATCTCGAACTCATCGCGCGTCACGCCGCGTGACGCCTTGCCCAACTCCTCGCGAATCTGCTTCAGGGTCTCGGGGGCTCGCGCTGGCGTGCTGGCTGCGTAAATCTGCGTAAATCCGTGGGTGGGGCTGGCCACGACCCCCATCCCGATCCCGTAGCAGAGGCCACGCTTCTCGCGAACCTCCGTGAAGAGTCGACTGCTGGAGCTCCCCCCCAAGATGTACGACAGCATCTTCAGCGCGATCAGGTCCGAGTCCCGGCCTGTGACACCGTCTGAGCCGATCATCATGAACGTCTGCGCGGCGGGGTGCGTGAGATGGCTCCGGCCCCGGATCGGCGTGGCTTCCGCCGATTGGGCCAGGCATTCTCCCTCCCAGCCCTCCACCAGGCCCTCGACGAGTTCAAACACTTCCTCTGGCACGATCCCGCCCGCCACGCAGAGCAATGCGCCCTTCGGCCCTGTCCTTTCCGACCACCGTGCACGCAGGCTTGGGCCATCCCAGACCGCCAGCCCCACGGGATGGCCCATGCCGCTGCGGTTGAAGGGGGGTGGGGCCAAGAGCCGGCGGAACTCGATTGAACCAAGCGTCGGAGGGACATCATTGACCGACTGCAGCTCCTGCAGGGCCAGGGATCGAGTTGGCTCCACCTCCTCATCCTCGATGCGAGGGCATCGAGCCACGTCGACGAGCAGCGGGAGCAACTCCGGCAGGTGCTCGCCCAGGCCACTGGCTTCGATCAACGTCGACTCGGGCCCCGCGGAGACGGATGTGCTCGCGCCGAGGGAATCGACGGCGTCCGCAAAGGCACGGCTCGATCGCTCGCCTGCCCCGCGCTGCACCAGCTCGGCGAGGAGTGTCGCGGCACCTTCGCCTGCTTCCCCAGCCGGATCGGCGCCGAAACCCCCGGGGAGGCGAAGCATCAAGCCGCATGATCGCAGCGAATGGCTCCGCTCGATCGCGACGTCCAATCCACAGGACAGGTGGCGGCGATGAATCGGATGTTCGGCGACCGTGCTCATGGGCGCGTTGATAGGCGAGGTGCCCCCAAACTGTCTAGCCAGTCGTCAATGGTCCATGCTCCGGGGGGTTGGGAGACCAGCCACCGCGCCAACCGCAGCGCCCCTTCCGCGAAGAGTTTCCTCGATCCCGCGTCGTGGATGATCGACAACCGTTCCGAGGCCCCCACAAAGTGCACCTCGTGGTGACCGATGATCTCCCCCTCTCGCGTGACCGCGATCGCCTCTGCTGGAATGGACACTCCAGACCCTGCCGAAACCGACTCGGCGAGCGATAGGGCGGTCCCGCTTGGGCGATCCTTCTTATGGATGTGATGCGCCTCCATGATCTCTACCGAGTACCCATCCAGCAGGCGCGCCGCGACTGCCGCCACTCGCCTGGCAACCGCAACGCCAAGGCTGGTGTTTGGTGCAATCATCACGGGTGCAACCGATGCCACGGCAAGCACTTCCGCTCGCTGGGCCGGCGTCAGCCCGGTTGTCGCGCAGAGCAGCGGGAGCGACGCCTCGCGAGCCGCCCGGGCCATCGAGCATGCGCCTTCCGGGGTGGAGAAATCGATCGCGACCTGGGCCCCGGCGAGCCGTGAGGCACCAGCCACTTCACTCGCCCGAACAGCACGCCCGACGATCGTGCAGTGGCTCAAGTCACGCGCCACTTCGGCCTCCACGTATTGACCCATCCGACCGCTGGCGCCATGCAGGAACACTCGAAGTTGATCGCACTCATGGCAACGGATCGTGGTCATGACCGACTCCGCAATAGTGGTGGTTCCATGTCCCGTCTTGCGGACGACTCTGCCTTGAAAAAGAAAGTTGACATTTTTTTTCGTGAAGCCCTTCCCAACCATCGGTCGATAACGCTACAACATTGACAGTTCGGACCTTGTTACGCGGGCCCGCAACTCTCCGACTCATGCGTAACACTAAGGAGCCATCCCATGGCAAAGAAGAAGGCTGCGAAGAAGGCCGCTAAGAAGCCGGCCAAGAAGGCTGCGAAGAAGACCGCGAAGAAGACTGCGAAGAAGAAGACCGCGAAGAAGAAGTAGTTCTCCGCTGTCTCTCAGCATTGACACCTCGAGCCGGCCCCTTGGGCCGGCTCGCGGTGTTTCTGGCGCCCGCACCTCATTATTCCGGGTTTCCCATACACTTTCCGCCCCCCATGCCACACGTCATTGCTGAGCCGTGCATCGGAACCAAGGACGCCGCCTGCGTCGATGTTTGCCCCGTGGATTGCATCCACCCCACCAAGGCCGAGGGTGACCATGCTGCGGCCACCCAGCTGTTCATCGACCCGGACGTGTGCATCGATTGCGGCCTCTGCGTCGATGAATGCCCAGTCCACGCCATCTTCCCGGCGGACGACCTGCCCCAGGAGTGGATCCACTACATCCAGCTGAACTCGGCCCACTTCAAGAAGTAGGCCGCGGCGGGACCCCGGGGGCCCTCACGATCCCGATCACTCCTCTGACGGGGCGGATGCCTTGCTGACGGCACTGTCGGCGTCGGCGCGCTCGGTCCAATCCTGTGCCCGTGGGCCCAGGTTGAGCTCGCTGGCCATCGTCTTCCGGTACCCAAGCTTCCGGACGACCTCCAGAACATCCGTCCAGGACGGGAATGCTTTCTGGTTGACGCGCTTGAAAGCCTCGATGGCCAGCAGGAAGAGGTACTGCTCGCGGTTCATCTCCCCTTCCTCGGCGGTCTTGATGAAGTCCGTCAGGCGACGCCCGGGACCGCGGCGGCGCTCCAGGTTGGTTGGGCTCGGCGTCTGGAAGTCCCGTCGGTCCAAGCCACCGCGGCGATCGACCACCCCTTCGTGCTTGGCGTCTTGGGGACTTGGCGAGTCGTTGTGCTGGTTCATTGGTTGGCCTTGCTCCGGCGTGCGTGGTGCGGGACGCCAGTCTAGGGGAATCAATCGGGTACCTTCCCTTCTCACCTGCGGCCCAACGGCATGCCCTCGGACAACGACGACCATCCACTGAATGTCCAGGCCGCCGTCCTGGGGCTCATTGTCCCGGGCTTGGGACAGATTTCCCTTGGTCACGCCAAGCGGGGCCTCTTGGCGATGGCCGGAGTGCTTGGCTTGTTCATGGGTGGCCTCCTTGTCGGCGGCATCGACTGCGTCGACCGAAGGGAGGACCGGCTGTGGTTCTATCTCCAGGCCTGCGCGGGCCCGGTCGCGTTTGCCGCCGATTGGGCCAATGAGGCCTATGTCAGGAGTGGGGCGGCCGGTGAACTGGTTGCCACCCCGCCGGCAACCACGATCGATCGGGGCCCCGAGCCCAAGGTCAGCACGCTCAAGGGGATCACCTACGCCAACGAGTTAGGCACCCTCTACTGCGCCTTGGCTGGCCTCCTGAACGTCGTGGTTGTGCTGGATGCGCTGACGAGGCTTCCGCGGGAGCTTGAGGAACCAACCCGATGAGTGGGATCGAAGTCCTGGCCTGGATGCCATTCCTCGAACCATCGGCCGCAATGGGCCAGCTCTGGTGGCTCCTTGTCGTCCCATTGACATTCGGGATCGCAATGGTGCACCGGGCCTGTCGATGCACAGACCTCACTCGCTACTGGCGGGAAGTCCTTGGGATGACTGTCACCAGCCTGGTTGTCATGACGATGCTCGGCGTCGGGATCTGGGCCGTGCTGGAGTGGGCGCTCCCGGCGATCCCGGTCGGCTGACGCGACGACTCAACTCCTACCCGCGCGCCTGTGGTCGCCGCTTGACGCCTCCACCAGGCTTGCCCTGAATGGGGCCACGGGCCGCCCGTCCGGGTCGCTTGTCTTTCCCTCCAAAGCCCGAGGCCTCACGGCCATCAGTGTTCTGGCGAGTCGATGGCCGACCATGGACCCGGGCCCCTGATGGCTTGCCCCGTCGTGCACCTGGCGACTTCCCCTGGCGCGGTCCCGGCGACTTCCCCTGGCGTGCACCCGGCGACTTCCCCTGGCGGGCTCGAGGCGCATCCGCTTCTTCCGTATCCGGCGCCGGTGCGTCGGTGCTGGCTGGCTTCCACCGAGACAACCCGTCAGGGAGCTCTTGCCGCCGCACCACTCGGCCCTCGATCATTCGCTCCACCCTGGCCCATCGATCCACGTCAGCCGGCGAGACAAACGTCATGCTTTCGGCCGCGCCGCCACCATGCCCAGCGCGGCCGACCCGATGCACGAACTCCTCCGGCAACAGCGGCACGTCATAGTTGACGACGCACTTGATGCGGGCGATGTGCAGCCCCCGCGACGCGACATCCGTGGCCACCAGCACCCTGGTCTGGCCGTGCTCGAACAGGGCGAGGCTCTTGGTTCGGTCACGCTGTGACATGTCGCCATGGAGGACCGACACCGCCAGCCCCTGGCGGCTGAGCGCCTCCGCCACCCACACGACACGGCGGCGGGTCCGGCAATAGGCAGCGACTCCCTTTCGCTCGCCGCCGACGATCGACTCCATCAAGAGCGCGGGCTTCTCCCGATCCGAGACATCGAACCGGACATGTGTGCCAGGGTCCGCATTGGCCAGCGTGTTGGGAGGGGCGGCCTCCACGCGCGCCGGCTCTCGCAGCGACCCCAGGAGGCCAGACTCCACGGTCCGGGGCAGGGTGGCTGTGCAGCAAATCGTGCGTCGGGTGGGCTCCAACTTGCCCAGTATCCAGGACACTTGCGGCGCAAACCCCATGTCCCACATGCGGTCCGCCTCGTCCACCACGACCTGGGTGACGGCATGTGTTGGGAGCGAGCCATCCTCGATCAAGTCGCGGACTCGGCCAGGCGTGCCGACCAGGAGGTCGATGCCGTCGGCGAGCATCGATCGCTGGGGGCGCAGCGGCGACTTGCCGTAGACGACGCCCGTGCGGAGGATCGACCCCTTGATGAGCCACCGAACCTCCTCGGCCACTTGCATCGCCAGCTCGCGCGTCGGGCAGAGCACAAGTCCTCGCAGGCGGTCACCGACCGACACCGCGCGGCCCGCCGTCGGCTTGTCGCGAAGGATCGCGTCCAGCACGGGCAGGAGGTACATGAGCGTCTTGCCCGTGCCGGTGGGCGCGATGGCCAGGATGTCGCGCCCGGCCAGGGCGGGCGGAAGCGCCTCGCGCTGGATCGGCGTGGGTGACTCAAGGCCGCGCTGTTCCAGTCGCGAGGCAAGGATGGGATGAAGTCTTGAGTGGATCGACACGGCGGGAGGTTAGTGCCGCAGTACGCTGCGCTGATGCAGGAGCTCGGGAGCCTTGTCCTCGCCCAAGGAGCGGCCATCGTGTTCACCGTGATCGGTGTCGCCATTTTCCTCGTGGGGCTGGCGTGGTTGGTCGGCGTCTACAACGGCGTGCAGCGGGCCCGCGTGCGGGCGGCCAACGCCTTTTCCCAGATTGACGTGCAACTGAAGCGGCGCTTTGACCTGATCCCCAACCTGATCGAGGTGGCGAAGGGTTACATGTCGCATGAGCGGGAGACCCTGCAGGCCGTGATCTCGGCCCGCAGCACCGCCCAGCAGAGCCTTTCCAATCGGGCCGCACGCCCCACCGACCCCCAGGCGGCGGCGCAGCTCGACCAGGCGGTGACGGGGATGGAGGGTGCGCTGAGCCGATTGCTGGCCGTCGCCGAGGCCTACCCTGAGCTCAAGGCCAACCAGAACATGCTCCAGGTTCAGGAGGAACTCACCAGCACGGAGAATCGGATCGCCTTCGCGCGACAGGCCTTCAATGACTCGGTCATGCGATTCAACGAGCTGATCGTGGTCTTCCCAAACAACGTCATTGCCGGCTTCTTCGGCTTCCAGGCCATGTCGCCCTTCCAGGCGGAGGCGGCCGAGCGCGCCTTGCCGCAGGTGGCCTTCTCCCGCTAGCCCCGCGGCCAAGGAATCAAGCCTCACGTGGCGATGCCATTCTTCGAGCACCAGGACCGCGCACGCCGTTCCACCGGTCGGCTGGTCCTGCTCTTCGCCCTTGGGTACGCACTGACCTGCGGGTCGATCTGGCTCATTGTCTCCGGCCTTGTGCTGGCGGCCGACGAGGGCCGTGGCAACTTCGCCCAGATTGCCTTCGATCCCAACGTCTTGCTGTGGTCGTGGGGTCCCATCAGCCTCATCATCGGCGTCACCAGCCTGGTCAAGCACGGTGAACTTTCTGGTGGCGGCGCCAAGGTGGCTCGATTGTTTGGTGGCGTCGAGGTCGATCCAGCCACGGGCAGCCCGGCAGAGCGGCAGCTGCTCAATGTGGTCGAGGAGATGTCGCTGGCCAGCGGGTGCCCTGTCCCCCGCGTGTTCGTCATCCAGGACAACGCGATCAACGCCTTCGCGGCTGGTGACTCGCCCGATGACGCGGCCATCGGCGTGACATCGCAGGCCATCGAGTCCTTTGAGCGTGACGAGCTCCAGGGAGTGATCGCCCACGAGTTCAGCCACATCTTCCACGGTGACATGCGCATGAACAAGCGAATCACCGCGGCCATCGCCGGCATCATGGCCCTGGGCATCGTGGGGTGGATCATGATGCGCTACATCGGCCCGGCCATCGCGCGATCGGGCGGCGGCCGCAAGAACAATGGTGCCCCGATCGGGCTGGCGATCATCCTTGGCGGGCTTGCCCTCATGGCGATCGGGGCAATCGGCACGTTCTTTGGGCAGGTGATCCAGGCCGCCATCAGTCGCCAGCGCGAGTTCCTGGCGGATGCCAGTGCCGTGCAGTACACGCGCAACCCACGTGGCATCGCCAATGCGCTTCGACGCATCGGGGGCTGGCGCAAGACAGTCGTGGAGAACACGAAGGTGGCCGCCTGCAGCCACTATTTCTTCTGCTCGGCAGTCGACTCTGTGTTCAATACCCACCCGCCGCTGGAAGAGCGCATCCGCCGAATCGAGGCGCTCCCCATCACCGCCGAGATTGGTGATGGCGGGACCGCCGGCCAGTCGATGGCTCAGCGCACGGCGCCCCGGCCCACCTCGCGCGCGACCTCGTTGCCACACGTGCCTGGAACGCCGGGAATCCCTGGAGTCCCACCCATCCCTGGAATGCCACGAGTCCCCGGCATGCCAATCATGGGCGCGGCACCGTTGGCCATGGCTGTCGCCAGCGTCGGAACGATCACCGCCGACCGGATCAAGTGGGCCCAGCAGGCACTTCACTCGATCCCCGACCAGGTCCGGGACGCGGCCAAGTCGCCAGCAGGTGCACGGGCACTCTTCGTGCTGCTGCTTGGTGCCGGCGACGCTGAAATCGAGGCCATGCGGTCGATCGACCCAGACGCGTCCCCCATCGCGACGAAGGTTGCCCCACTCCTTCGCGCGCTCAGCCGACGCGACCGAATGGTGGTGGCCGACTTGGCGATGCCAGCGCTCCGCCGCACCGATCCTGGTGACTACAGGCGCTACCGAAAGCAACTGGCTGGCTTGGTCCGCGCCGACGGCCGTGTCACGTTGGCGGAGTGGACCTTGCTCAACGCGCTTCGCGCCCATGTCGAGTGGCCGATGTTCGGGTCGCCGGACCGCTCGGTGCCTGGGTCGCAGCGCCTCATCGCGCTCCGCGCCCCGGTGGTGACCTACCTCGGGATCCTTGCCCAGGCTGGGTCTGATCCGGATGGTGCCGCCCATGCGTTGGCTGCCGGATTGTCGGTGCTCCACATCGGTGGCGGCGGGCTCCCCCCCACGGACACACTGAACCTGGACGCACTGGCCAAGGCGTGTGAACAACTGCGCTCCCTCGACCCACGGGACCGCGACAGCCTCCTCCAGGCCGCCGCAGCCGTGGTCTCGCATGACCAACGCGTCGCCGACGACGAGTACGACATCGTGCGCGTCCTGGCCGACACCCTTGGTGCGCCGCTCCCTCCATTGGTGTCGCCAGCGGCTGCATGACCGCCATGGGACCTCGACTCCTCATCACTGGATTCGAACCCTTCGGCGGGAGCGCCGTCAACCCAAGCATGATGGCCGCGGAAGTGATCGCTCGCGTCGGCGTGGATGGGTTCGAGTCCTGCCGATGCGCCATCCTTCCCGTGGTTGGTGGCACGGGGCCAGGGTCGGCCTGCCGTGCGCTCCTCGGTGCGGTGGCCTCGCTCGGGCCACTCCGCGATGGTGACGTGCTGGTGTGCCTTGGGGAGTCGATGCGCAGCGACAGCCTGCACGTGGAACGCGTGGCCGTCAATCGACGTTCCTATCGCATCGCGGACAACGCCGGCACGCTGGTTGAGGACAAGCCTGTCGTGGAGGGTGGCGTGGCGGCACGATTCGCCACGCTTCCGGTGGATGACTGCTGCCACGCCGCCCGCCATGTCGGCGTCCCATGCCAGCCAAGCGACAGTGCAGGGACCTACCTCTGCAACGAAATCATGTTTCACTCGCTGGACCTGGCCGACGTGGGCCGCGCCCCTCGCCGATGTGGGTTCATCCATGTTCCACAGCTTCCGGAACAGGCGCAGCTTGATGGGCGCCCTGATTCGTCCATGTCGCTTGATGACACCGTGCGTGGCATCCGTGCCATCCTGGAACGGGTCGCAACCTCGTAGAATGGCCGATTCGCCATGTCGGATCCGTGCCCGACTTCCCGTGACGCTGCTCCACCGGTCGCCCTCGCGCCGGCAGCGATCGCACGCACGCTGGAGCGCCACCCCCGGCCGCTCGGCGGCGACACGGCCCGAAATGTCGGCCCAGCCATCTTCAGCCTCTCCGGCAGCGTCATCAACAACCTTGGCGGTGCGACACAGCAGCGCGTGGTCGGGCGCAAGCCGGACTGGCTCCGCGCGCGGATGCCTGGTGGACAGGCCTACCTCGCCCTCAAGGACTTGATCGATGAGCATGGTCTCCACACGGTCTGCCAGGAGGCCAGTTGCCCAAACATGGGCGAGTGCTGGAGCCGAGGCAGCGCCACCATCATGATCCTGGGCGACACCTGCACACGATCGTGCGGGTTCTGCAACGTGAAGACCGGCAAGCCAGGACCCGTGGACCTGGATGAGCCACGGCGAGTGGCGGACGTGCTGGCCAAGGTGTCGCTGAAGCATGTGGTCATCACCAGTGTGGACCGGGACGACTTGCCGGACGGTGGTGCGGCCATCTGGGCCGAGACGATCCAGCGCGTCCATGAATCGTGCCCGGGCATGAGTGTGGAGGTGTTGACGGGCGACTTCAAGGGCATCGAGCGCGACATCGAGACAGTCTGCCGTTCCCGCCCGGAGATCATCTCGCACAACATGGAAACGGTGCTGCGGATGCACCCCGCCGTCCGGCCGCAAGCCAAGTACCAGCGTTCACTGGACGTGCTGCGCCAGTTCAAGGCCAGTGGGTTGGTGACCAAGACCGGCTTCATGGCCGGCATCGGCGAGCGTGACGACGAAGTCCTTGAGTTGATCGCCGATATCCAGGGGACGACCGCCGTGGATGTCCTCACGGTCGGGCAGTACCTCCAGCCCACCCGAAACCACCTGCCCATCGACCGCTGGGTGACGCCCGACCAGTTTGCGTCCTACAAGCGCTCGGCGCTGGCGGCTGGCTTCCGGGTCTGTGAAAGCGGGCCGCTGGTGCGAAGTAGTTACCGGGCCGATGAACAGGCGGCCTTGCTGGCCGCTCGCCCGGGCGCCCAATGAACCACGCCCAGCCGGAGCCAGGAGCGTCAGGAGCGTCGGAAGTGTTGGCCTTGTCGGCCATCGACATCCCCTCCTGAAGTGGCAAGAAAGAAATGAAATCCGGGAACAGGTTGCTTGCCGATCCGTATCTAGATTCGACCCTTGGTCCATGGAGGGTTACCGAATGGAGGAGTGTCACGATCGTTCTGCCTTGCTTGCGCTTCGACGGGCCATGGCTGCGGCCTTGGCGGAGGAGCGTCGTCACAACACCCGGTTCAATGCCTACTGCCATGTGACGGTGCGGTGGCACCATGAGCCTGGCGAGGCGAAGCAGTATGAGGCCCTGGACTTGAGCGAGACGGGCATCCGTGTCAAGACGGATGGCGTGCTTCCTGAGGGCCTGACGGGCCGTGTCCGCTGGAGCAGTGGCAATCACCACGAGGAGGATCGACCCCTCATGGTGGTGTGGAGTCGACCGATTCACTCGCCCGAGGGGGAAATCTCCCATTTCGAGGCGGGGCTTCGGCTTTTCTAGACGCCAGCCTCCGGCACCATCGTCCCGACGCAGCGTGGCTGCATGGGCCAATGGTCCAGCACGTCGCGCAGGTCATTCAAGGTGAGGGCGTCGATCTTGGCGACTTCATCGTCCAGTGAGGCGTAGGTGCCAAGCGCGGCCACGTGTCGCCCCAGCCGCTTCATGCGCCCTGATGGGCGCTCGCCGGCGAACACCGCTGCCGTGTTGACGCGAGCCTTGGCGCGGAGGAGTTCACCTTCACTGAGCGTGTCGCGCAGTCGGCTGGCTTCGTCGCGGATGACTGACTCCACCTCGGGCAGTCGATCCGGGTCGCAGGTGGCGTCGGCCAGCGCGACACCGGTTCCATCCATCGGCATCACGCCGCACGAGACGTTCTCGGCGATGCCCTTGTCCACCAACGCCCAGTCCAGGCGTGAGTTGTCGCTCCCGCCGAGGATGAAGGCTGCGATGGATGCGGCACGGCGAGAGTCATCATCCTGTGGTGGCGCCGGCCAGGCCATGAGCAGGTAGCCACGGCGAGCCTTCTTGCTGGTGAGGGCCAGGCGGCCCTCGTGTGAGTGGACAGGCGTGGCGTCGCGGGTTGGTGCCACCCTCGGCCAGTCCGCCGTCTCGCGCTCGACGTGGGCGACAAGCGTGTCAAAGTCAAGCTTGCCGGCGGCGGCGATGACCCCATTGTTGGCCGCATAGTGCGTCGTGAAGTACGTGTGGAGGTCGCTGGCCGTCATCGGGCGGATCGTGGTTGGGAGCCCCAGCACCCGATGACCAAGCGGCACTTCGCCAAAATAGGACTCCATTGTCGACTCATAGAGCACCGAATGGGGATCGTCGTCGTACATGGCGATCTCCTCAAGGATCACGCCGCGTTCCTCGTTGACGTCGGCTTCCCGGAGGGATGGTCGAAACAGGTCGGCCACGAGTTCGGTGGCTCGTGTGAGGTGTTCCGGGAGGCATGAGGCGTGGTACGCGGTCACCTCCAGCGAGGTGAATGCGTTGTGCTTGGCGCCGATGGAATCAAAGTCCCGATTGACCTGCTCGGCGCTCCGCCTGGCACTTCCCTTGAACAGCATGTGCTCAAGGAAGTGGCTCACCCCCATGAGGGAGCGTGGTTCGTCGCGCGCGCCCGTGTCGACAAAGAAGCCCACCGCCGCGGTCACGGCGCCGGGGTCGACCTCGGCGTGGACACGAAGCCCGTTGGGGAGCGTGGCGGTGCAGTGGGTGAAGGCCATCCCGCGATCGTAGCCATCGCCTGTGCGCCGGCGATCTCCGGGTAGAGCGCCGGAAGTGTGGGGAGCTCCTGCCCGACCACCTCACGGACGTGTGCCGCGAGAAGTCGCGCTGCGCGGGTCGTGCACCCAGGGCAACTGGACTCGAGGATGGCCAGTGTCTCATCCTCAGCACCGTGTGCGAGGAGCGCGATGAGCGCCCTCGCCGTGTCAACGCGGACCGGCCACGTTGGGCCGAGCGTGTCGCCGCCGGTGAAGCCGCCGTCATGGGGGGAGAAGCGAAGGAACTCCGACTCCCCGCAGAGTTGCTCTGGGGTTGGAAGCCGCACCCCATGCCCGGTGTGGCTCAAGAGGCACCACAGGAATCGGGCGACCGTGGCATCGATCGAGCCACCTCCCTGCCAGTCGTCAAGAGCCTCGACAAGGCCGTCGAACACGGCCTTGTGTGGGTCGTGGGGCATCACCAGCCGGCCGATGACGTCGGCGCAGAGGAACGCAGCCTGGTTGCGCCGCAGGTCGGTGCGCAGGCAAGGCCAGGTGGTGGTCAGTTGCCATCGCCCGAACGTGGAGAGGTCGCGGCCCTTGCGGATGCTGAGCCCGGCGATTCCTCGTGAGAGGAGGTCCACCCCCCCGCCGAACGACCCGCGCTCGCGCCGTGATCCCTTGGCGATGGCGCGCACGAGGCCCGCCTCCCGGCAGAACAGGCTCACGGTCTGGCTTGTCTCCGAGAAGTCCCAATGCCTGATGCACAGTGCGTCGTGGTCGGCGAGGCTCATTGGCGGCGGTGCCCTACGCCTCCTCCTCGATCGACTCGCCACACAGTTCGTCGGCGCTGACGACTCGATTGCGCGCCGCCCCGCCACTGCCTCCCTTGGCCGCGTAGAGCGCCTGGTCGGCCATCCGCACGAGGTCTGTCCGGCCGGCATGCTCCCCACAGCTGGCCAAGTCAGCCACGCCCAGGCTCACGGTCACGATCACGGGACCCTTGTCCGCCGCCGCGGCGTGTGGTGGGATAGTCCAGACCTGTTCTTGCATCATCACCCGGTACCGCTCGGCCACTTCTCGCGCCTCTCGCAGCCCTGTGTGCGGCAGGATCACGGCAAACTCGTCACCGCCGAACCGGCACGCAATGTCGCTCGCACGTCCGTGGGACAGGATCCGGCCAAACTGCTCGAGCACCTTGTCGCCGAATGGGTGGCCAAACGTGTCGTTGAGTGGCTTGAATCTGTCGATGTCGGTCATGACAATCGACAACGGCCGGCTGTGTCGGCGGGCCTCGGCCACCTCGGCGCGGAGCCGCTGGTCGAAGTAGGCGCGATTCCACAGCTCCGTCAGTCCATCGACCTGCGCCCGCTGCTCCAGCATGTGCAGCGTCCGCTGCGCACGAAGCTGGCACCGGAGGCGTGCGCGAAGCTCGAACTCGTCGAAGGGCTTCGTGATGAAGTCAACCGCACCCAGGTCCAGCGCCTTGACGCGCTGGTCGCCATCGCTCTCGCCGCTGATGAATATCACGGTGATTCCGGAGGTGGCTTCATCGTCCTTGAGGCGTTGCAGCACCTGCAGCCCGTCCATCTCGTCGTCGATGCGGAGGTCCAGGAGGATCAGGTCTGGATGCACTTCCTTGGCCATCGCCAGTCCGTCACTGGATGTCAGCGCGCTGTGGATGTCGTATTTCTCCGTGGCCAATCGGATCTTGAGGAGCCGATGGATTGGCTCGGCATCGTCGATCACCAGGATCGATGGCGAGGCGCGCGTCATCCACTTGTTCATGGGGGACCCCCGGCGTGGCATTCTGAGGCAACCGCGCGAAAGGCGTTCAGTGCATCGATGGTGGGGCCGCGGTCGCTTGCCTTCGCCGCCGTTTCGAGCTGCGCTGCCGACTGGGTGATCTGGTCGAATCCGTAGCCGCCACCCGCTCCCTTGACTTGGTGGGCCAGCCGCTGGACCTGGTGATACTCGCCTCGCTGCAACGCCTCATCCATCGCCAGCACCCGATCCGGCAACTCGGCGACAAACATGGCGATGATTTCGGCCATGTCGGGGTCGGCGTGGTATCGGCTGAAGATCGGCATGGGGTGAATCGAGTCGGTTGGCGACCTGCGTGGATTCCTCTGGAAGCGGTGACGTGGCGACACCTCTGACGGAGTGGCTCCACAAGGTAGTTTCAGATTCGATTTGCTGCCGTCAAGGGAAACGTGACTGAACCGTTGACCGTCGTGGCAGGGCTCGACCGGAGGGGAAAGCATGGGGCGCCGTGGTACGATTGTCCGTTCCGCATCGGCTGCCTCCACCGCGTCCAGAACATGCTTCCCTCCCCCCCTCCGAGAGACTCCCACATGGGATTCCTGTACCTGCCGCCCTTTCGCGTGCAGGGCATCAGCGTGGCGGGCGAGGAGGCGGTGGTCCAGCTCCCGGAACTGGATGTGGCCTTTGACATCGGGCTCTGTCCACGCCCGGTCCTGAGCTCCAAGACCATCGCGCTCAGCCATGCCCACATGGACCACATCGCGGGGCTCCCCTACTGGTTCAGCCAGCGATCCTTCCAGCAGCAGCCCCCGGGGCGTGTGGTCTGCCACCACGCCATCGCCGGGGCCATCGACAGGATGATGCAGAGTTGGGTGGACCTGGAGCAGCAGCGCACCCCGTATGAGGTGGTCTCGCTCGCGCCCGGGCAATCGACCCCGCTGGGTCGCGACCGCGAGTTGCATGCCATCGAGGTGCCCCACACCGTGCCGGCCCTTGGGTACTGCGTGACCGAGCGCCGCCGCAAGTTGAGGCCTGAGTTTGCCAATATTCCCTCAAGCCAGATCCGTGCGCTGCGGGAGCGGGGCGAGGAGATCACCCATGACGTGGAGATCCCGCTCGTGGCGTACACGGGAGACACCGCACCGGGCGACCATCTCTTGCAGGATGGCTTCAAGAGGGCCAAGATCCTGGTCGTTGAATGCACGTTTTTCCTGGCCGAGCACTACGACCGCGCCGGCAAGGGCAAGCACCTCCACATCCGCGACATCGAGCGATACCTGGGCCACTGGGAGGCGGAAGATGTCGTGTTGGTCCACCTCTCACGCCGCACGCCGTTGCCGTTGGCGCGCGAGGTTGTCGCGGACGTGGCGCAGGGTCGACGCGTGCACCTCTTGATGGATGGGCGGACCAACCGGGCCCGCTATGACGCGCAGCTTGCAGCGGCTGGGCAACCGAAGGAGAGTCGATCCGCCGAGCCCACGGAAGCTCCCGCCGAGTCCGCTGCCGAGGCCCCGGCCGGCACGGAGTAGGCTGATCCGTTTCCACATTCCACCACTCTTTCCGCTCCTGTTCCCCCCCGTCCCTTTCTTGCCAGTCGCCACCCGCAGCAGGCCCATTCGTGTCAAAGTCTCCTGATCCAAACCTCAAGAGTGCCATCAATGGTTACTTGAGGCGTCACCACGCCGAGATCTGCAGGCACTGGTTTGATGACATCGACCCCGGCGAGATTGGCGGCGGTGTCCTCAACCTGGTGGTTCATGACCCCATCCAGCTGCGATACCTCCAGCGCAGCTGCGCCCAGCAGTTCACCGAGGCTGCGCAGAGCGTGACTGGTCGATTGCTGGCGATCAAGTTCGTCGGTGCCGAGGAACCGCCTCCGGGATCGGCCCCCTCGACGCCGATGCTGGACTCCAGTGCTCGCGCCGCGACGGCCACGCTGCCTCCCATCGAGCAGACGCTGCTCAGCCCCGACTACACCTTCGAGACGTTTGTCGTCGGGCCATGCAACCGGCTGGCCCACGCCGCCGCGCTTGCCGTCGGTGACCGGCCGGGCCGGACCTACAACCCATTCTTCGTGCACGGGGGCGTTGGCCTCGGGAAGACCCACTTGCTGCAGGCGATCTGCCAGCGATTGCTGCGGCAGCGCGCCAGCACGGTCCTCTGCTACGTCAGCTGCGCCACATTTGCCGACCACTTCCACGAGGCGGTTCGGGCCGGGACCGTCGCTGATTTCCGCGGCAAGTTCCGCTCGGTCGATGTGCTGGTGGTGGATGACATCCACTTCCTTTCCAAGCGCGACCAGACGCAGGAGGAATTTTTCCACACCTTCAACGCGCTCTACCAAGCCGGCAAACAGCTTGTGCTTTCCTCTGACGCAGCCCCCTCTGACATCCCCGACCTGGAAAATCGGCTGGTGAGCAGGTTCAACTCCGGCCTCGTGGTCAGGATGGAGCGGCCTTGTTTCGAGACTCGCGTGAATATCGTCCGCACGAAGGCTGAACTGCACGGGATGGCCATGGATGACACGCTGGGCTCGTTCATCGCCACGCGGGTGGAGGGCAATGTGCGTGAGCTTGAGGGCGCGCTGATGAAGATTCGCCTTATGGCGAGCGCCTCCGGGCAGCCGATCGGAATGGACCTCGTGCGGGAGTCGCTTCGAGACCACGCGGCGGCGCCATCGGGCGAGAGCCAGCATTCGATCCAAGACATCACCGAGTCCGTTGTGCAGTTCTTCAATGTCCGGCTGACTGACATCCTGGGCAAGCGCCGGCACAAGAGCATTGCGCTTCCGCGGCAGGTGTCGATGTACCTCGCGCGCCGATTGACCAGGCTCAGCCTGGAGGAAATCGGCGGCTACTTCGGTGGGCGCGACCACAGCACGGTCTTGCACGCGATCCGGACTGTTGAGATCAAGCGACAGTCAGATGAGGCCCTCAGCCGAGGGATTGCCACGATCGAGCGGGCGCTTGGCGTCGAAGAGTCCGTGGCGACTTCCAGTCCCGATTCGTCTGGTGCGGGGCACCAGCTGGAGCGCGCCGGCTAGGTGATGGGTGCATTGGGGTATTTGTGGTCCGATAACACAACCTCAACCACGAGCGACTGCGAGAGTTTTTCGATCGACCCTGTCAGTTGGGGCGCTGACAACCTCTTGGGAACTTGATGCCTGCCTGTCATTGGATCTGTCGAGGGAGATGGCCTGGAAACCAGATGGCGATCCCCACGGGTGTCCCTGACGATCTCGACAGCCCGCCACCACGGTTACAGACAGGCGACTCCACAACGCCGAAACGGCGTAAGTGCCCCTAGGGGTTCGGCTTGTGCTGTTGTTTGTACTGCTCATCAACAGACTGTCAACCCTCTTACTACGACTATGAATAGGTCTTTTATGTGATTGTGTCATTCACCCCGTCTCTCTTATGGTGGTTTCCGTTGCTCCACCAGGCCGATCGTGGAAACTCTCCCGCGCCAGGGTCCGAGAACGTGCAATTCCTAGACTCACGGGGTGAGCGCACTTCCTTTGTCGAGCACCAATCCCGTGGAGTCCGCAGCCGCCGTCGCCGAGGCCAGCCGGCGGCTCCGTGCCCAGTTGGAGAAAACCATCGTTGGCCAGCACGAGGTACTGGATCAACTGATGGTGGCCATGTTCACCGGTGGCCACGCGCTGTTGGAGGGAGTGCCGGGACTGGCCAAGACCCTCATCGTGTCGACGCTCGCGAAGTCGCTCTCGCTCAAGTTTGCACGGATCCAGTTCACGCCGGACCTCATGCCGAGTGACGTGACGGGAACGGAAGTCATCCAGGAAGATCGAGCGAGCGGGCATCGCGAGCTTCGCTTCGTGCGAGGGCCCGTCTTTGCCAACGTCGTGTTGGCGGACGAGATCAACCGCACGCCACCCAAGACGCAGGCCGCGCTGCTTGAGGCGATGCAGGAAGGCCAGGTCACCAGCGGTGGCGAGGCACACGCCCTGCCCCGGCCGTTCGTCGTGCTGGCCACCCAGAACCCCATCGAGCAAGAGGGCACGTACCCATTGCCGGAGGCGCAGCTGGACCGGTTCATGTTCCTCATCCGCATCGGCTACCCGACAGAGGCAGAGGAGATGGCGATCGTGCAGCGGACCACCGGCACGGCGCACGCCGAACCAGAGTCGATCCTGCAGGCGGAGGACATCCTCGCCATCCAGCGATTGGTGCGCGAGGTGCCCATCGCCGACCACCTCGCCCGGTACGCCCTTCGCCTGGTGCGGGCGACGAGGCGGGAGGAGGGGGCGCCAAGAATCGTCCAGGACTACCTCTCGTGGGGCGCCGGTCCGCGGGCCAGCCAGTTCCTCGTGCTGGCCTCCAAGGCCCGGGCGCTCCTGGCCGGCGAGCGGCACGTGATGCCAGAACACCTCCACGCCGTTGCCTTGCCGGTGTTGCGGCACCGCATCCTCACCAACTTCAACGCACAGGCCGACGGCATCACAGCCGATGACGTGGTCCGCGAGCTGCTGAAGATCGTCCCGATGGATGCCTCCGACGCGGCAACATCGCGCACGCTTGACGGCGTCTCGACGGGTGCTTGATGCGAGCCGAGGAGTACCTCGCCCCCGAGACGCTGGCGCAGCTTGCCCCGTTCGAGCTGCGCGCGAAGCGCATCGCCGAAGGCGTCATGAATGGCATGCACCGGTCGCCCGTGCAGGGGCCGGCGGTGGAGTTTGCGTCGCATCGACACTACGCAGCAGGTGACTCCGTTCGGCACCTGGACTGGAAGGTCTACGCGCGGAGCGACAAGCTCCACGTGAAGGAGTATCGGCAGGAGACCAACCTGGAAGTCATGGTGCTGGTGGATGCCTCCGGGAGCATGACGTACGGGACGCTTCCAGTGAAGTCAGGCTGGGGCGGCACCGACGCCACCCGGCAGCGCTCGGCCTGGACGAAGTATGACCACGCCTGCGCGTGCGCAGCGGCGATTTCGTTCCTCTGCCTGCACCAGCGTGACCGGGTGGGGCTTGGAATCGTTGGTCCCGACGGGCTCGTGGCCAATGCACGGCGGTCCAGCGCCAAGGATCAGTGGAGGACCATCGTTCGTCTCCTCGCGACACAGCCCGTGGCTGGCGTGGCGGGGATTGGGCGAGCGATTGACCAGGTCCTGGCGCAGCCGGGGGGACGAATGCTCTTTGCCATCGCCAGCGATTTCCTTGGTCCGACCGAGGAGTTGCGATCGGCGCTGGCGCTTCTCCGTCACCGTGGCCACGATGCCATGCTGCTGGGGATGCTGGACCGGCAGGAGATTCAGTTTGACCTGGATGTGGCGGCGCCCTTTGAGGGATTGGAGTCGGAGGGGCGGCTGGAGGCCGATGCCCGCGTCGTGCGCGAGGCGTACCTGGCCGAGCTGGCCTTGCACCAGGCGAGCGTCGACCGCATCGCCCGGACGTGCGGCTTTGACTGTCTGTGGTTTGACACGCACGAGAGCGTTGGCCCAGTGTTGGCTTCGCTGATCGCGCGCCGAGAAGCCATGACGCGTGGAAGGAAGCACGGATGACCTTTGCGGCCCCGGTGCTGGCGTGGATGGCCGTCGGGGCGATCGCCATCCCCATCATGATCCACCTGCTCATGCGTCGTCGACGCCAGCCGGTGGCGTGGGCGGCGATGGACCTCCTCCGCCGTGCCGTGCGGCGAAGCGCCAGGCGCAGCCGACTGGAGCAAATGATGCTCCTGGCCTCGCGCTGCCTGCTGGTGGCCGCGGCCGGGCTGGCCATCGCAGGGCCACGCTGGAACGAGGCGAATGGACAGGGTGGCGGGCGCTCTCGCGACTTCATCATCGTGGTCGACCAGGGCGTGGCCTCGATGGCACTCACGGGTGAAGTGGCCGGTCAATCCATGCTCGACCGGTCCAAGGAGTGGGCGCTGCGATCGATCGACGGCTGGCAAGGCGGCGATCGCGCCGCGGTGATCGTCATGGCTGGCCGCGATGAAGGGCTGGCTGTCGTGTGGCCGCCAAGCGCGGACGCTTCGTCGGTGCGAGGGGTGATTGAATCACTGGAGTCGATCGACCTCGGGTCGCGACCACGTGCATCGCTGCGACTGGTGGCGGATCAACTGGAAGAGGCCCGCGTGAGCGGGATGCTGGAGGGGCGTGTGCCAATCCTCCTGGTCGCCAGTGGGTGGACTCGCGGATCGCTTGAAGCGGAGGGAGATGCGGACGCCGCCGATGCGACCCGTGCGATGAAGCTTGTGGGCGACTTGGGAGGCCAGTCCACGGTGCTTGAACCATGGAATCCGCCAGCCCCCCGCGACGAGTCTGATCGTTGGGTCCTCCCCGTTCACGCCGAGCGCCAAGGTCCGCAGGCTGGTGCCGCCGCGCTGCGCGTGGACGCTGGGCGTCGCGGCCCCGCGCTTGGCAGCGAGAGCGTGACGGCGTCACTTCGAGTGCCAGAACGGAGCGGCGCACAGGGAGTCCAGTTGTCATTCGTGGGTGCCGCCACGGAGGCGGGCGACAGCACCCGCCTGGCCGGTGCGCCGGTGCGGACAAACGAACTTGGCGTCCGAGCGTCCATCCCAGCGGATCAACAGCCGGCGGACGACGACTCGTTTGCGGTCGTGGCCCTGGAATCGACCATGTCGGCGCTGGTTGTCGACAGACAGCGCTTTGACGCAGGCGGCCTGGAGGAGACACCGGCAAGCACGTGGGTTGCCCGAGCGCTGGATCCCGAGGAGGATGGGACGATCGACGTGACCCGGGTGGACCCGACGTCGCTGGAGTCGGGTCCGCCGCCAACGGTCGATGCCATCTTCGTGCTGCAGCCAGACCTGCTTGGTGCGGGCGCCTGGGCCCGCGTGGCCGACGCCATGCGCGCCGGCGCGACAGTGGCATTGACGCCACCCACGAGCGGGCGGATGGATGCCTGGGCGGCGATGGCGGAGCGAGCCCTCGGCGCTGGGGTGCTTGAACCGTCCGCAGCATTCGAGTCCTTCGAGCCGGCACACCTGCTTGACGTCGTGCAGCCGGAGTCGACGGTGCTTGCGATGATCTCATCGGAGCTTGGCGACCTCGCGGCGCCTGTGGAGGTTCGGCGCCTCATGCGGATGGCCACGCCAGAGGGATCGGAGGTGGTGCTTCGACTGTCAGGTGGCGAGCCGCTGCTTGTTCGTGTGCAGCCCGACGGGAGTCGTGGCCACCTGCTCGTGCTGGGCATCCCGATCTCCACGGCGTGGAGCAACCTCCCCACCAAGCCGCTCATCGTGCCACTCTTGCAGGAGATTGTTCGGCAGGCCGTGGTGTCCCGGGCGGCAGCCTGGACCGCGACACTCGGCACGCAGCCACTCGCCGTTGTCCCCTGGACCAATGCGCGAAGGGTGCGGTCCGTCATGGGTCGCGGCGACGCCTTCGCGACCGGTGATTGGATGGCCGTCGAGGATGGCGGCCGCGTGGTCGGCGGCCTTGGCGCCGTCGGGTTGTATGAAGTGGTGGATGCCAGCGGCGAGATCCTTGGCCACCTGGCCATGAATGCCGATTCGCGCCGAGCGAGCAATGAGGCCACCCCACGCGAGCGTGTCATCCCGGACATGACCGCCGAACCGGCGACGGCCACGAACGTGCGGATGGGCCCCGCCTCGACAGGCGCCGACGATGGCCCAGCCGATGTGGCACGCCAGGATCAAGCGACCGACCAGGCGGGCTTTGGCGCTTCGTGGGCCTGGGTGCTCCTGGTGTTGTCGATCATCCTCTGGGGAGTGGAGGGTTGGCTGGCACGGATGGCCTCGCACGCCGGGAAGCTCTTGCCAGGGATGTGGCGAAGATGAGCGGCTTGGATGAGGTGGGCGGGGTAGTCACTCGAATCGGCTTCGACCACCAGCTCCCGGGCTGGGCGTGGTTGCTTGTGCTCCTGGTGATCGCTGCGGCGTGCGCCTCGGTCTACGTTCGACAACAGGCACCACTCAAGTGGAGGGCGGTGCTTGCGGCGGTGCGCGGGATGGTCGCCCTCCTCCTCGTGGTACTGCTCCTCGGACCGCGACACGAGGCGGTGACGCAAGACCAGGTGCGAGACGTGGTGGTCGTGTTGGTGGATCGATCCGCCAGCCTCACCATTGCCGACGTCGCGGGGCCGGGAGAGTCGCGAGCGACTCGGGACGCACAGGCGCGATCGGTGATGGGTGCAGCTGGTGCCGGGCAGGGTGTTCCGTGGTGGCAGTCGATCCAGGCCAGTCGCGAACTCATGGCACTTCGGTTTGACGGGTCAGTCGCCCCGCTTGACCTTGACGCCACGCTGCCGGATCCTGACGGACGCCGGACCGACATCTCGGCGGCGCTCACCGAGGCCATGCGGCGAACCGCGGGCCGTCCCGTGGCTGGAATCGTCCTCATCAGCGATGGCCGGACCGAGTCACCCGTGTCTCGCCGGGTCATCCGGGAGCTTGAGCAGCGCGGCATCGCCGTCTTTGCGGTGCCGCTCGGCTCCGCGACGATGGCGAGCGACTTGGAGGTGCTTGACGTGGATGCGCCGCGCCGCGCCTACGTCCGCGACACGGTGCCGGTGCGTGTTGAAGTGCGCAGCAATGGCGAGACCCCTCGCACCCCGGTGATCGTGCGACTCCTGGAGGCGGACGGCACCACGTTGGTGGACGAGACGACAGTCGAGCCGTCGGCGTGGGTCGATGGACGCGCGGAAACCATGATGGTGGCCCAGTCGGGTGACCCAGGCGATCGTCGCTTCCGCGTCATGGTCGATGCCGGTGAAGGCGACCTGGTCGTGGAGAACAATTCGCGCGACGTCGACGTTTCGTTTGCGGATGAGCCACTGCGCGTGCTGTACCTGGAGGGCTACCCACGATGGGAGTATCGCTACCTCAAGAACCTGCTCGTGCGCGAGGAGACCATCGAGAGCAGCGTCATGTTGGTGTCGGCAGACCTCGATTTCGCGCAGGAGGGGAACATGCCCCTCGCGCGAATGCCACAGACGGACGAGGAGTTCTCGCAGTTTGACCTCTTCATCATCGGTGACGTGCCAGGCACGTTCCTGTCTCCCACGCAGGTGGAGGCGCTCCGACGCTCGGTCGGCGAACGCGGAGCCGGCCTCCTGTGGATGGGTGGCGAGCGAGCGACCCCGACGTCATGGAGGGGAACGGCGATCGAGGACTTGCTCCCCTTCCGCAACGCGGAGGTCCGGGGCGAGGCAGGATCATGGAGCATCCAGCCGACCAGGGCCGCTGAACGCCTTGGCGTGCTCAGGTTGGACGAGCGTGGTGGGTGGCCCCAGGCACTGGCCCATCCGGCCCAACGGTGGGCACGTGTCGCGTGGCGCCAGGCGATGCCACTCGCCAACCTCAAGAGCGCCGTGGAAGTCCTGGCCCAGGCCATCCCGCTGGATGGGCATGAGCCGATGGCCATCGTGACCTTGATGCGATTTGGGGCTGGTGAAGTGATCTACGTCGGCACGGATGAGACGTGGCGATGGCGTCACGGCATCGGCGAGACGCTGCAGGAACGATTCTGGGTGCAGTTGGTGCGTCAGTTGGCCAGGACCAGCTTGGCTGCTCGCGGGTCCGCGGCCACCGTCGAGCTTGAACCAGTCCCCGCCTTGCTGGATCGACCCTGCACCATCCGGGTGCAACTGCGCGACTCACGACGCGACCCAGCCGAGCTTGAGCCCCTGTCGGTCACCACGATGGACCCAGCAGGTGAGCGACGGGTCGTGCCACTGACACGCCAGGGTTCCAGTGGGCTGTTCAGTGGTTCATTCGAGCCAACGACCGCGGGTTCCTGGTCAATCGTGCTGGATGATCCGCGGCTTGGCGATCGGGTGGAGACAATGGTGCCAGTGGAACGAGTCGATGACGAACTGGCCAACCCGGCAGCCGACCATGCGTCGCTCGCGTCGCTCGCGAAGGGAACTGGCGGGGCAATGGTGAACCCGGAGGTGATCGACACGTTGCCATCACTGCTCCCCGACCGCAGCGTCCGGTCCGAGCGGGTGGTGGCCACGCCCTTGTGGCACGTGTGGTGGGTCTTGGTGGCCCTGCTCTCCCTGCTGGGCGTGGAGTGGGTCACGAGGAAGGCGATGCGACTTGCGTAGCCGAGGTCCCATCCAGGGAACGGTGCGCGAGGTGCGCACCAGGGTCCGTGCGGCATTGATCGTGGAGCGGGCGCTCTCGGTGGGCGCCTGGTTCGTGGCGGCGGGCGTGGCCCTGATGGCACTGGACTGGCTGTTGGTCCTGCCGTCACTCTTCCGGGTGATTGACTTCATCATTGGCGTGGCGGCACTCTTCACCTGTGTTCATTGCCTCATCGTGCCCGCAACGCAGTTCCGGCCGCGGCTGGTGGACATCGCACGCCGGATCGAGCGTGCCGTGCCTTCGACGCGGGGAAGGCTGGCGTCAGCACTTGAGTTCGAGATCACCCGTGTGGCTTCACCGTTTGCAGAGAGTGTCCAGCAAGCCGTCATGCCGGCGCTCAGGGAGGCCAGGCACGCCAGGGTCGTGGATCGACATGTGCTCGGTCGCCACGCCAAATGGGCGGCGCTGGCGTTGGCCGTGGCGGCGTTGCCTTGGCTGGTCGATCGGCAACTCGCTTCGATTGGGACCCAGCGGCTCCTGCAACCCTGGTCATCGGCGCGGTGGCCAGCCTCCACCAATGTCGAGTCACTGGTGGAAATGACTCACGCCGCGCGCGGCATGGCCGTCCGGCTCCGCGCCGCACTGACGAAGGGCGACCCAGCCACCACCGACGTGCTGATCCAATGGAGGCTCCTCGCTGTCGATGGCAGCTGGACAACCCGTGAGGCCATCGCGCCACGCCAGCCAGATGGCACCTATGAGTTCCTCCTGGAGCCAGGGTTGGCTGAACGGGTGGACTTCACGTTCAGCACGCACGACGCGGAATCCCTGGAGCAGGTGGTTCGGTTTGTCGATCCACCGACCGTGCGCTTGGTCCAACTCACCGTGCAGCCCCCGGCCTACGCGTCTGCGGTGCGGGATGTCGTGTCCACGGAATCGACCATCGACGCCGTGGTTGACGGTGTCGTGGTGCGGGCTGATCCGGCGTTGGAGGGTTCTCGCATCGACGTCACGCTCTGGATTGCCAACGCACCGCCTTGCCCGTCGGACAGTGCCAATGAGGCAGACTTCGCAGCGTGGGTGTCGAGACAGTGGCGACCTGGCGGCGGTGCCGCCGAACCAGCCGCGGCGATGTCGGTGGCGTGCGAGGGCGACCACTGGAAACTGTCATGGAATGTCCTCGGCAACGATTTCCTGGACGTGACACCGACCGACCAGCGTGGACTCAGTGCACCATCCGCGCTTCGTGTGGTGGTTGATGCCATCCCAGACGAACGGCCGTCGGCCACGATGGAGGAGCCGGCGCAGGATGAGCGAGTGGTTGGGCAGGCCGACGTGAACATTGTGGGCCAGCTGGCGGATGATGTTGGCCTGGTGTGGGGCGCGGTGGAGGTGGAACGCATTCGTGTGGGAGAAGGCCAGACCCAGGTGGTGTCGATCCGGGAGGCCATTCAGGGGACCGCCGCCGAATTCAAGCAGCACCTTTCACTGTCGGCGGTGGACGGCGGTTGCGTGGCGGGTGACCAACTTGAAGTTCGGGTGCTCGCCCAGGACCTCGCGGGTGAGGCACTGGGCCATCCCCCTGTCTCCAGCGTCGTGCGACGACTGCGGGTCGTGTCGCGCGCCCAGTTTGAGCAAGATGTCGCGTCGGCGGCCCAGGCCATCCGGAGCCAGGTCGTTCGCGCGGATGGCCGGCAGGAGGAAGTGGAACGCGCCAGCGCCACCGATCGGCGTGCCATCGCACAGCAAGTGGAAGTTGGTGACCGCATCGCGGCCGCCCGTGATGCCGCCCGGCAGCTGGTGGATCGACTGGGGCGGAATGGACTGGAGGGTGAATCACTCTCGCAGGCGGCGCGGGAAGCAGCCGCGCAACTGGAACAGGCCGCGACGGAAGCCGGGCACGCGCGTGAGGCGATGCAGCGTGCCGGCGAGGAAGGGGACGCGGGCGACGAGGCTGGCGCCGAAGCGGCGTCCAATGAGGCGCGCGAGGCGCAGCGATCCGTGCGCGACGCCCTGGCCACGGCGGCAGGACTCTTGGAGCGGGACGATGACCTCTGGTCCCTGCGTCGCGACATGGAGCGAATTGAGGAGCGCCTTGATGCCGCACAGGCGGCGCGCGAGGCCCTGTCGCCCGAGAGCGCAGGCAAGCGAGCGGAGGAACTGGGGGCTCGCGATCGTGACCGGTCCCAGCAGGCTGCGCGCGAGACGGAGCAGGCCACCGACCAAGCCCGCGACGTGCTTGACGAGCTTCGGCAGCGGGCGGATGCCATGGCGCAATCCAACCCAGAGCGGGCGCAAGCCATGCGCGACGCCGCGCAGCGGGCGGAACGGGCGGGGTTGACGGAGTCACTCGAGCAAAGTGCCGAGGCGTCGAGGCAGAACCAGCAAGACCAGGCGCAGCAGTCGGCTGATGCCGCGAGGGCCGCGCTTGGGCAAATGGAAGAGGCGCTGGAGCAGGAAGAAAAACTCCAGCTCGAGTCGCTCCGGCGAAAGCTGGCCAGCCTGGTGGAGCGGCTCACGGCGTTGGTGGCACAGAGCACACAGCTCGCGGAGGCCGCCGCTGGGCCGGCGGCTGCACGCGACGTGGCCGACGGGATCATCACGCTCTTCCACAACACGGGTGCGGCCCAGGATGAGGCTGGGGCGCTGGGGCCTGATGGCCTGTCGATGGTGAAGTCCATCTCACGCGCGTCCGAGCAACAATCGACCGCCGCCACCATGCTCCGGGCCTCGACGGCGGATCGCGCCGCTGCCGCCGAAGCGATGGGTCGATCCACACTCGCCCTGCAAGAGGCGCTGGACGTTGCCACGGCGCGCGAGGCACAGGCGGAGCAACAACAGCAGCAACAACGGCTCAAGGCCCTGCGAGGCAAGTACCTGGCCTTGCTGCCAGAGCAAGAAGCCGTGGTCCAGGGGGTGGTGGCCGCTCGGGACGGTGCGTTGGGCGGACGGCGGCTGCTCATGGAGTCCAAGAAACTGTCGACCCAGCAATCGAGTGTGCTGGAGCAGTTGGAAGCGATTTCGTCGGAACCCGATGTTGGCGCAAGCGCAGCCTTCCAGGAGGCACACCGCGTGGCACGCGAGGCGGCGATGTCTGCCGGTTCCGCGCTCAATGAAGGTCGAGTGGATGACCTCGTCACTGGCGACGTGGAAGTGGTCCGAGACGTCATCGTGAGCATTGCCGATGCGCTGGCCAGCGAGTCACAGGCACGGGATCGATTTGGGCGAGACCAGCTCGCCGGCGGTGACCAGGGTGCCGGTGGCGGCGGTTCGGGGCCGGAGGAAGGTGAACTCCCGCCAGCTGCTGAGCTCAAGTTGCTCAAGTCGCTGCAAGGGCACCTGAGCCGGCGGACGCGCCAGATTTCAGAGGGATCGCCCCCAAGGCGCGGCGAGGCGGCCGACTTGGCGGCTCGACAGAAGTCGGTGGCCAAGCTGGTGCAGGATCTGGCCGACAAACTGGAGGAGAAGGGTGGCGAGGATGGGGCGCCCGGGACCGGCACACGTGCCCCAGGAGGGACGAAAGAGCGAGACCCTGCCGGCGCTGGCCCCGGAATCCGCGAAATACCAGACGGATTCGGCTTGCCTTCTGGTCGGGATGTCCGAAACTTGAAGGACGGGCCGACAAGTAGTGAGTTGGCGGAGTGCCGATCATGAGACGCAGACCAAACTTCATGGCGGCGACGGACAGGCATTGCGCGTTGGCATCGAGGTCGAGATCGAGATCGACGTCGAGATCGAGATCGATTTCGGCGTTGGCGTTGGTGTTGGTGTTGGCGTTGGCGTCGTGGTTGCCAGTGGCCGCCTCCACGTCCAGCGCGGCTGTCGCGCCCCACACCCAGGCTGGGCAGGGTGGCGATGCTGCTGCAGGTGAAGGCGACGCTGACGCCGCCAGAGACCTCACGCCACAACTGAAGTCGCTGGACGAACTGTTGGGCCTGGTGGTGATCGAGGAGGGAGCCAACAGCCAATCGGCAGATGGGGTGCGGCCGGGCGAACTGGACGAGGCATTCTCGGATGGAAAGCCCGTGGATCGAATGCGGAAGGTCCAATACCTGCTTGAGCAGGCCAGTGAGGCGATCGGGGATGAGGATTATTCACTGGCAACGCAGCGCCTCCAGGAACGTGCGGCGAAGATGATCGATGACCTGCTTGCCGATGCGGAGCGACAGCAGCAGCAGCGTCAATCGTCGTCGTCGAGCGGGTCTTCGTCGGGCAAGCCGCAACAGCAGGATGGGCAGGGCGGCCAGTCGCCACAAGACAAGATGGCGGACAAGGATGGGAGCCAGCAAGCGCAGTCGGGCGAGCGGAACAAGGGTGATCGACGGCAGGACCAGGCCAACGGGGAGCAGGATGCCGACCACATGCCCGATCGTGTCGATGGCGACGCCTCCGGTGCGATGGAAGCGACGGCGATTGAGTGGGGCTCGCTGCCACCACGGGTCCGGGACGTGCTTCGACAGGGCTTGCGTGAACGAATGAGCACTCCCTATCGTGCCTGGACAGAGGCGTACTTCCGCCGCATTGCCGAGGAGAGCCGTCGATGATGTTCGCGGCAATCGCATGTGCCAGCCTGATCGCCGCGCAGGTGGTCCCGGGGACGGCGACGGGGACGGCGACAGGGACCGGGACCGGGCCAACAACGGCACCCAGTCAGGAAGCAAGCCGCGGTGCGGAGAGCACGCCCGCCGTCGGCGAGATCACGCCAGCGATGCTGGACTCGGTGGAACGCGGCCTTAAGGCCCTGGCGGAACTCCAGAATCCAGACGGGTCCTTTGGGCGCGGTCGATACGGCCGGCACGCCGGCATCGCCGCGCTCTGCGGGCTGGCCTTCATGGCGGATGGCAATACACCCACGCGTGGGCCGTACGCCGAGCAGGTCCGCAAGGCACTTGACTTTGTGCTCGAGAGCGTCAACGACAGCGGGTTGATCGCGGATCCATCCAGCCATGGGCCGATGTATGGGCACGGTTTCGCGACCCTGTTCCTTGGCGAGGTGTATGGCATGGATCCAGGCGACCCGCGTCTGCGGGATGCCCTGGTGCGCGCCGTGCGACTTATCCAGACCAGCCAGAATGACGAGGGTGGTTGGCGCTACAACCCCGTGCCCAACGACGCCGACATCTCCGTGACCATCTGCGAGATCATGGCGTTGCGCAGCGCGCGCAATGCGGGGATCAAGATTCCCAAGGACGCCATCGACGCCGCCGTGCGATACGTCCGGCAGTGCCAGAATCCCGACGGCGGCTTCCGCTACACGATGGGCCCCGGCAGCAGTGGATGGCCCCGCACCGCAGCCGGGGTCGCGAGCCTTTTCTATGCCGGGATCCACGATGACGAGTCCATCGAGCGGGGCTTGGGCTACATCGAGCAATCCAACGTGATCGGCGGAGGTGGCCCCTTCTCGCAGGCGCACTACTTCTATGGGCACTATTACGCCGCGCAGGCCATGTACTTGGCTGGCGGCGAGCGCTGGGCGTCGTGGTGGCCAGCGGTCCGCGATGAGCTGGTGGATCTCCAGACCGACGCCGGCACTTGGATGGACCACAGCGCCGGAGAACCCTACGCGACCGCGATGGCGCTCATCATCATGCAGATGCCCAAGCGATACCTCCCCATCTTCCAGCGATGAACATGACGCGTCCAACACGGCGCACGACACCACACCAAGGCGTGCAGGCCAGGGGCCGCGCACTCCTGCTTGGCGTGGCTGCGACTTCGATGGTGCTGTCCACTCGCGCTCCCGCCACAGACGAGATCGTTTCCGACGGGACAGTGGTTGCCGTCCTGGCGGATCGGGCCATTGAGATGCCGTGGTCCGAGGTCATTCTCTGGACCGGCGAGCGGTTTCCCGGCGCGTTGGCCACGTCGCTTGAACGGTCCCTGTTGGAGGAGGAGGCGCGCGTCGAAGTGCCGGACGAGACACTGTTGTGGCGGCACGAGCTGCTGGGGGTGATGGCCTTCCCATTCGAGTGGGTGCGTGCCATCCAGTTCACGCCCACGGCCGTGGCCAGTCGACCAGGCGAAGCGATCACCGAAGATGTCGTCACACTGACCAATGGCGATCGCGTGAAGGGGGTCGTCGCGTCGATTGGCGATCGCATCGTGGTTGACGTGGATGGGGCTGTGTCGGCGCGACGGGCACTGGAATCGGCGGATGTGGAGAGCGTGTGGCTCGTTGGGTCGCCATCCTCACCAGGAAGCCCCCGCCACTGGCTGGCCGACGGAACAATCGTGGACGCTGCGGCACCGGGGGCGATTGCACGCTCGTGGCAGCGGAAGCTTGGGCAGGTGGCGGCGGGGTCGTCGACGCTGTTCGATTCAAGGCGTGTGCAGCCACTCTCGGAGGCGATCCAGTCGAGGAGCGCGGTGGCCGGCGTGCTCCCCGCGGCACAAGCGCCAGCGATAGACGCCGAGACCGCCGAACGGCCAAGCCGGGAGCCACTTCGTGCGGGCGAGATCCGGATGGACGCACCATCAAGGGTGGAGGGGGTGATGCCGTTCAATGTGGGAGTGATCAACTGCCGTGCCTTCGCGGAGAGCCCGCGTGTCAACGGCGTGATCGCCGTGTGGCAGCAAGGCCACGTGGTGGCCGAGTGGCCGATGGTTGGCGCGTCGCACGTCACGGAGAGTCATGGCACATCCGTCACCCCCGCCGCCGCCTCCATCACCCCTGGATGGCGTGACCCGCGCCGGGGCGTCACGGTGGAGGCTCGATTGGAACGCGGGCCGTTCACCATCGAGTTCCGCGAGGGTGGCGATGGCCCCATCGGCGATCGAGTGGACCTGCGAGAGGGCTTGCTGATCGACGCGACACGCGCGGCAGCAAGCGATGCAGCAAGCGACGCACCGAGCGATGCTCCAAGCGATGCTCCAAGCGATGCACCAAGCGCCCAGGATCGTTTCACCGGCCGCCGCAGGGCAAGCCCCACGGGCTGACGGGCGACCCACAGGAAGAGCAGTGTCACGGCGAGCGTGGTTGGGGGCGTGATCCACGCAACGGAGTCCGGGAGGGTGATGGCGATCGCCGCCCCCGGGATGGCTGCGCCAACGTGGGCGACCCACGTGAGCGCCCACGCACACGCCGCGGCCGGCATCGCGAAGCATGTTCCGATGGCGGGCGAGAGCATGGCGGCCACGACGGCGATCGACCCCAACACGATGCCGCCGGCAGCGGCCGGTGAGGCCACGACCGTGAGCAATGGACCCCAGAAGGCAACCACCTCGAAGTGACACCAGACGATGGGGATGGTGGCGAGCCATACTCGCAGGCTGAGTATGAACGCCAGCGCAGCGCCGGCGAGCAGGCCGTGGCCAAAAGAACGGGTTCGCCAGCGTTCATCGATGAGGTTGTGGTCGATCCGCTGTGCGTCAAGCAGCGCGATGACGGCGACGAAGCTCATCTGGAAGCCTGGCCGGAGCGAGGCGTGTGGATCGTCCGCCATGAGCAGGATGGCCACCCACGCCAAGAGCGCATGCGGCGTGAAATGCAGTCCAGCCAGCGCCGCCATGCCCGCGACGATGCCCATCATGGCTGCGCGCGTGGCGGAAATGTCCGGCTGCACGGCCAGCGCGAAGAGCACGGCTCCGACCAGCAGCAGGATCGAGCGGCCGCGATGGCGCAGGAGAAACCAACGGCCAAGCCAGAGCAGGCCACCAGCCAGGATCGCCACATTGAATCCACTGATCGCCACGAGGTGCGTGAGCCCCGTTGTCGCAAAATCAGCCAGCGCAGGAGCCGCCCCCTCGCGTTCGGTGCCGATCACCATGCAGGCCAGGATCGAGCGCGATTCTCGCTCAGGCCACGGCGCGCTGGCGGCTCGAAGGGCTCGCCCGGTCGCGGCTCGAGCCCGGCAACGCATGGCGGCCAGCCATTCACCTGGCGACGATGGCCGTGCCGGGCGCCATCCAGTGGCTGGAATGATCATCGTGCCCGCTGATCCCCTCACCGATCTGGCCGTGGCTTCCGCACCGCCGAAAGCCCTCGGCGGCTTCCACCAGGTCATGGTGTCGATCACTTCACCGGGTTGTGGCATCGAGGCAAGGGCGGCGCGTCGGGCGACATGGTCGTCCACGGGCGTCGCCAACTCAAACTCCAGGTTGACGGGGCGCCGAATGGGGTGGCCATTGATCGAGAGGAGTTCACCGCCATGCACCGGATCACCTTGCTTCCAACGTGACTTGTTGGCACGCGGCTCGCCGATGGCGATGGTGGCTCGAGTCAAGATGCCCTCGACCGGCAGCTGGCCAATCGTCTCGCGCCATCGTTCACGCTCGACGTGGGCCAACTGGAGGCCGACGGCCGCTGCGACCAAGACGATCGAGGCGTGGAGTGCTCGCCGGGCGCTGGAGGCGACATCAGGCGCCAATGGTTCGTGGTGGAGCACGATGTACACGAAGGAAGCAATCGACAGTGCGGCGACACCGACGCCCCCGAGCAACCACGGTGCCCACGATTGTGTCCATCCACAGGCCAGGCCACAGCCACAGCCAAGCCACAAGCCCCACGCGACCGTGAGTGGGAGGCACTCTTCTCGTTGGACATCCATCAAGCCGCATCATCACATGGAATGCGGCACACACCCACGGGCACACCTTTTTTCTTCTGGTGCCACACGCACCCGCCTGCGCGCTGCGGCGACGATTGTGTGCGTCAATGCTCGGCTGGGTCGTGGTGGCCGTTGCTCACGGCGATGAGCCGGTCAAGCGTTCCCGCGGCGGCGCCGGAAGAGATGGCCTCGCGCGCCAGGTCCACCCCGTGGCGCATGTCGCGGGCAAAGTCGGCGGCGACCAGGGCGGCAGCGCTGTTGATGACCAGCATGTCGCGAGCGGTTCCGTGCATCGAGCCATCAAAAAGTTCGATGATCCATTCGGCGGCCTGCGAGGCGCTGTCTGGCACGCGCGCGAGCGGGTTGCTCTTGGAGATGCCCACCTCTTCGGGGTGGAAGAGGCCGCGCTCCAGTTGACCATCGCGCACGCTCACCATGATGGAGTCGGCCCCGGTGGAAATCTCATCCAGTCCATCAAGGGAGTGAATGACGAGCGCGCGGCGCGTGCCAAGCCGGATCATCGCGCCCGCCACCGGCTCCACAAACTGCTTGGCGTACACGCCCATGAGCTGGCAGCCGGCGCCGGCTGGATTGGTGAGCGGACCCAGCAGATTGAAGATCGTGGGGAAGCCAAGGATCTTGCGAACGGGCATCGCATGCTTGGCCGCCGGGTGGTGCTGCACCGCGTAGCAGAAGCAGACCCCGACCTGCTCCAGGCAGGTGCGCTGGACATCGCGCGTGGCGTTGATGTTGACGCCGAGGGCTTCCAGGACTTCCGCGCTTCCTCGACCCGTCCGCGACTTGTTGCCCGCCTTGGCGACTCGAGCCCCGCACGCCGCCGCGACGATCGCAGACGCTGTACCAACATTGAATGTCTTTGGCGCGCCGCCGGTGCCGGCTGTGTCCAGGATCGCCTCGCGAGGGAGCGATGTGGGGACGGGGTCGCAGTGCAGGCGCATCACGCTGGCCGCACCGGCCAACTCCTCGGCGGTGGGAACGCGCGTGGCGAGGAGGGCCAGCAGTGCGCCCACCTCCGCCGGGTGTGCGCGGCCTCGCATCATCGAGGTGAAGGCCGTCACCGTGTCCTCATAGGAGAGGCTGGCCCCAGCCGCGAGGTGCCGAAGCGCAGCGGTGAGGTCTCCCTCACCTTCGGATCGATGGAACTCGGCGGGACCGAGTGCGGGAGCCGGTGACGAGGCGGGTCGGGCATCGGGCGTTGCATCGGGCGTTGGTGCGCTGCTCACGGCGTGAGCGTAGCGCGATCGGGTGTTGCGGGATAGGCTGCCGCGCTTCATCGCGTCCGATCCTCATGGCATCGATCCTTCACACACTGGACCCATTCGCGCTGGAGATTTCGCCCGGCATGGGCGTGCGCTGGTATGGGCTGGCGTACTTGACCGGATTCATCGTCGCGTGGATGGTCCTGCGGTGGATGGCCAGGACCGGGCGATCCATGATGACGGTCCGCAACGCGGATGACTTCGTGACGGCGATGGTGCTGGGTGTGCTGGTGGGTGGTCGAGTTGGCCATGTTGTGTTGTATGAGCCATCGCTCCTGTGGACCTTTGGTTCCAGCTTCCCATTCTGGGGACTCCTGGAGATCCACAAGGGTGGCATGTCCAGCCACGGCGGGATGGCCGGCGTGGCGGTCGCGGTGATCTGGTTTGCGCGGACGCGTGGCCTCCCAGTGCTTCATGTCATGGACTGCTCCGCGTTCATCTGCTGCCCGGGACTGATGTTTGGCCGGCTGGCCAACTGGGTGAACGGCGAGCTGTGGGGTCGCGCGCTGCCGGAATCGATGCAGGCGAGCGCCCCGTGGTGGAGCGTCAAGTACCCGACACAGGTCTACGAGCCGAGCTTCGATCTGTCCCTGGCCGAACCCGCCCGGGCGGCACTGGCGGCCTCGGGTGGCGGCGGCGGCGCTGGTGGAACGGAGGCGTTGAGCGCGCAGTGGCCGCAGTATGTGGTGCAAGCGTGCTACTCCGGGAATCGAGCCGTCATCGATGCGCTGGAACCCGCCCTCACCGCCTACTACCCCAGCAACTTCTTCCAGGCGATCACGGATGGGCCGATCTTGATGGGCGTGCTGGCGCTGGTGTGGCTCAAGCCGCGCAAGCCAGGCGTTGTGGCCGGCTGGTTCCTCATCACCTACGGCGTGCTGCGCGAGGTCACGGAGCAGTTCCGGGAGCCGGACTCGGGGGTCTCCTATGTGGGCCCAATGACGCTCCCGATGTTCATCTCGGTGGTGATGGTCGTGGTGGGCGGCGGGATGGTGGTCGTCTGCGCGCGGCGGCGGGTTGCCCCATCCCCGTTGGGCTGATCGGAATCGACGTTTTTTTGGTCGAATCTGATCAATTCAACCAGGGAGGGGCGCCAGCACGTGCTCATCCGCGTCGAGCGCGGCGGTCCACGGGTTGCGCCAGAGTCGGAAGCCTCCCTCAAAGGCAAGTTCGTTTTCGCCCCGCCGGCATCCTTTGGGGAGCTCATTGAGATTGCGGACATTGCCGCCGCCGATGACGACCTCGTCAACCTGGATGGCGGAGCGGAGTGCTTCAATCATCTCGACGACGCGCTTGGCCCACTTCTCCTTCCCCTTGCGCTCGAGCGCCGCCTCGCCCACTTCCTCCTCAAAGGTCTTGCCCTTGCGGAACTGCAGGTGCGCCAACTCACACGGCAGCACGCGATGGTCCACGACGATGGCCGTGCCCAGGCCGGTGCCCAGTCCGAGGAAGAGCATGCGTCCGCCGTTGTCATGGCCCAGCGCTTGCATCGCAGCGTCGTTGATGAGTCGGACGGGCACGCCGAAGGCGCTGGCGTAGTCGAAGTCGACCCAGCCGCCGCCGAGATTATGGGGCTCGTGCACGGGCTTGCAATGGTCGATGGGGGTGGGGAGGCCGATCGAAACGCAGTCGTAGGCCCAGTCCTTGGCGATCTCCTTGACACCATCGGCCATCTGCTGCGCGGTGAGCGCCTTCCCCGACGGGAAGCGCCGCTTCTCCTCCACATCCGGGACTCGAACCTTGACATTGGTTCCGCCGACGTCGATGGCAAGGACTCGCATGGGTGGAGCGTATCGGATGGTCTGCGCGTGGGAGTGCGTAGGATGGTCGGCCTGTTCGACTGGACGAGAAATGTCAACCCTTCAAGGAGACCCCATGAGCGACTCGTGCTGCGATTCTGGATCGAAGAACAATTGTTGCGACGGCCGCATCGGCGCGCTTGAGAAGAAGACCGCGCGACTCTGTTGCTGGCTGACGTGCCTGATCGTCGTGCTGCTGTGTGCGGCTTCATTTGCGCTTGGTGTCTGCTGCGGCAAGCGGTGTGGAGCTGGTGGCGGTGGATGCTTCCTGACTGGTGGCTCCAACGGGCCGTGCGGCGTGTTCATCGGCGGACCTGACTGCGGTCCCGGCGGCGACTGTGGATTTGGCGGTCCACGTGGCGGCTCTGGCGGCGCGTCCTGCTGCCCACCAACCCCGCCCACTCCGCCCACTCCAGACTGTGGCGGCGGCGACGTGGATGTCCAGGTGATGCGGTGGAATGCGGCGAGTGGCCCTGTCGACGTCGCGGGATTGAATCTTGGCAACGCGACCGTCAGGAGCAAGGTCATGATCGTCGGCCCCGATGGCAAGGCCATGAACTTCGATGGCGCACTCACGCCCGAGATGCACGCCAAGATCAGGGCCGCCATGGAACAGGCGATGGCTGGAGGCGGCGGCGCCGTCGACGTCGATGTCAACGTGCAGTTGGATGAGGATGTCCAAGACGGCGGCCAGGTCGGCGACTCTGATGACGACGCCTGATTCCGGCTCAACGGCGGTGACACCAGCGACCTCGCCGGCGCCGTGGGACTATGCCACGGCGCCGGAATCGCTGAAGGTATCGATCGCGCCTGAGCACAAGCTCTTTGTCGGCGGAGAGTGGGTGAAGCCTGCGTCCAAGGCGTGGTTTGACACAGCCAATCCGGCCACTGAGTCGGTGCTTTCTCGCGTAGCGGAAGCTGGCGAAAAGGATGTGGATCGAGCGGTATCAGCCGCGCGCAAGGCACTCAAGTCGTGGAGGAAGGCCGCGCCAATCGAGCGAGGCAAGCTCCTGTTCCGGGTGGCGCGGCGCATCCAAGAGCGATCGCGCGAACTGGCGGTGCTGGAAACGATGGACGGCGGCAAGCCGATCAAGGAGAGCCGCGACGTGGATCTCCCCTTGGTGGCCGCGCACTTCTTCCACCACGCGGGGTGGGCGGACAAGTTGCGCTACGCGACAGGCGGCGACGGGCCTCGGCCTGTCGGCGTGTGCGCGCAGGTGATTCCCTGGAACTTCCCGCTGCTCATGGCCGCGTGGAAGATCGCGCCGGCGCTGGCGTGCGGGAACACGGTGGTGCTCAAGCCCGCGGAGACGACATCGCTCACCGCCCTTCGGCTCGCCGAGATCTTCCAAGAGTGCGATTGCCCGCCGGGTGTCGTCAACATCATCACGGGTGCGGGCGAGACCGGCCGGATGCTGGTGGAGCACTCGGATGTGGACAAGGTTGCATTCACGGGAAGCACCTCCGTCGGCAAGCGCATCGTGGCGGCGTGTGCCGGGACTGGCAAGCGGATCACGATGGAGCTGGGCGGCAAGGGTCCGCACATCGTGTTTGCTGATGCTCCGATCGATCAGGCCATCGAAGGCGTCGTGCGCGGCATCTGGTTCAACCAAGGGCACGTGTGCTGCGCCGGGAGCCGGTTGTTCCTGGAGGAATCGATTGCAGCGGAGTTCATCTCGCGGCTGCGAGAACGAATGGCCCAGATCCGCGTCGGCGACCCACTGGACAAGAACACGGATCTTGGCGCCATCAACAGCGCTGCGCAGTTGGCGACGATTCGACGGTACTGCGAGGCCGGCGTGCGCGAGGGTGCCGAGTGCTTCGTCGCGGGCGGTTCGCTTCCCACGAAGGGGTACTGGCATGCGCCGACCTTGTTCACCGGCGTGCAGCCGGCGCACACGGTCGCGCGTGAAGAGATCTTCGGGCCCGTGCTCAGTGTGCTGACATTTCGCACGCCCGCCGAGGCGGCCTCTCGCGCCAACGACACGCCGTACGGGTTGAGTGCGGGCGTGTGGACCAGCAAGGCATCGAAGGCGTACGAGATGGCGAAGCAGCTCAGCGCGGGCGTCGTGTGGCTCAACTGTTTCAACGAGTTCGATCCTGCCAGCCCATTTGGCGGCGTGAAGGAGAGCGGCTTCGGTCGCGAGGGTGGCAAGCAGGGCTTGCTGGCCTACCTGCGCGTGGGCGAGGAGGGTGGTCGATGAGCCGTCGAACGACGCCAGCGCGCACGACCACCGACGCGGCTTCGCGAGCGGCCACCGGCGCAGGCAGACGCGCGACCGAACGCGCAGAAGTCGTCAAGACCTGGAAGCTGTTCATCGGCGGCGCGTACCCGCGCGGCGAGAGCGGAAAGACGATGCCCCTCCTGGATGTGAAGGGCGAACTGGTGGCGCACTTGTGCGCTGCGAGCCGCAAGGACCTGCGCGAGGCAGTGGAGGCGGCGCGCGGTGCGCAAGGCTCGTGGGCCAAGGCGACGCCTTTCTTGCGTGGCCAGGTGGTGTATCGACTCGCGGAGATGCTCCAGTCGCGCCACGAGGAACTGGCGGCGGCGTGCCGCGTGGCGACCGGCTGCGGAAGGCGCGAGGCTGCTCGGGAGGTGGCGGACGCACTGGACTCGCTGGTGTCGATGGCTGGCTGGGCCGACAAGGCGTCGATGGTGCTCGGGAGCCAGAATCCCGTCGCCGGCCCCTTCTACAACTTCACCAGCGTGGAGGCTGCGGGGGTTGTGGCGTTGGTGGCCCAGGGTTCGTTTGCGGAGGTCTGCGCAGCCATCGGCGCTGCGATGGCGATGGGGAACTCGGTGGTGGTCGTGGCCACGCCGGAGATCGCCCTCCCCTGCCTCATCGTGTCCGAAGCGTGCTCGTGCTCCGATGTTCCTGGAGGTGTGGTCAATGTGCTGACTGCCGATCCTTCCGAGCTTGCTTCATCCCTCGCCGGCATCATCGCGTCGCATCGGGACATTCGGGTGGTGCATGCGTGGCTTGGGGACGGTGGCGAGGGTGGGAACGGTGGCAAGGGTGGAGACGGGGCGGGTTCGACCATCGAGACAACGCTCCAGGCCGGCACCGCCGAGAACATGAAGCGTGTGCACGTGCACGGGGCGGGCGATCGAATCGAACTGCTCCGCACGCCGACATTTCTCGCCCAGATGGTGGAGCTGAAGACCGTCTGGATGCCCCGGGCGGTGTGACTGTTCAACTGTTTGTCCGGGGCGCTGCCGCAGGCTCACGTCAACGTCCGCGCGCGGTTATCGGTGAGAATGTGCCCCTGAGGGTGACATTTCCACCGATAACCGAGGTCGGACGTTGTGGTTGGCCGCCACCCCATTGGCCGAACGGAGCCCCGACTACCGCAGCGCACCCCAGTGAGCCAACACGGCGGCGAGGTCTTCCGCGTCGACATCGCCGTCGCCGTCGGCATCTCCCGCAGCGGGCGGCGGGAAGCCCCAGGACCCGAGGATGATGACCAGGTCCGCGCCATCCACCGCTCCATCAAGGTTGACGTCGCCGTGAGCGTGCTGGCAGGTGTCTGGGATGCCATTGGCGTCGGTGTCGCACACGTTGCAGAGATCGGCAACGCACGATTGCGCGGCGTCGAACATGGCGCTGGCATGCACCAGCAGCTGCGCCCCCTCCGGCCCGTAGTTTTCACAGATATCCGAGCAAGACACCAGGAGCGCGCTGCCAACGCCAACGTAGATCCCCCCGCCCTCAACGGCAGAGTTCCACCTGACGTGGCACTCATCAAGCACGACGTGTGAGGCGAGGAGGAACAATGCGCCGCCGTACACGGCATTGTTGAGCCGGAAGGTGCAGCGCTCAAATCGCGGCGCGGCGTATGCGATGAATGCAGCACCTCCGTTGGAGGCGGAGCTGTCGCCAACCTCGCAGTTCCGGAGGGTTGGTGAGGAGTTCGTCATCCGGAGCGAGCCGCCCCCCGTGTCCGCAGCGAAGCCTCGAATGAAGCGGATGTTCTCGATGGCGGATTCTGGGCCCTCGCCATTCTCGATTCGCAGGAGGCGCACCACCCCAGCCCCGTCAATGGTGGTGTCGGGCGCCCCGTCGCCATGGACCGCCCCGCGCACGGTGACACGCTTGCCGCGCAAGTCAAGTGGTGACGTGACAACATGCAATCCACTGCCCACGACCACGGTCCCTCCATTGGCCACGATGTCGATCGCGAGCGGAATGGTGGGGACGTCTTGCGGGACTCGGACAGTGGTGTTCCAGAATGGCTCACACTCGTCTGGAAGTCCATTGAGGTTCGAGTCATCGCAGCGCGAGGCGAAGCAGATGTCTGGCGGAACGTCGTCTTCGTCAACTGCAATGAAGGCCTGCGACGCTTCGGGAGCATCACAGCCACAGACGACACAGTCGATGAACGCTGGTCCCATCCCAAGAGGAGCAAAGATGGCCCCACCGATGGAGCCAGCCCAATTGTTCCGGAAGTGGCAGCGGGTGAAGGTGGCCGACGATTGGAACAGGTAGACAGCGCCACCGTAACGAAGGGCGTTGCACGACTGGAACGAGCAGTTCACGAACGTTGGGCTGGCGTATTCGATGTACGCGCCGCCGCCGTCGAAGGATGAGCCGTTCTGGAAAACCAGGTTCTCGAATCGAGTCGCGAGTCCCTCGCCATCCGACACAATGAGCACGCCAGTCCCACCGCCGGCATCCAGGGTGGTCACGGGGTGGCCAGCTGCGTCGACCGCGCCGCGGATGGTGATGGCCTTTCCATCAGTCGAGAGCGCATTGACGAAGTAGGTTCCCGGGTCGACAAAGATCTGGTCGCCATCGTGGGCCAGTTCGATCGCCAGTCCCACCGAGGCCACTTGCGAAGGAACGAGAATCGTGTCGGCGAGCGCCACTTGGGCGAGCCCGAACACCCATGCGCCGACCATCCACAGGCGGCAGTCCCGATTGATCCACGTAGCCATGAGTGAATTTCACCCCGTCCGCAACGGATGTCAATGGAAACACGTGGGTTTTCATGGCGCTTCAGGCTATGGAGTTGGCGACGCGGTGTTATCGGACTATTGAATCCCCTCTCCCGACGTGTCGCGATCAGATTCTCTGGATTTCCTGAGACACAATCGACCCCACCGCCATGAGTGACTTGTTGCACGATGATTGCGCAGACCTCGCCAACCTTGCGAGCGGTGACGCTTCGGCGTTCGCTCGCCTCTATGACCGCCACTCCCCCGTGGTGCTGGCGCTCTGCCGGCGGGAGGGTTCGAGTGTGGCGGACGCCGAGGACGCGTGCCAGGAGACATTCATCCGCGCGAACGCCCGGCTTGGCGATGTCACCGACTGCCGCGGCTTTCGGTCGTGGCTCTACGCCATCGCGCGATTGGTGTGCAAGGAACATCGACGAACTGCGGGGCGCCGGTCCCGCCATGAGGAGCAGGCCATGATCCAGGTTGCGCAACACCACGATCGCACGGACTCGGGAACGGCGGTCGTCGCACGCCTCGAGCACGCGGAGGCCAGCGCGGCCCTCACTGCGGCGATCGACTCGTTGCCGGATGAAGAACGCGTCGCCATCCACATCTATTACCTGGAACACGATCCGGTGACCGCGGCGGCGTCAGCGCTCAGGCTCTCGCGCAGCGGCTTCTACAAGTTGGTCAATCGAGCCCGCGCGCACTTGCGCGCACAGTTGGCACAGTCCACGGGAGTTGCATCATGAACGATTCCACACGCACGCCGAATGATCCACGCCACGACGACGACGCCCAGCCACCGCGGGACGCACTCGATGCGCAGTTGCGTGCCTGGCACGAGGATCATCGATCCCGCGCTGCGGCCAGCCGTGACCAGATTCTGGCGGCGGTTGATCGATCACGCCAGGCTGCGCCGCGAACCAAATCACCGATTCGCCAGTGGCTCTCGCTGGCCGCGATGATCGCGCTGGTGGCGCTCGTCGGCTTCTTCGCCTCGCAAGGCGGCACCGACCGAGGAGCATTCGCCTCCGGCGGACTCATGATGGTGCCCGAGGGCGGCCGACTGGATGCGCTTGATCCCACGGGTCGCGTCATCGGGCCTTGCCCCTTGCAGCACACCGATGTCGTGGCCGATGTGGCTGGCCCCTTCACGCGCGTGACGGTCAAGCAAACCTACACCAACGCGTACCCACAGAAGATCGAGGCGGTCTACACCTTCCCGCTGTCGCATCGCTCGGCGGTGGATCGCATGCGCATGCGCATCATCACGCCCGAGGGCGAGCGCGTGGTCGATGGCGAGGTGAAGGAGCGCGGCGTGGCTCGGCAGATGTATGAGAGCGCGCGCGAGGCGGGCTATGTGGCCAGTCTCCTGGAGCAGGAGCGACCCAACATCTTCACGCAGAGTGTCGCCAACATCGAGCCCAATGCGACGGTTGAGGTGGAGATCTCGTATGTGGAGACGCTCGCCGCGCGCGATGGCGTCTACACCTTTGACTTCCCGACGGTCGTGGGGCCGCGATATGTCCCTGGCGTTCCCACGCTCGCGACGCCGTTGCCGCCAGGCGTGGTGGCCGCGCGCGGAGCCGTGTTGCTGGGGCCCTGCCAGGTGGAGGTGCCGGAAGGGGCGCCATTTGCGGCGGCGGAGTTGCTCACGCGACTTGAGTCTGCGCAGTCGGTGGATGCCAGCGAGGAGGCGCGTGCCGCGTGCGCGGGCGAGGAACCAGTTCGGTGCGTGGTCACCTACGCGAACCAGTCGAAGGAATCATGCCAGGTGTTCCGGTGTGGGCTGTGCGTGGTGAACAACCGCATGTGCTGGGCCCCCGCCTTGCCCGGCGCGGCGTTTTCACCACCGACGGACCAAGTGCCCGACGCCAATCGCATCACGCCGATGCCGGCGCCTCCGACGCAACGCGCGGGGCATGACGTCTCCATCCGCGTCAACATCGACTCCGGAGGCCCCGGCATCACGGACATCGACAGCACGCTGCACAGCATCGTGGAGGACCTCAACTTCGCTCCCGGAGTGTTGGCCAAGCGAAGCGTGAGCCTGGCGGGCGGCGCATCGATCCCCAACCGCGACTTCGTGCTCTCGTGGCGACTCCAGGATGATGCGATCACCGAGGGCGTGTTCGCCCACGCCGAGCCGATCTTCATCTCAGGCGGTCGGCCCGCGCTGGTGCCAGACGAGTCCAAGGGCGCGACCGGCGATGCGGCCACCTGGGTGGAGACCGACGGCTTCTTCACCATCGTGCTCAACCCGCCGGCGCGGGCTGCGGTTGATCCCGCGGCGATCCGCGGGCGTGAGGTGGTCTTCGTCCTGGACACCTCCGGTTCGATGAGCGGCTTCCCTCACGAAAAGAGCAAGGAGCTCATGCGCAAGGCCGTGGCGAGACTGCGTCCACAGGACACCTTCAATGTCATCACTTTCGCCGGTGCGACGACGGTCATGTGGCCGGAGCCACGTGCCGGAAGCGAGGCGAATGTCGCGGAGGCGCTGCGATTCGTCGATGCCCGCGGCGCCGGCGGCGGCACCGAGATGATGGCCGCGATCAACGCGGCGCTGGCGCGGCCTGGTTCGGCCGGTGGTGCCGGCGGCGCGATCACTCCGGCGCAGCTGGCAGACCTCCCGGCGGATGGCCGTGCGGTCAAGGTCCGCCTGCCGTACTCGTCGATCCTCGCGGACGGGAGCGGCGCGCTCTCGATTCGCGTGCGGGATGGCCTTGCGATTCCCGTGGCAACTGGCACTTCCTTGCCGACCGTGCTCCAGCCTGACGGCGTGTTCATCGACGCCAAGGGTCGATGGGAGACCGTCAACGGGGAGCGCCGGCTCAAGGCGGACACCCTCGCGTTTGCCGACAAGAGCGCCGACCCGATTCGAGTCGTCGTGTTCCTGACCGATGCGTATGTCGGGAACGACCAGGCGATCGTGCAGGCGATCCACGACAACGCCGGGTCCACTCGAGTCTTCTCGCTGGGCATCGGCAACAGCGTCAATCGCTGGCTCATCGATTCGATGGCCGCGGCGGGGCGTGGCACCAGTGAAGTCGTGCTTCTGGCCGATGACGGTGACGCCGCGGTGGAACGGCTGGTCAAGCGCATCCAGACTCCGGTGCTCACCGACATCGCCGTGGAGTTTGAGGGGGTGGCGGTCCAGGATGTGCTGCCATCGCTCACCGCGATGCCGGACCTCTTCGATGCGGAGCCACTCGTCATCAAGGGCCGGTACGCGCGCAGCGGCGTGGGAGCGGTCGTCATTCGAGGCACCACCGCAGCCGGCCCGTGGGAGCGTCGAGTGCAGCTGAACTTGCCCGTCATGGAGTCGGCGCACGACGTCTGCAAGCCACTCTGGGCGCGCGCGAAGGTAGACCAGGTTCTGCTGCCGCACTTGGCTGCGGTGGAGCAGGGCTCGGTGCCGATGGACATCACGCAGCAAGTTGTCTCGCTGGGTGAATCGTTCCACATCATGACGCCGTTCACCAGTTTCATCGCGGTGGAGCGCGCGCGCGTGACCGTGGGCGGCAAGGCCATGCTGGTGCATGTGCCGATCGAGTTCCCGCAGGGGTTGCGATGGGAGGGCTTCTTCGGCGAGATCCGGCAGGCGCCCGGACGCGAACTGGAGCGGTTGGCTGAAGTGCACCGGGAGCTAAAACGCCAGGCGCAGCAGGCGGGCGAGGTGGTCGATGAGGTGGAACTCGCGTCGTCCGAGCTCTCAGTGCTGGAGTCGGCCAGCCGTGTGGTTGATCGCGTGTCGGCCGGCGGCGAAGTGTTCTTCGGCAAGGCCGCTGGCAACAAGTCAGTGGTTGCGTCCACGGGGACTCTGGTGACTCTGGTGCCGAGTCCCGCCGCCAACGCACCCACTGTTGGAAGCGTCATGGTGATGACCCCGGCGCCGAGCGCACGGCCGGCAAGCGTGGAGTTCAGAGGTCGCCGCTCCGATGGCGCGGTTGATCGAGGATTGGCCGTCTCTTCTCCCGTCCTCGGAGGCGGCGCGTTTGGCGGCGGTGGATCCGGCGGTGGCGGTGGCCCGAGCGGAGCCCCTGCCCCCGCGCGCACGCCAGCTGCCCCGCCTCCGCCGCCAGCGGCAGAACCGGCGGCCACGCTGACGGCCGGATTCGAGGCGGGTGCACACTCGCCCGGCGTTGCCTTGGTCGTGGACGCGCCGAAGGATTCGACTCGCGACGGCGTCGTCCCAGGTGTCGACGGCGCGGACGTCCGCGTCCAGGATGTCGACGGCGACGCAGTCCCCGACCAATCCAAGGCAGGGATGGACGAGCCCGCCGTGCTCACGATGTACGACATCCGCGACCTCGTGAAGGCGAGTGGCGAGCCGACGGAGGAGTCCGAGAAACTCGCGCTTGAACTGGTGACCGCGATGCAGGACACCGTGCAGCGTGCCGTGTGGGTGGATCGTGGCGGCTACCTCGCCAACTGGACCGGCAAGCGAGGCATTCTGGTGATCCACGCGCCGCCCGCGATGCAAGCTGAGATTGCCAAGTGGCTGGATGCGCGGCGAGCGGCGGCGAACGGCGTGCCGGTGAGTGGCAGCGGCAGCGGTCGCTTGATTGCTCCGGCTGAGCTGGATCTCCTGTGGGATCGACTTGACGAACACCTGTTGTTGTTTGCCCTCTACGGTGATCGACCCAATCCACCCGAGTGGGTGGAGACTGCCGGCAAGGTGGATGTGACGATTCGAGTCACGGACGCATCACGCTCGATGGCCGATGCGTTGGCGAAGGTTGGGTGTGCGGTCGACGCTGTAAGTCGGCCGACGCGAATCATGGTTGGGCGCGTGGCTCGGGAGGACCTCACTCGAGTGGCCCTCCTGCCCGGCGTGGAGTTCATCGAGCCGATTCGCTTCATCGCCTGCGAGTGAGCACCTTGCTGCAGCAAGCAAGGTCCTTCGGCGGTTATCGGTGGGAATGTGACCCCCAGGGTCACATTCCCACCGATAACCGGGGCTGGACCTACGGCTCAGGCGAGTCGCCGGCGCCTGTGTAGACCCCTCGTTCCATCCAGAGTGCCTGGCGGACGAGGTCGCCCAGGAGCGCGCTCGCCCCGAATCGGAAGAGGTGCGGCGAAAGCCACGCCTCGCCAAGCGTCTCACGCACCATCACCAGGTAGTGGATCGCCTGCTTGCTCGTGCGGATGCCACCCGCTGGCTTCATCCCGATGCGCAGCCCCGTGGCTCGGAAGTGGTCACGAATCGCCTCAAGCATGACCAGCGTCACTGGCATCGTCGCCGCAGGCTGCACCTTGCCGGTGGATGTCTTGATGAAGAGATCTCCGTCGTGTGGCGTCGCACCACCGGGTCCGGGGACGCTCAAGGCCGCTTCGATGGCGAGGTCGGACGCTCGCCTCACGTTGTCCAGGGTGGCGAGCTCGCCAGTCTCCAGGATGATCTTGAGGTGGGCTGGCCCACACGCTTGACGGATCGCTTGAATCTCCTCGCGAACGAGCGCTACGTCCCCAGAAAGGAATGCGCCGCGCGAGATCACCATGTCGATCTCGTCGGCACCAGCCGCCACGGCCTCGAGCGTGTCGCGGACCCGCACGTCCAACGAATACTGCCCACTTGGAAATCCGGTGGCCACGCTGGCCACCTTGATGCGCGCGGCCGCTGGGAGGTGGGTCGCGATCGAATGCAGGCACGCCCTTGCTGCCGCCACACGCTGCGGGTAGACGCACACCGCGGCGCAGGGCGGGAGCGGGTCGTGCAGCAGTTGGGTGCAAGGCTGCGCTCCCTTCACGCACAATGACCGGACCTTGTCATCGGTATCGGCCCCCTCCAGCGTGGTGAGGTCCACCATCGAGATCGCCAGCCGGATCGCGCGCGACTTCGACTCCTTCTTGATGCTGCGGGTCGTGAAGCTCGCCGCGCGGCGAGCAACCATCACGTCGTCGACGGTCACCGCGCGAGAGTCCATGTGGTCGACTCAGCTCTTGGGGCGTGCGTCACGGAACAGCGTCGACAGCGGCACCGCCGTGCGGATGTCAAGCCGCCGGTATGAGATGTTCTCGATGTAGTAGACGAAGAGCATTTCACGCTCGGAGTCCAGCACGTAGAGCGTCTCGTATGGATTCTCGATCCCGCCCTGGCCATTGGTCAGCGTGACCATCGAGACATCATTGGGGCCCACGACGGCGTCGGCAAAGGCCTCGCGGTGATTGGGCTGTGCCATGAGCGCGCCGAGGGCGGCGGCGAGGCCGCAGGCGGTTAGCGTGAGTGCGGTGTTGGTGCGAGCGGCGGATGGCATGTCAGCGACCTCCCCCGGCGCGCGTGCCGCTCGCGGCGTCGGCGCCGATGTTCCGGTAGCCGATCCCGCTGAGTTCGCGCTTGTTGTCGTCCCACTGGACGGCGACCACTTCCATCGTCGTGGTGTCGGTGATGTAGAGCACGCCCTTGCTGTTGCCCTGCGCGTTGCCGCCAACCATCATGTATTGGCTGCGGGGCCGAGGCTGGGCGGCGGCGCTCGGCGCGAACGCCACCACGGCGACGGCCGTGAGGAGCACCGCGTTGAGCGTGACGAGGAGTCTTGTGTTTCGTGACTTCATGGCTGGGTGGCTTGGACGGATGGGCGTTGTGGAGTGGTGATGTGAAATGTCGGCATGAACTCGCGAGCGTCAGTCTTGGTGGCCGCGCTTGCTGGGCATGAGGCTGATGCCGATGACGACGACGGCCATGAGGGCCATGATCCCGAACCCCGGCAACGGCGAGGCACCGTCCTGGACCGGTGGGTCGGGTGCCTGTGCGAGGAGGCTGGCCACATTCACGTTGGCAAGGAGAAATGACATCACGGTTCAGGATACAGGTTCGGGGGCCACGAACCTGAACCAGTCCTTGCCGTCCGGCTCCACTCGCTGGATCGGCGAGTCCGGTTCGTGTGAGAGGACCAGTCGCCAACCCTCTTCCGCGGCTCGGCGGAGGAATCGGCCCTTTTGGAGCATCACCTCGTGCGGGAGCATGTCGTAGCCCATGCTCGCCGAACGGTGCACGTGCGCGGTGGTCGGCATGATGTCGCCGCCAAACACGATGGTCCCCTGCCCGTCCCGGAAGCCGACCAGCTGCATTCCCCAGGTGTGGCCGGGAAGCGGCTCCACCCAGAGTTGGTCCGACACGGCGGTGAGGCCGTCGACCAGGCGGAGTTGCCCTTCGACCGGCGCGAGGTGCGTCGGCAGGTAGGTACGGGTCATGGTGCTGCGATTGGCGCAGGCATCGACCCACTCACGCCGCTGCACCACCACGCGGGCATTCGGGAACAGTGCCGTTGCCGATCCAGGCATGCCGGGCTCCTGCTCCGCGGTCAGGCCGGCGGCGTGGTCGAAATGGAGATGCGAGAGGACGATCGTGGACACGGCACCTGGTTCGACCCCCTGCTCGCGCAGCGCATCGACGATGGTGCGTCGTTCCAGGTCGTAGATCGCGCGCTCCTTGTCGCTCCACTTGTCGCCAAAGCCAGCCTCGATGAGGACCACCTCATCGCCGCGGCGCAGCAGCACGCAGTTGGCGTGGAGCGAGATCCTGTTGCGGCCGTCAGGAGGCGACCATCGTTCCCAGATCGTGCGCGGAATCAAGCCAAACATGCTGCCACCGTCAAGGCGGAAGGCCCCCGCCCGGAGCAGCGTCCACGTCCACGGCTGTGTGACGCTCATTTGGTCGATCTATCCGTCGTCAAGAGCTCCAACGTGAGATTCCGCCATTGGACGAGCGAGTCGCCCGAGTGGCATTGCAACGCAACGATGCCGGATGCGGCCGCCGCGTCGTGCAGGTCGACGATCACCACGCCGTTGATCCAGGTCTGGATGTGGTCACCGACGCATCGAACCCTGTAGGTGTTCCACTCTCCCGGCACGAACGGGTGGCTGGCAATCATCTCGTCAGGGGGCGGCGACACCCAACCACGCAAGCCCTCTTCGTAGATGCCACCCGACCACTTCCGGTTGGTGGGGTCCACCTCCATCTGGTAGCCGACCACTCGGTCCCTTTCGGCATCGACGCGGCTGCGGAACTGGAGTCCGGAGTTGCCGCGCCCGATCCGCACGTCGATGGAGAGGTCAAAGTCGGCGACTTCCACCGGCGCCACCAAGAATCCGTTGCGTTCGGCGGTGCCGGCCGCCGTGAGGACAGTCACTCCATCGACATCGTCCCAGGAGTACGTCGCTGGCCCACCGACTGGCGTCCACTCACGGGCGGTCGCGGCGGAGAGCGTGACCGCCGATCGATGATTGGTCGACGCCCCAGCGTGGGTCGAGGCGGACTGGCATCCGGCGAGCGCAGCCACAACGATCGATGTGAGGAGTGTGTGGATGGTGGGCATGGCGCGAGGAGGCTAGCTGCGTGGCGTAGCCTCGTGACATGCCACACGTCACGATCTCGCTGCATGGGGCCGCCGGCGAGGTCACGGGTTCGTGTTCGCTGGTGGAGACGCCAACCGCACGGGTGGTCATCGACTTTGGGCTGTATCAAGGAACGCCCGAGAACGAGGCGCGCAATCACGTCATGCCGGCGATCGAGTTCGCGCGCGTGGATGCGGTGGTGGTCACGCACGCGCACGTGGACCACTGCGGCCGCTTGGGGCTCCTGCCTTCACTGGGATACGACGGCGCGATCTTCGCCAGCGAGCCGACGGTGGAACTGCTCCCATTCGTGCTGCGCGGCAGCGCATCGCTGCAAAAGCTCCGGGTGGAGGAATGGCACGCGAAGTCGGCGCCCAAGTGCGAGGTGCTGGAGCCGGCCAGCCTTCGATGGAGCAGCTGGCAGCGGCACGACGAGCCGCGCATCCTGTACGGACACCAGGCCGCCGGCAAGGTGGTCCGTGAGTTGGTCGCGCTGCCATGGTCGCAGTGGCAGGAGATTGCCCCGGGGGTGCGGGCTCGACTGCACCACGCCTCGCACATGCTGGGTGCCGCCAGCGTGGAGTTGGAGTGCGCCATTCCGGGCGGGACGCCAGTGCGAGTCCTGTTCAGCGGCGATATCGGTGCGCAGGGCAGTCCAGTCTTGGCCCCACATCGCTTCCCTGATGGCGCCATAGACGCCGTTGTCATGGAATCCACCAATGGCGCTCGACCCGAGAACTCCCGAAAGGCGCGCGGCGATGCGGGCACGCTGATCGATGCGGGGCTTTCAGAACTTCGCGCGTTTGTGGAGGCGGCCCAGGCCAACCGGGGAAAGATCCTCCTCCCTTCGTTCGCCGTCGGGCGATCGCAGTTGCTGGTGCACGCCTTTGCGCAGTTGTCGAAGGATGGGTCACTTGGTGAGATGCCGGTCTTTCTCGATTCCGGCATGGCCTCTCGCGCGTGTGGGCTCATGGGTCGATGGCCAAACTTGCTCGCCGCCCCCCTGCAGCGCGCACGGCTCGCCGGAGCGGACCCGATGGACTTCGAACAACTGCGTTCGCTTCGCTCGCGCGAAGAGAGCGCCGTGATTGATGGCATGCGATCGGCGTGCGCCGTGATCGCCGGAAGCGGATTCTGCGATGCGGGCCCGATGCTCAGGCACCTGGCGCGTGCGCTGCCGCGTGAATCAACGACGCTGCTCTTCGCGGGGCATGTGCTTCACGACACGCTCGCGTGGGGACTCCGCCAAGGCGCGACCAAGGTCGCGATCAATGGCGCCGAGGTTGACGTGAGGGCGACGGTTGGTCGAGTGCCGGGCTTCAGCGGGCACGCATCGCTCGAGGGCCTCACCGAGTGGCTCTCGCATGTGCCAGGATCGCCGCGCGTCATCCTGAATCACGGGACGGATGCGGCGCGAGATGGCGCGGCGGCCGCGATCGTCCGGAAGGGTTCCCCAGCGGTAACGCGCCCAGCGATCGCCGAACCGGTCGGCGTCTAGGTCGGTCGGGGGGCTGTTTGAAACAAGCCAGGGCTGGGGATTGAGATGGCGGTTTCGTCATGTCCATAGGAGCCGTGCCAATAATGTCCGATAATCGGCTAACACTCCATGCTGTATCGAGCGGCATCGATTTGTGATTGGCGGTGAACCGTGCTCAGGTGGATGTCTTCTTGGCGCCTCAGGCACACACTCGGAACGCCCCGGAAACACTCCAAAACACGCCAAACACTCCAAACACTCCCAAACACGCCACAGGGACGGGCTCGAGAAATGGTATTGCTGCGTCAACCGGTTCCGCGTGCTGGGAGCTGCTGGGAGTTGGAGGGAGTTGGAGGGAGTTCAAGAGTGGCAGCTTGTGGCGGCTAGTGGCGGTGATCAGTAAACCAGTCGGCGCTGAGTGCAGCCAGGCGACCGATCCAGCACACAAGAACTTTGGCGCGTGATTGCCACCCACCGCTGTTTCGCTGTTACAGTTGCCAGATGCACTGGGACCAGAGTGTTCCACGTGGAACAATTCAGGCTAACGACAAGGACGTTCACCATGCCCAAGGATGAGGCTCTTCAGCCAAGACAGCGCCGCGACGCGACTCCGCACTCTACGATCAGCAACAGCTCGGCAAAACCGGCCGCGGGGCCTTCCACCCCCCCAACCCAATCGCGAAAGCCAGCCGGAGAGAGCGCCCTGGGCAGGCTCGGCCGGGGCCTCGGCAACTTGATTCCAGTCGCCATTCCGAGGCCATCTGCCCCAGTGGCCCCAGTGGCCCCGGTGGCCCCGGTGGCCCCAGTGGCCGCGGTGGCCCCAGTGGCCTCAGCGGCCCCGGTGACCTCAGCCGCATCGGTCGTACCAGTCGGACCGGTGACGCTACGCGCGCAATCTGCGCAGGCAAGGGGAGCATTGACCACACGCCCAGCCACAAGCCGCGTTGAACTGAAGCCAGTGGCGTCTGCAACCGCGGCGACAGTTGCACCCGCGTCAGCACCGGCTCCCGCGTCAGCATCGGCACCATCCGCTGCCGCCGGCTCGACCCCCGGATCGAACCAAGTCAGCCCCACCTCCAGCTCCAGTGAGGATTCTGAGCACTCCATCCGATCGATCCCACTCAACCGAATCGCACCGAACCGACTCCAGCCCAGAGCTACCTTCTCCGAGGACACGATCAAGGAGCTGGCAGCTTCCATCGAACAGGCTGGCCTCATCCAGCCGATCGTTGTTCGACCAACGCCAGATGGCCAGTTTGAGCTCATCGCAGGTGAACGGCGCCTCCGGGCCGCGCGGCACCTGAAGTGGGGAACCATCCCAGCACTTGTACGTCCGATAACCGATGAAGAGTCTGGTTATTGGTCACTAATCGAAAACGTTCAGCGTGAAGAACTGAACCCCATGGAGCGAGCCGAAGGGATGGATCGCCTGCGGACCCGCTTCGGCGTGACGCAATCGGCACTGGCAGAGAAACTTGGAATGGATCGGGCCACTGTCGCCAACCTTCTTCGACTGACGGACCTTGATCCCGCAACTGCCAGCCTCGTTCGGAAGGGTGCGCTTGCGCTCGGACACGCAAAGGTCTTGCTCGGCCTGGACGATTCCACGACGCGTGCACGGCTGGCCAAGCGATCGGCAGGGGAGGGGTGGTCTGTCCGTCAGTTGGAGTTGGAGGTGAAGGCTGCCTCCGCGGCCACGCCTCCGGCGCTCCCCGGCACCGGAAGCAATCGCCTCCCGCAACCGAGGAGCGTGTCGGCGCACATCGCCCACCTCGAGCGTGAACTTGGGGACCATCTCGGGACGCGAGTCACAATCAAGTTGGGTCGCAAGGCAGGCACCGGCAAGGTCGTGATCGAGTTCTTCTCGCTCGACCAGTTCGATGGCCTCACCGATCGCATGGGCTACCGACCCGCAGGCTGACGGACGCATCGGCCTACGATTGGCGCCCATGAGTACACCACCCACTCTCGCCATCGTCGCTTTCGCGCTCTTGTCCCCCGCGCTTTTCTCCCCCGCGCTTTTCTCCCCCGCGCTTTTCTCCCCCGCGCTTTTCTCCCCCGCGCTTTTCTCCCCCGCGCTCTTGTCCCCCGCGCTTTTCTCCCCCGCGCTCAGCGCGCCGCCGCGCGCGCCGTCATTCGCCTCGCCGCGCATCCTCACCATCGACCCTGTGCACTCGTGCGCGCTCTTCCGCGTGCGACACATGGGCGCTGGCTACTTTTGGGGTCGATTCAACTCGGTGACAGGTACCGTGACGCCAGATGGCGAGCAGTCGCTCATCCTCGACGTTGCGGTCGCCATCGATTCCGTCGATAGCGGCAATGACCAGTTGGACGCACACCTCAAGAGCCCAGACTTTTTCAACGGCGTGGAGTTTCCGTCCATGACGTTCAAGTCGTCAGCCAGCGTGTCCAAGGGCAATGGCGCGTTCGAGGTGTCTGGCACGCTCACCATCAGGAACGTCTCGAAGGAGATCACCGTTCCAGTCGAGAGCTTTGGCGGCGTCGATGGACCCCGTGGCTTCAAGGCTGGCTACGAGGCGACGTTCACCATCAAGCGCAGCGAGTTTGGCGTGAGCTACGGCGTGGAACAGGGTGCGCTCGGCGATGACGTCCGAGTCATCGTCGGGATCGAGGCTGGAGAGCCCTCTCCCCGAAAACCGGGATCCTGACGGCAAGGGAGCAGGGCATGGAACAAGACCTGGTGCTCTTCGGTGTCATCGTGCCGGCGCTCATCGCGTTCGCGGTGTCGCTCGCACCTCGCGCCGCATGGCATGGGCATCGACGCGATCTTCCTGCGGTCGAGTCGTGGGGACCCGCCGCAGCCATCGCTCTCGCGTTCCTGCTTTCGTTCTCGCACGTGGCGCAAGCGGGGGACTTTGGCTCGGAACGTTGGCACTCCCTCTCGTCGGCGCTGATGCTCGCGGGATTGGCGGCCATGCTCTGCTGGTGGCACCCACCACGAGGCGGGTTCTTCCTCGCGATGAGCGTCGCGTTCTGGTCGCTGCTGCTGCTGCAGCTTCCCGGTCACGACGGGGCAGCCTCACGCCTCGCCACCGCTTCGATCGGTGCCCTCCTTGCGATGTCGATCATTCCGGCGTGCCGGACCCCTGGTGCTGTCGCTCCCGTCATCCTCGCCGCCGCCTTCCTGGCGATGTCTGCTGCCGCACTCGCTTCCGGGCACTCCAAGGTTGCGTTCATGGCGATGGCGTGCGGCGTCCTCCTTGCCTTGTTGGCGATCCCGGCATCGATCAACCGGCGGTTCGTGCTGGGTCCGGCTGCGGCGGGCGTTGCCGCCTCCGCCCTCGTTGCCTGTGCCGTCTTTGGATCGGCCTATGTCGACGTGAGTGCGGAGCGCCACGCGTGGTGGTGGTGGGCGGCCGCGCTCGCGCCAGGGTTGAGCGTCGCGCCATACCTCCTTGGCATCGCGAAGGATCGACCCTGCGCAAGAATGACCATCGCTGCAATCGTTGTCTTCATCGCACTGGCGCCCGGCGTGGTGGCGAGCCTTGAAAGGCTCCGTGCCGTTGCCGCCGAGCTCTCGCAGCACGAATGAGTGGAAGCGCGCTGGGGCACCAGACGCCGCGTGCACTCCCGCGCGCACTCTCGCGCACCCACTCACCCACTCACTCGCTCACTCGCTCACTCGCTCACTCG
>SXOD01000012.1 GCA_005776885.1 Planctomycetia bacterium
AGAACAAGGAGTTCGAACGGCAATATCTGGCAGGCGAGCTCGAGGTGGAATTCTGCCCCCAGGGCTCGCTCGCCGAACGCTGCCGCGCGGGCGGTGCGGGCATTCCCGGCTTCTACACCAAGACCGGCGTCGGAACGGTGGTGGCTGAGGGGAAGCCGCACATGGAGCTTGATGGTGAGACCTACGTGATGGAACGGGGCATCCGGACCGACCTTTCCCTGGTGAAGGCGTGGAAGGCTGACACATCCGGCAACCTGGTCTTTCGCAAGACAGCCCGAAACTTCAACCCGATGGCCGCTTCGGCAGGGCGAGTGACGGTTGCCGAGGTCGAGGAAATCGTGCCGCCGGGCGCATTGGATGCCGATGCGATCCACACCCCTGGGATCTTCGTGGATCGAATCGTCCAGACCAAACCGGAGAAGCGGATCGAACAACGGACCGTTCGCGCTTGATACAGGTGGCGCTGGCGACTGAACTGAGGTCCTATAACACGACGAACAGAGTTGTTATAGGACTAAAGCGTGCTGCGACCGAGCTTGCCTTCGTCGGCCCAAGACAGCCCGCCCCATACCTCAAGCGATGGGGCCGATTTGCCGACCATCCGTCATGGGAATCGACCTCCCCCGTTAACCAAGCCAGAGAATCGTCATGAAGAACCGCTGCCTCAATGCGCTCACGCGCGCCTCGATCCGTCCGCTGCTCGTGATCGCCTCCGTCCTCGCCTCCACCCTGCCTGCGGCCGCCCAGTTTGGCGGCGAGGCTGGGTTCAGGAAGGCGTTCCAGCAGGACTACCTCAGCCGCGACATCGAGTTGATCAACGAGTACCTGCTGCTCGAGGAGTGGCAGAAGCCGATCGTCGAAATCCTCCTTGAGGACTACCAGACCGCCTATCGAGCGGGAGAGGCTGGTTTCCGAAACCGGCTGGTGGACATCTCCGGCAACCTTGCGGGCAGTGGCCAGGATGCCATGAAGACGCTGATGGCTCCCTTCGAGCAGTGGGAGCGAGAGAAGTCGGAGCTCGCCAAGACCTTCCAGGAAAACGTCCAGGTGCAGCTCAGCGAGGACCAGATGGCCCGGTGGCCGGGGCTCGAGCGCGCACTTCGTCGCGAGAAGTTGCTGCCGGACAGCATCCTGAGCGGCGAGGGGGTGGACCTGATCCTGGTGACGAAGCAGGTGGACGTCCCGCTGGAAACGCGCAAGCTGGCCGCCCCGGCATACGAGTCCTACGAACTGCTGCTCGACGAGGCGATCGTCTCGCGGGACCGGGCCGCCGGCTCGGCACAGGCCGACCTGCGCAATGCACTGACCAATGGCGACAGCGCGCGCGGGATGGCGGGGCTGTCGATCATCATCGATTCGCGGATCGCGCTGCGCAACATGCAGGACCAGCAGATCGAGTCGATCGCGGCCGCGCTCGGCGACGAGTGGGGGCCGCGGTTCAAGTCGTCCGCGCTGCGCGCGGCCTATCCAAAGGCCTATCGACCACGCTCCTTCATGACGGTCTTCGAGGAAGTGCTCGCGCTGGCGTCGCTGACCGACCAACAGCGCACGGACGTCCTTGCGGTGCAGGAGAAGTTCGTCTCGGAAATGGATTCGCTGGAGGCCAAGCTCCGCCAGATCCTCCAGAAGGAAGAGCCGGAGAAGGAACTCTCGACGGCCGCGGCGGCCGCTGCTCGCAGCCGCGGGGAGGCACCCCAAAAGCCCGCCGACACGTTCCGTGCCGAGGCGGCACGCCGAGACGTCATCCAGGAAGAGGCCGCAACGCGGCTTCGCGACATCCTGACTCCGGAACAGCTCGAGCAAGTCCCCGGCCTGCTGAAGCGATCCAGCGCCGGCAAGGCCGACTCGCGCAGCGCAGGAAAGAACGATCGCCTCGACGGATCGGCTCCCTCCGGAAACACCGGCTCGAAGGGGAGCCCGGGCCGCGCCGCAGACGGAGGCCGCTCCCCCGCCCGCGCACCGCGCGGCTCCCGTGGCCCAGGCAACGCCAACCCGCCCGCCGCCGCCCCCGGCGTGGAGTGAGCGCCTCCGCATTCGACGACTGATCCCGTGAGTCCATCAGTGCACAGCCACTACGACAAGCTTTCCAGCCCGCTCCCGGATGGCATCGGTGCGGTCGGTGCACCCGCTGCCGACCAGGTTGAACTGGCGGCCCCGGAAGCACTGCGTCGCCGCTGCGAGGCGCTTGGGATCCCTTTCCTTGAGAAGGCTCCCGAGCTGGACCCTGCGGCCGTGGCACTGCTGGACCCTGATCGAGCGGTCCGGCTCGGCGTCGTGCCGGTCCGGTTCGAGGGCCATCGGTTGGTGATCGTCCTAGACGACCCGTTCAACCTCACGGCCGTGGACGAGGTCTCGGCGGTCACGCGGCGCAGCGTGATGCGCAGTGGGGCCACCAAGGACACGTTCCGCGAACTGCTGCGCCGCGCCTACGGGACGACGGCCGCACGCATGGCCGAGAGCCTCGGAGGCGAGGACGATGCGGCTCCCGAAGTCGAGCACAACCTGGATGCCATCGAGGCGGATGACCTCCACCGCATGGCGGAGCAGCCGACGCTGGTCAACCTGGTGAACCTGCTCCTGCTGGAGGCGATCCAGACTCGCGCGTCGGACGTGCACGTCGAGCCCTTCGAGAGCGAGCTCAAGGTCAAGTATCGCATCGACGGCGTGCTGGTCGAGCAGCCACAGCCCCCCAAGCACCTGCAGGCCGCGATCATCGGCCGCATCAAGATCATGGCCCACATGAACATCGCCGAGCGATACGTGCCGCAGGATGGGCACATCGCGCTGCGATTCGAGGGTCGCAAGGTGGACATCCGCGTCTCGACCGTCCCGACGATCTACGGCGAGAGCGTCGTGATGCGCATCCTCGACAAGTCCAACCTGCAGCTGAACCTGCAGAGCCTGGGCATGAACGAGGCCCACCGGCGCACGATGGACCGGCTGATCGAAAAGCCTCACGGGCTGGTGCTGGTGACGGGACCGACAGGCTCCGGCAAGACAACCACGCTCTACGCCGCGCTTTCCAAGCTGTACGACCCGCGGAAGAAGATCCTGACGATCGAAGACCCCGTGGAGTACGAACTCAACGGCATCAACCAGATCCCGGTGAACCCGAAGCGAGGCCTGACGTTTGCGACGGGGTTGCGCGCGATCCTTCGACAGGATCCGGACGTCGTGCTGGTCGGCGAAATCCGTGACGCTGAGACGGTCGACATCGCGATCCGATCGGCGTTGACCGGCCACTTGATCCTCTCGACATTGCACACCAACGACGCCCTGAGCTCTGTCGGCCGGCTGGTCGACATGGGCGCGGAGCCGTACCTGGTGGCCAGCGTGCTGGAAGGGCTCCTCGCGCAGCGGCTGGGCCGGCGCGTCTGCCAGTCCTGCCGCGTGGGGACGCCGCTGAGCGAAGACCTGCTGGCGAGGCTGAGTGGCGAGGAGCGCGAACTCTTCGAGCAGCACGGGGCATTCGCCGGCGCCGGCTGCGACGAGTGCAAGGGGAGCGGGTTCCGCGGGCGCATCGGCTACTTCGAACTCGTGCGACTGAACACGGCGATCCGTGCAGGCGTCAGTGCCAACCAGAACGCCGGGCAACTCCGCGCGCTGCTTGGCGACGACTTCCTGAACATGCGCGATGACGGCATGCTCAAGGCGGCACAGGGCTTCACCACCGTGTCGGAGGTCTTGCGCGCCACGCAGGACATCGATGATGGCTGAGCATGATCCCGGTTGCGCGGCAAGGCGGCCGCAATGAGCGAGTTTCGCTACAGGTTCATCGGCCCTGACGGGGCGAATGCCTTTGGCACGATTGCAGCCGATGACCGCGCGTCGGCGCTTCGCCAGCTGGCGCAGAGCGGGATTGCCGCGCTGGAACTGGAGGCGCTGGGGAGCGTCAAGCAGGAGCGCGACCGCGGCGATCGACCAAGGCCTCGCGCCGCACACGTCCGGCCCAGCGGCCGGCCATCGATCAAGCGTGCCGACCTCGCGAACCTGGTGCGCGAGATTGCGACGGCCACCGAGGCGGGGCTGCCGCTGCTCCAGGCGCTGCAAACCGTGCGTCGACAGGCCGGCGGAAAGGCGCTTCCCGCCATCCTGGACTTTGTCGTCGAACGAGTCGAGGCCGGCCGTCCGCTCCACCAGGCCGCCGCGGAGTACGGCCCACCGTTTGACGACATGACCGTCGGCATGCTTCGTGCGGCCGACACCACGGGGCGAATGGCCGAGGTGCTGCACCAGCTGGCGGACCTCCTGGAGCGTCAAGTCGAGTTGCGCCGCGAAGTGACGTCGGCGACCGTGTACCCGCTCATCGTCGCCGGACTCATCGCGATGAGCGTCGTCGTGCTGGTGGTCTTCGTGTTGCCGCGGATCATGGCCGGGATCGTGGGCCAGGTGGACATGGAACTCCCGCTGCCCACCCGCATCCTGATGGGGGTGGCGGCCTTCGTCCAATCATGGTGGTGGGCGATCCTGGCCGCCGTGGCCGGGGCCGTGTACTCGTGGCGGGGATGGCTGGCGGTCCCAGCCAATCGATTCGCGTTCGACCGATTCATCCTCCGCGTGCCGGTCCTGGGCCGCCTGACGCGGGACATCGCGGTGGCCCGATTCACGCGGACGCTTGGAACGTTGGTCTCCGCGGGCATCCCGATCCTGCAGGCCCTGCGCGTGGTCCGCGACACGCTGGGCAACCGGGCGATGATGACCGCGATCGATGAGGTCACCGAACGCGTGTCCAGCGGTGCTTCGCTGGCCGACCCCATGGAGCGAAGCGGCCTCTTCCCGCCACTCCTCGTGCAAATCGTCAACATCGGCGAGAAGAGCGGGCGCCTCGAAGCCATGCTGATGCATGCCGCCGGAGCCTTTGACCGGCAGGTGAATGCGTCGCTCAAGGTCTTCACCAGCGTGCTGCCCCCGCTGCTCATCGTCATCATGGCGGTGGTCGCCAGTTTCGTGCTGGCCGGAATGCTCCTCCCCATCCTCCAGATGCAGGAGGCACTCGGCGCGTGACGCGCCCTTCCGCCTCTCACTCCCTGTCCCCTGCCGCCACCCGGCGGACAACTGCCGCCTTGCACACCGCTCCCCGACTGGACCCCCCCATGCGAACCACCATGCCCAAGACCGACCCGACCGAATCGCTTACCGGCGGCCGCGCCCGCCGACATGCCCGTCGAGAGGCACGTCGCGCCTTCAGCCTCATGGAAGTGATCGTGGCCGTCACGATCATCGCCATCCTGGCCGCCATCTTCGTGCCGCGGCTGGGGCGCTTCATTGCCGGAGCCAAGGACAAGCGAGCGCAGTCGGAGGCCGCGCAACTGGCCCAGCAGGTCCGGCTCTACCTCACCGACAACGGGATGAGCACGGTGTCCGATGACTTCGACCTCGAGGTGCTGGTCGAGGGCGACGACCCGTACCTGCCCAACACCAAGGCACTCCTGGACCCGTGGGGCAATGCGTACATCATCATCATCCCCGGCGTCGTCAACTTCGACTTTGACGTCGTGTCCTACGGCGCCGACGGACAGCCCGGCGGCGAGGGCGAGAACGGGGACATCACCAACGGCGAGAAGTAGCCCACGTGCGATCCACCCGTCCAGGCTTCACGCTCATCGAGGTCATCATCGCGGTGACCATCGTGGCGATCCTCGCCGGCGTCATGCTTCCACGGCTGGGCCGCCTTGGGAAGGAACAGCACGAACTCACGCTCTCCAAGCTCGAGCAGCTGCTCGCCGCCTTCGCGTACCGGGAGAGCACGGGCAGCATGCAGGTGGGGCTCTGGAGGGAGGCCGGCTCTGCCGACATTTCGCTCGTGGTGATGGATGAGCAGGCCGCCGAGGGCGATGAACGGGCCGCCTGGCGCGGGGACACGTTGGTGCCGTCGGTGAAGATCGTCGCGCCGGCGGAGCTCCTGGAGGTGCTCGTGGATGGCGAGCCGATGGACCCGACCGAGTTCTTGGTGACGTCGCGCCCGGGGTCCTCTCGGCCCACTGTCGCATTCGTCGTTTCGAGCGAGGGAAAGGAAACCACGATCTCGCTCTTGCCGGCCGCCTTGCGGGCGCGACGTGATTCCGATGATCGATCCGGCGAGCTGGCCGACATCCGCGCCCCCATCGACCTGGACGCCGAGGGAAGGGACCAGGACCCGTGGTGAGCCAATCTTCCCGGCCGACCGGCCACAGTCGTCCTGCCTTCGCCCTGGTGGAAGTGCTGGTCGCGGGCGTGGTCTTGGCGATCGGGATCGCCGTCGTCGTGAGCGTCTCCTCGCAGTCGCTGGCCAACCAGCGTCGAGGCGAGTTCGCGGTCGCGGCAGCCGCGATCCTGGATGAACTCCTCGGGGAAGTCCTGCTCACCGGCCCCGACGAGTTTGGGGCGTACAAGCCGCTCTCGGGTGGGTGCGAGGATCCGTGGCAGGACTTTTCCTACGAGGTCGTCCTCGAGGCGCCGGAATCCCCCATGATGCCGTACGACGTGACGGCGATCGTGACCGACCCGCTGGGACGGAAGCATTCCTGCGCCACCCGCATCGCCGTCCAGCCTGAACTCCTGGATGACGAGCGCGACCGACGCCCGGATGAGCCGATGGACCGCGAGGCGCGACACGACGAGCTGGAGGAGCAGGCGGGTGGCTGACTCACGACGAGGGTTCTCGCTTGCGGAGCTCCTGGTGGCGGGCGTGGTGGCCGCCATCGTGCTCGGCGCCATCGCCATCAGCATGTCGCAGCTGGGCCGTGCCCGCGAGGTCACCAAGGTCCGAAGCACCGCGAGCGTCCGGGCTCACGTCGCGCTGGAGCGCCTCCGCGAGGAGGTGGCCGGGCTCGTGCGCTCGGACGACCTGTTCGACTCTCGCGTGCTGATCGTGCCGGACTCGGTCGACACGCCGCTGGGAGAACTCGATCGAGACGACCTCCTCATCTTCAACACGGTGCTTCGCCCGCTCACCGATGAGCACTTCGGCGGCCAAGGTCAGGAATACGAGACGCAGGTCCGCGTGGAAGAGGATGCTGCCGGTGCGGCCCTGTGGATTCGGTCCGACAAGGTGCCCGACCGGTACGCCGACGCCGGTGGCATCGCGGAGCCAGCCATCGACGGCATCGTTGCCTTCAAGGTGGAGGCCTACGACGGATGGGACTGGTTTGAGGAGTGGGACAGCGACGCCGATGGGTTTCCCTGGGCGTTGCGCCTGACGGTCACGGCCACCGGCCGTGAACCCGGGCAGGACGAGTGGCGTGACACGCGGGACATGATCAGCCTCCGCACGATCGTCCCGGTGGAGCGGCTGGAACCCCTGTACGTGCCCCCGACCGAAGAAGAGACAGCCGCGCTGGCGCAGGCTGCGGCAGACGCCACTGCCGCCGCGCAGGCGCTGGTTGGCTCCGCAGCGGCCAGTGGCGGAGGCGGGGCGGCCGCGGGTCGGCGCCCTGGCGGCCGTCCCGGCGGGCGCGGTGAAGGCGGGGAGATGGGTGGTGGAGTGCGCCCAGGAGGCGGGAGCGGAACAATCGGTGGAGGCCGCGGCAACGCCGGTGGCCGCGGCAACGGTGCGATCGGCGGAAGTCGAGGCAACGGTGGTGGTGGCGGCGGCAGCAATCGACCCAGCGGCAGTTCGGGTGGCGGAGGGCGCCCGTGAATCAACGACGTGGTTCCGCTTTGGCCATCGTGGTCTGGTCGGTGGCCCTGCTCGCCTTGATCGCGGCCGGCATCCAGGTCGCCGGCTTTCGGCAGGCCACGCTTGGGCGCGAAGCCATCGCTCGCGTTCAGGCACGATGGGCCGCGCGTGCGGGGGTCGAGACGATGATTTCGCTCATGGAGTTTGACACCGAGAACCCCGAGCCAGACAACCCGCTCGCCCTGCTGCGTGACCTGGAAACCAATGCCGCGACGGAGCTGGGGACGGGGACGTACGACATCCGCCACGTGCTGGATGGCGTGGAATGGGCGGGCCCGCTTGACGAACACGCTCGGATGAATCTCAACCTCGCCGACAAGGCGATGCTTGGCAACATCCAGGACATGATGTCTGACGTGGTCGATGCCGTGATCGACTGGCGCGACACGGACAGCGACGAGTCACCCATCGGTGCCGAAGGTGACTTCTACCTGAACCGAGGCATGGGCTATTCGCCCCGCAATGCCAACTTTCGCAGCGTGGCCGAGCTGGAACTCGTGACCGGCGCGTACCCGACCGACGTGCGCGGGGAAGATTGGAACCTGAACAACCGCCTGGACCCGAACGAGGATGACGGAGACCTCACCTGGCCGGAGGACTCCGCAGATGGCGTCCTGGACGGCGGGTGGGGACGACTCTTCACCTCGACCAGCCGCGACACCGGCCGTGCCATCGACGGCAAGCCGAAGGTCGACCTCAAGCACGCCAGCATCGACGAGATCCGGGAGGCGATCCCGTCCCTCAGTGCCGAACACGCCGCCGGCCTGATCACCTTCGCCCGGACCAGCAACCCGATGCTGGAAACGCTGATCATGGTGCCCCTGAGTCAGGCGGCGACCGGCGCGACCACACCAGCCGCCACGTCGGGGGGATCGGGGCGGACCGGGCGTTCCAGCGCCGGCGCCTCCTCGGCGAACTCGTCGATACCAGACCTGTCGCCCGAACAGCTTCGTTCGGTCCTGAACATCTGCACCTTGACCGACTACACCCGGCCGGCGCCGGGGAAGCTGAACGTCAACTCGATGAGCCGAGACGTGCTGGTCCACCTCTTCGACCTCTCCACGAAGCAGGCTGATAACCTCCTCTCGCGTCGAGATCGAGCGAGGGATGGGTTCACCTCCATACTGGACCTGCAGGAAGCAGGACTTGATGCGCAATGGCTGGCGGCCAATGGCCGTTATCTGGATGTCGTGAGCAACGTGTACACCATCTCCTGCAAGGGTCGATCCCTCAACGGGCTCGCTGAAGCCGAGTTGATCGTCACCGTCGATCGATCCACCAAGCCCGCCACCATCCTCAGCTATCGAGAGAACTGAACACGTGGCCGATCGCCGAGACCAGACTGTTGACCAGGCCGTGCTGACGGTCCTGCTCCCCTCCCCTCACGAGGATGGGGGCTCACGCGCGCTCGTGGTCCGAGGCACGACGACCGGCCCCGTGTTCGTCACCGCCGAACACGCCGTCGGGGACGACGGGCTCATGGCCCTCTTGGCGGCGCACTCCTGTGGCCGGGTCTTGGTGGTGCTCCCCAGCGGGGCAACCCTTTGCCCCGGAATTCCGCTCCCCACCGAAGACGTGGCCTCGGCCGTTTCGGCGGCCGCCCTCCAGCGCGAGATGATGGTGGCGCAAGGCACTCCCTCCTATCGAGTGGCCGTCGCATCCGCGCCATCCATCCGATCGCGGGCGGGGCGCTTTGCGTTGGCGACCACGTGGCTCGATGATGCCGGCTCGCTGCGAATGGCGCAGCGCCTGGCGAGCACCATCGCACCAACGGGTCGAACAAGACGATCGGCCCACGCGGACGTGGCGATTCGCTACCTCGCTCCGGCTGCCCTGACCTTGGCTGCGGTTGAGGCAGCGGCTCGCGAGGCCGACTCACCGGCCCTCGCCGTGTGGGTAGAGGACATCGCCGATCCGGAGCCGGGAGCGGGAGGGCTGGCCGCGTCGGTCACGCTCGCCGGTGGCGGGCTTGCGGCGTCGCGGACGACGCGACTGGTCGACGATGGAGCCCAGTCCATTGGCCGTGTGCTGCGACAGTTCGTGGCCGAGACCGCGACGATGGCCGGATGGCCGGACGCCACGACGGACGCGGCAGCGTCCGCCATCGAGGCCATCCCCGATGGGATGCATTCCACGCTCCACGCCATCGGGTTCTCGGTTCGCAGGCTGCTGGACCTCGAGGGCGCCCCGGAGGACCACGCCTGGTGGCACGACTTCGGCGCGTTGGCGGTGGCGGCTCACATCGCCCTGGCGGATCCGGATGGCGCCGATCCAAGGGAAGGCACGATCGCCTCGCTTGCGACGCTGGAGCCCACGGCGCCTCGCGTGAAGCGCAGGATGCTGGCCTCGGCGATCCTGTCCCTGCAAGACCCGCGTCGAGCATGGCAGACAGCCGTCGCGGCACTCTTGGTCGTGGCCCTTGCTCCGATGGCCCTGGCCGGCGCACGGCTCCTGGTGCTGGAGCAGGCGTGCGGGGACCCCACCGAGATCCGGGAGCGCGTTGTCGAGACTGAACGTCGGCTGGCGATGTACCGCGATGCCGACAAGCACGCGTGGAACATGTCAAAGCTGCTCGCCGACCTCTCCGCCGTCACGCCCGAGGCGATCGAGGTCGAGCAGATTCGCATCACGCAAGGCGGCGACCTGACCGTTCGCGGAAAGGCGAAGCCGGCTGGAAGCGCCTCCGGGGCAGAGGCCATCCTGGCGATGGAGCGATTGATGTACGCCTCGCGCGTGTTCGATCGAGTCACCAAGGACTGGGATCCCACCGACGCGCGTGGATTGACGAAGTTCGTGCTCAACGCCACCGTCGCCCGTCCGTCGTTGATTCCGCCCTACCCGGCGGAGCAGGACTTTGCGGCGAAGACCATGCGAGACCGCCGCTACGGTCCCGCGGAGGATGATGTCACGGCAGGCGCTCCCGCCGCGACGGGACCCGCACCTGGGTCGCCCACCGGGGTCGATGGCGCCAGCGTCGGAGAATCGGTCGCCAGTGGCGAGCCGGTCAAGCCCTCTGACCTCCAGCCCGCCGACGCAGCAGGGTCCGGCGAGGCCACCGGGTCCTCTGGCCGGTCGGCGAACGCCGCGACGGGTGCCCGCGAGCGTGGCCTGTCCGGGGGAAGCGGCGCCGACGGCGTGGCCCGTCGAGGCGCACCGGTCACTCGATCGAGCGGCACGGAGGACGAGATCCCGCCGGCGCTCACGAGCGCCGAGGTGGAGGCGATGACCTTGTCCGAGGCGCAGGCGGCGCTGCCTCGCTACGCCACGGCCCGCAACGTCAACGGCGTGGACGACGAGACCAAGGCCCGGTTGCGAGCAGACTTCGACCTGCTCCTTGCCCAAATCAAGAAGCTGAAGCAGGCTCCATGAACACCCGGATCGAGGCACTCCTTCGCCGATGGCACGCACTCCCTCCTGCGGGCAAGTTCGGTGTCTCCGTGGTGGGTGCGCTCGCCATTTACTTTGGGCTCGAGGACACGACCTGGAGGATTGCCGAGGAATGGCGTGCCGAGGCCGACGGACTGCAGCAGTTGCTGCGACGAGCGGACTCGATCACCCAATCCAGCCATGCTGCCACCCAATTGATCCTCATCCACGGCGATCTCCGTCCGCCTCGCGACGCCGCGGCCGGCAACCAGGCCCTGGCCGAGGCGGTGACGGTGGCGCTCGCCAGGAACCACATCACCAACTATTCCTTCGAGGCGCGGTCTGGCGCAAAACTCCCAAGCGGTAGTTTTGCCGGGGCACTGCCATCGGGGAAGCGAGTGGAACAAGTCAGTGCCGAGGTGACCTTTGAGTCGTCCCCCGAGGACGCGTTCAAGGTGATTGCCAACCTGGAGTCTGACCAATCCGTGGATGGGGTTCGATCGCTGCGCATGGACTACGCCGAGAACACCAAGCGTGTGACGGTCGCCCTGACGGTCAATGCGTGGGTCATCGCCGGCAATCGCGGTGCCCGGAGGACGCCATGAGCGTCATCGATGGCATCCGGAACATCCTTCCCTCGGGTGTGCGCTGGTCCGGCCCGTTCGTCGTGGCGTGCCTGCTCTCGCTCATTGGGGCGATCACGATCGCCGATGGCATCCTTGGCCTCGGCACGGCGCTGACGACGCCGAGTTCGGCGATTCCCGAAGACCCCCTTGCCGAGACGCTCTCGGACGCCGAGTCGTTCCGCGACCTTTGCGTGCGCCGAACGGCCGGCCGGAGCCTCTTCGCCCCACCGACTCCGCCACCTCGCCGCGTGGTGGTTGCCCCCCCGCCGCCGCCACCCCCTCCTCCGCCGCCACCGGCACCAGTCGAGCCAGTGGTCCCTGCGACGTACACGGGTCCGAAGCCAAAGGGGATGATGCCGTCCGGCGTCATCTTCGACAACGCCAAGATCATTCGCGTCGGCGAGGAGTCAGGCGGCGTGAAGGTCCTCGAAATCATCGACGCCCGGACGGTCAGGCTGGCCCACGCTGGTGGGACCTATGACGTGGACGCATTCGGTGCCGCGTCGCTCGCCAGCCTGTCGCAGCCATGGAGTTCCGCGACGCTGCCGACGGGAGCGGCCACTGGCATTCGCCCATTCATCGAACAACCTGCTCCCCCGGTTGATCCTGAAGCGAATGAAGGCGAGGATGCGGCGAGGGGCGGGCGAGAGCAGGGAGATACACCGCCCCCCGAGTCCGATCCCAATTTCCAAGAACCGCCACCGGCCACGGATGGCTCGTCCGCGCCTGAACCGTTGACCGAGGAGGCCATCAAGGCGATGAGCCGTGACGACGTGATGGCAGCCCTGACGCGCATCCGAGACGCCAAGAAGAACCCGCAGATCGATGCGGAACTCAAGGCCCGACTTGACAGTGAACAGCGACTGCTGCTGGACCACGTTCGACAACTTCCTCCGCCGCAGGGATCAGCCTCCTGAACCCGATCCCCCACCCCGAGACACGATCATGCTGCACGCGCCATCTCGCCCGCATCCCTGCTCCTTGACCAAGCCGACGTGCCGCGTTCGCCACCTGGGCGCCTGGGCCCATGCGGCTGGTGCGTTGCTGGCGTTCGCCGTGGCGGCGTCGGCCAGTGCCTGGCAGTCGTCAAGCCGATCGACCGATCCAGATCCGCAACCCTCGGCTCCCGCGCCGACGGACACGACGACGTCCTCGCCCCCCGACACCGCACCAGCAGCGACGGCCGATCCGGCCGCTGCCACGAGCCCTTCCCCCGCCACCGCACAACGCGCACCGGCCCAAGGCGTCGGGTATCGGCCCGACCGGCGCGAGCTGGATGATGAACTGGTCCCGTGCAACTTCCGGGACCAACCCTTCGAGTCGCTGATCCCGATCATCGTGGAATACACGGGAAAGACGGTGCTCCCCAAGAGCGCCGCGCTCCGCAACACGCAGGTCACGATCATGAACGACAAGCTGGTGACGAAGCGCGAGGCGCTGGAACTCATCTTCCAGGCGCTTCGCCTGAATGACATCGGCGTCGTGGAGACGCCTGAGTTCATCATGCTGGATTCGCTGTCGAACGTGACCAAGCTCCAGCCGATCACGGTCCTCGGCCCCGACACCGACGTGATCCGCATGGCCGACAACGGGCAGTTCGTGATCAAGGTGTGGCAGGTCCGGAACACGAAGGCCTCCGCGATCTTCGACCGGATCAACGCCTCGCTCCCGGACTACGCCAAGATCGAGGTGGACAACTCCTCCAACCAGCTGATCCTCGAGGGCGACGTCGCCCTCTGCAAGCGCACCCAGGAACTCATCTCGATCCTGGACGTCCCACCTTTCCAGGACATCCGGACAGAGACCTTCCGGCTCCAGTATGCCGATGCACAGACGATTTCCGGCGTCATCACGGAACTGTTCAGCGCCTCGCGGGCCAGCGGCGGGGCGTCCAGCGCGGCCCGCAACCAGGGCAATCGTGGAAACCCCCGCGCCGGCGCCGAGGGCGCACCCGTGCAGGTTGGCACCTCGGAGTCGTTGTTGGTCTCGGTGATCCCCGCCACCAACAGCATCACGGTCCGCGCCGAGCCTGAGATCATGAAGGACATCAGGGGGCTGATCCGCGACGTGTGGGACATCGACCCACAGCGCGACGGCAGCCTCTTCAGGACCTACCAGCTCAAGCACACTGATCCACTCAAGGTGCAGGACATCCTCCAGAACTTGCTCGGGGGCGGCGGGGCATCTTCCAATGCTGGCCGCGGTGGCCAAGGCAATCGAGTGGCTGGCGCACAGGGCGGCGGCGGCGATACCGGCGCGACGGCCGCCGTCGAGAACATCTTCCAGATCGAGGCGTACCCGGACTCCAACCGGCTCGTGATTCTCAGCAAGACGCCCGACAACTTTGCCTGGCTGGACAAGATGGTCGAGGAACTTGACCAGCCCGTGCTCGCGGGCGCCCCACGGGTGGTTGAGCTGAAGTACGCCAGCGCGGTCGAGGTGAGCGAGATCGTGAACGCCATCCTGGCGCCTCCCGGTGCGCAGGCGGAGATCGCGGCTCCGGAGGAGGGCCTGAGCGGCATCAACTTCGAGACCGCAGGATCCGGCAGCACGGAAACGGTTGGCGGAACCACTGGGTCCAACCAGACCATTCGGTTCCCGTGGCAGCAGCGCACGGGTGGCGCCAACCAGGATCCACAGGCCGAAGTCAGCGCGTTGATCGGCAAGAGCCGCATCGTCCCCAACGCAGGACAGAACTCGCTCCTCGTCCTGGCGCCCCCGGAAATCACCGACGCGCTCGTGGACGTCATCAAGGAACTGGACAAGCCCGGCCGGCAGGTCATGATTCAGGCCACGCTCGCGGAGGTGGAGTTGGGCGACCAGTTCGCGATGGGGATCAAGTTTGGTCCGCAAGGGACCGTCTCGGCCTCCAATCCCGTGGACTCGATCATCTCGAGCACCACGACGGAGTACACGCGCGACAACATCGACTTCGAGAGCATCTTTACGGACTTCTTGTTCCAGGGGACCGTGAACGCCGACGTCGTGCTGCAGGCCCTGCAGCAAAAGACCTCCGTCCGCATCCTGCAGGAGCCGAAGATCTTCACCAGCGACAACCAAGAGGCCAAGTTCTTCACTGGCCAGGACGTCCCCTTCCAGGAGGGGTCGACCTCTGACGCAGCCGGCACCACGGCGAGCTACGTCCAGGTGCCGGTCGGCATCGGCCTGAATGTCCGCCCTCGCATCACGGCCGACGGCCACGTCGCGATGGATGTCGAGGTCTTGCTCTCGAACGTGAACACCACGAGCGCCGCCAGCCTTCAGGTGGGCGGCAATCCTGTCATCGATCGCCGCCAGACGAAGACCACGGTCACGGTGAAGGATCGCCAGACGGTGGTGCTCTCGGGCATCCGCATCGAGACCGAGAACAACAGCAAGGACGGCATCCCGTTCCTGAGCGACATCCCCCCCTTCAACGTGATCTTCGGGTCGGTGGACAACGCGACGACGGTCAAGGAACTCTTGATCTTCCTTCAACCGGTCGTGCAGGGCAACCCCGACGATTCATCTGCGATCAATGCCGCCGACCTGGAACGGCTTGAGGCGCTGCGAAAGAAGTTGGACGACGAGACCAAGAAGAAGATCTTCGAGGGCAAGGCCGTTCCGAGAGACGTCGATCCGGCCCCCGCCCCCACCGCAGCAATGGCTCCAGCAGCCGCGCCAGTTCCCGCTCCTGCAGCGGCCCCGGCTCCTGCAGCGGCGCCGACAGCGGCCCCGATCCTGGAGCCGGACGTTCCGGCCAACCCCTGACCCAACCCCTAGGGCAGTGGAAGTCTGGAACCCGGCTCGGAGCAATCCGCGAGACGGCATCCCCCGGACGGTCGACCACACTAGGCGCCTTGACGCCGACTATTCCTCTTCGCGATAGTCGTCGTAACCGGCGAACTCGTCGTCGTCCTCTTCCTCATCATCCTCTGCGTCTTCGTCGTCCTCTGACTCATCTTCCAAGAGGTCTTCGTCTTCGTCCTCGTCTTCGTCTTCGTCCTCGTCTTCGTCTTCGTCCTCGTCTTCGTCTTCGTCCTCGTCTTCGTCCTCGTCTTCGTCCTCGTCTTCGTCCTCGTCTTCGTCTTCGTCCTCGTCTTCGTCCTCGTCCTCGTCTTCGTCTTCGTCCCCTGACTTCTTCGACTTGCGGGCTGCCTCGACCCCGGGACGCGCCTGGACGATCGCCTCAAGCCATGCAGGCCTCAGTTCGGTGGACGGGGAGCCGTCAAGCCACACTGGCTCGAGTCGGGTGAGAATCGTGTCTACAGGTCCGGAGCATCCGGCCCATGGGTGTTGTTGATTGAGAAGAACCATGTCGTCGTGCCTCCGAGGAGTGGCGGGAATATCGCAGCCGTTCCCGGGATTGTCAACTGGCCGGGGATGGGGCAGCCGGGGCCGAAGGCTGACGCCCGGCGATGGCGAGGACGTAACCGGACTGCGTGGCCACCGCGATCGCACGTCGACCCAAGACCACCCGGCTGGGTGGGAGCCTGGACTCCAGTTCCGGGCACGCGATTGGACTGCCCGCCCAGCGGAGGCCCGAGGCGAGGTCAAAGATGGCAATCTCCAGCCGTTGGGGCTGCTGAATCACCTGAAGACCCAGCGGCCCGGCGCTGTCTTGCAGGAGGGCCACCGCCAATCCCCCATCAGTCGCAGCGGCTCGGACGACTCGGTCCGGCGGGATGGCTGCTGCCCCCTCCAACAGTCCCTCCAGCGAAAACGATTCGATCGAACTGGCCGCCCATCGAACGGCGCCCCTTGGGCACGGCAACCAAGACACGGAGTCCGTGGGGGCACCGGTCTCGTCACCCCCGAACGGTGCCGGACGGCCATCGAAGCCACGTCGGGCGACCATGCGCGTCACCCCCGATGGGACGAGCAAGGGGCCAAGCGCGAAAACAGACGGATAGGCCTTGCTCACTGAGGCGCCGGGGACCTCCCAGTCGATGTGCAGTGAATCATTCCATGACCGAATGCAGAGCAAGCGAGTGCCGAGGGTGAGTGCAAGCGAGTCCGCGTCGATCGGCGTGGCGCTTCGCGCCTGCGTCCAGGGGAGTTCCCCCAGCTGCCCGCGAGATGCCCCCGTGGTGGCATCAAGTGCCTGAACAAGCCCCTGGGGACCTCCGTCCGGCCCGAGGCGTTGCGCGATGACCCACACCGTTCCGTCCGCATGGTGCAGGCCGACGACCGCGGCACCCGGCTCGCTCCACGTCCATCGCGGGACGAGAGCCGCTCCGACGGGCTCGAGGCAGGCAACCGATTGGTCGCTGCCGATCACGACGGCGTCTGCGATCGCCGTGGAGTGCATGACGACCGCCGAGGTGCGGCGCGGGATCGTCACGTTGATCGTGTCCTCCAGCCCGAGGGCCGAGGGGAGGTCGCGGCACTGTGCCTTGATTGATCCCGTGGCGGGGTCCAGGGCGATGACGGCGTCAGCCAGGATCACGGCGAGGGTCCCGTCAGCGAGCCGGAGGGTGGTGGGACGGCTTGTGCCAGCCGTCGCCACACGCCATGCCAACTCACCGCGATCAAGCGAGTACGCCTCGATCGCTCCCGGGCGCCACCCGAGGACGATGTCTTCTACCGGCCAGGCCGGCTCGATCGCGAGCGGATGGCAAGGGATGCGGACGAAGTCCGTCAGCGACTCAGCGAACACCGCGGCCGATGGACTGGACGATGGCTTGCCGGGGGAGACAGGGGCGGTCGCCGGGCGGCCCTCTTCCTTGAGACGTGTGATCCATTGGCTCGAAGGCGCATCGTGGGCGCTTGGCCATGCCGCCTGTCCAAGGCTCGTGATTGCGGCCAGGAGCGCTCCGGCAGCGACGGGTGCACGGGTGAGCGCGGGCGTCCCACGCTGGCTGACCGGCGTCGACACCTGCGCCGGGATCATCACGGCTTCCAGCCGGGGGTCATGGACCATGGACCAGAGTGCCTGCACGGCGGCCTTCGCCTCGTTGTGGCGCGAGAGCCACTCGGCTTTGGCCAGGCCGGCCCGGGCAACCAACTCTCCGCCGAAAGCGGAGTGATCGATGGCATCGAAGAGCCGAGCGACCAACGCATGCGGCATCGCGGGCTCGGAACTGGCTCTGCCCATCGCCGCGGCGAGGGAGATCTGGTCGGCGTCGGTTGGGTCGGTGAGGAGTTGGACCGCGGCGCACAGGAACTCGAGGGCCTGCCGCAGCAGCGCGTCATCCTTCAATCGAACCGTGAGGTCCAGGAGGGCGCAGGCCGCGGCGAGGTTGCCTGGCTCGTCGCGCAGGGTCCGGACCAGCCGATCGAGTGCGTTGTCCGTGGGCACCCACGCCAGCAACTCTGACTCCGTGGCGGCGGCGAGACCGATCCCACCGGAAACGACGTTGGCAGCGGGAGCGCCGCGCTCGGCGATCGATGAGCCCGTCGCGGAATCGATGATGGTGACGATGCCGTCACGGGGGACCACGAGGGCATCAACGCTGCCCACTCGTGCCCGGACCACGCGACCGGCGGGCACAAGATCCTCGCGCGACCACACTCGCCGCTGCATCGTCGTGTCCAGGAGGTGGACCTCGCGCCCCACCGCGACAATGGCGTCGGTGGTGGAGATGAGATATCGAACGGGGCCCGCCGCTGTCCCCGGCCCCGTGGGAACCTCGTTGATGAGCCCTCCCGACTGTATGTCGAAGGCCACGATGGACCGCAGGTCGGGTGAGAGTGCCATCCATTGGCCGTTCACGATCGCGCCCGTGCCAAGCTCGAACGGCCGGCCTCGACTGCCGCTGCCGCGGAGCGGGCATGGCAGCCGCCTGAGCCAGAGGATGTCTCCCGTCTCCGCCTCCAATCGCGCATAGGTCCCGACGGTCGAAGGCACGAGGTAGGTGCCGCCGTGGACCAGCAGTTGTGTCGGTTCTCTGGTTGCTGCCCCGATCTGCGCGGCGGTCCCCAGGAGCACCGTCCACGCGGTGTTGCCGGAGCCGGCCTCGAAAGAGTGGACTTCCGCCGTGGCCTGGGCGCGAGCATCCACTCGACGGGTCTGCACCGCCACGCCGGCATCGCACGCCACGGGGATGCCGACTCCTTCAGGGATCGACTGTTCCTCGTCGATGTCACCCACCACCTGGCCCAGTCCCGCCATCCATTCGATCGCCCCGTCGTCAATGTCAACCGCCACGAGGATGCGCGGGCGTTGCGGGGCCTGGGCCGGGCCGAGCAGGGTGAACGCGATGCCGTGCGAGGCGACGGGCATGGAAAGCGGTGCCGGATCACCCGTCGGCGCGAACGCGAGCGCGGTACCCCCGACTGACCAACGGCGAACATGGGTGAGTGCGTCGAAGGCCGCCACCGCCCCGCCAGAGGCCACGAGGAGCTTCCCGTCCGATTCCACCGGGAGCATGGACCGAAACGCGCCAGCCTCGCGCTGCGCATCGACATCTTCTTGCGGATCATTTCGATCCGTGGCCGCACGTCGTGCGCGCTCCAGCGGCGTGTCTCCCAACGCCACGCGCCAAGACGGCTCGCCGGGGACGATGGTCAGGTCGCAATCGGCGATCCGGTCCAGCGGCGACCCAGATGCGTCAGCGACGGACGGGGCACCGACAAACCGCTCGCGCAGCAGGGCGGATGCCTCGGGTCCCTCGAGCGCTCCGAGTCGATCAGCCGCCGTTTGCGCACCAGGCTGGTCCCCTTCTCCCCATGCCGCAATCGCCCGCATCCGAAGCCACGTCCCCTCGTCGGCCGCCTGGAATGCGGGATCGTGCCTGACCTGGTCCAGTCGCCAGGAGGCGACGGCCGGGGCTCCCCGAGCCAGCGCATCGCGCGCCATCGCAAGGCCCGCCTGCACCGCGGCACCGGTCGCCGGGAATCGTCGCCACGCCTCGAGGGGCCCTTCACGCTCCAACACGCGGTCGGCTCGAGGGCCGATGGACTCGGTCCACGCGTGGAGCAGTTCCGGCGCGCGAGAGAGCAACGCAAGGGCTTCCGCACGCACAGGGCGGAACAAGGTCGCCTCGGCGTCCACTGGCACGAGCGCCGTTGGCGTCTTGAGCGCTTGCTCGAGCGTGCGCATCGCCCCCTGCGGATTGGACTCGGCCTGGAGAGTCGCCTGCAGCAGCAACTGGTGGCAGGTGGGCGAATCCGGGACACTCGCGAGGGCGGCATCCTGGGCGAACGTTGTGGTCGACCACAGGGGCGCGAGGATCGACAGCAGCGAAATCGGCCCCACGGCGCGCCGCCACGCACGAGTTCGAGTGCTGCTCGCAATCAGGTCCACGGTGCCATGCTATGGCTGGAGAACTCCCGGACCACGCTGGGCCACGGTAGAGTTTCTGCCGTGCCGATGCCCGTCGATGCCACGTTCCAACCTGGTCGCCCTCGGCGACGCCACTCGTTGCGCGGGACGGCGGGAATCGCCATGGCGCTCGCGGCAATCCTTGCCAGCGGCTGTTCGTCGCCGAAGGTCGAGATCGTGGGCTTGGCATTGGTCAACTCCACCCCTGAGGCCAGCGAGTACTCGCTGAAGCTCTCGATCTCGAATCCCTCGGACACGCCGCTCGCCCTGGAGCGCTGGGAGTACGGTGGACAGTGCGGTGGCCGAGACTTCGATCCGTCGCGCTGGATGGCTTCACGGACACTGCCTGGCCATAGCGCAGCGACGATTTCCCTCCCGCTGGTGCTCCCGGGCACCCCGGTCGACTCGACCCACTGGACCGCCTCGGGGACGGTCGTCTACAGCCGGCGACAGAAGTTGATGGAGACGATCCACGACCTCGGATGGCCAAACCCGACCGTTGGATTTGAAGTGTCCGGGAGCGTGCTCGGGCACGACTCGGCTCCCCCGAGCGCGACGGAATAGGTGCCGCGCCACGGGACTCGGCGGCCCCGTCAGTGCGAGCAGGCCTCGCCCATCAGCAGCTGGTGCGTGCCCATTTCCGCATCGGCCGCCTTGCTCCAACCGTCTGGCTCGGCGATCGTCCATCCAAGCCCTGAGGCGGAGTCGGGGAGGTACTCCCCAGCGGGCTGCATCGCCCAGGCCTGCCGGGTGTCGGAGAGTTCAATGCGGAGGATGTGGAGCAGCCGTTCGCGATGTGCACGGAGTTCGATCGGCGTCGCGGCCTCCACGCGGGTCTGGAGATTCCGGTACATCCAGTCGGCACTGCCGATGTACCAGTCACCTTCCAGCGGATCGGCGCGTCCGGCGCCGAAGTGGAAGATCCGGGAATGCTCGAGGAACCGCCCGATGATCGAGCGGACATGGATGTTCTCGGAGAGCCCGGGAACCCCGGGCCTGAGGCAACAGAACCCGCGCACGATGAGGTCCACCCGGACACCAGCCTGGCTGGCCCGATACAGCGCGTCGATGATTCCCTTGTCTTCGACCTGGTTCATCTTCGCCACGATCCGGCCTGGGCACGAGGCTGAATGCAGCGCCACCTCACGCTCGATGAGCTCCAGGAATCGTTGCTTCATCGCCACGGGAGCGATCAGCATCTTGCGGAATGCGGTCTGCCTGGACCGCCCGGTCATGTAGTTGAAGAGGCCGACCAGGTCGTCACCGATCACGCGGTCACAGGTGAAGAGCCCGAGGTCCTCGTAGAGCGAGGCGGTCCGCGCGTTGTAGTGGCCGGTGCCGATGTGCGCATAGCAGCGCAGGCCATCGGACTCCTTTCGAACCACCAAGGCGGTCTTGGTGTGCGTCTTCAGTCCGAGGACCCCATAGGCCACGTGCACGCCGGCGCGCTCCAGCCGCTTGGCCCACTCGATGTTCCTGGCCTCGTCAAACCGCGCACGGAGCTCGACCAGGACGGCGACCTGCTTGCCTCGCTCGGCGGCCCTGATGAGGTCGGCCACGAACGGGCTGTCGCCGCTCGTCCGGTACAGCGACTGCTTGATGGCGAGCACGTGTGGATCGGACGCGGCTTCGCTGATGAATCGGCTGACACTGGCGTCGAATGACTCGTACGGGTGGTGGACCAGGATGTCACCGCGACGGATGCGGGCAAACATGTCATTGCCGGACTTCGCCAGGTCTCGAGGTCGCCGAGGAAGCCAGGCTGGCCAGTGCAGTTCCTTCCTCGGCAGGTCAGCCACGGGATTCAGGTTCTGGTAGTCCAGGAGGCCGTCCATCTCGTAGACCTCGCCCTCGCTGACTTCCAGTTCCGACATGAGGAACCGAATCATCCGCTGTTGCGGGGCCCTCGGAACCTCCAGTCGGACGACGCGACCGAACCGACGCTCCTTCAGTTTCTGCTCGATGGCATGCAGGAGGTCCTCGCCTTCTTCGGGGTCGGGCTCGATCTCCGCGTCACGCGTCACCCGAAACGGCATGGAGTGGAGGATCTCCATGCCCGGGAACAGGTCCTCCAGGCACTCCGTCACCAGGTCCCTTACCAAGATGAATCGTTGCGATCCCTGGAACTGGTACATGCGCGTGGGCTGCTCCGGGATCTTGACGCGGGCGAACAAGTGCTCCTCTGAACCAGGCCGGCGAAGCGCCACCGCCAGCGACAGGCTCCCCGTGGAGATGAACGGGAATCGGTGGCCGGAGTCGATGGCCAGCGGCGTGAGGATCGGGAACAATGCCGTCCGGAACCACGCACGCGCCTCCGCCCGTTCTGCCTCATCCAGGTCGGCCCACTGCAGCACGTCCACGCCGTGCTCCCTCAGGGTCGGGAGCAGCACGGACTGCCAGCACGCCGACTGTCGCTCGCATTGCTCGGCGACCATGGCGCGAATCGTCGCACGCATCTCGCGATCCTCCGGCGTGTCGCGCAGGGCGCCGACGCGCTTCATGAAGAACTCGTCGAGGTTCGCCGTGAAAATGCCGAGGAACCGGACCCGTTCCAGGAGCGGCGTCCGGCCGTCCTCCGACATGGCGAGCACCCGGTTGTTGAACTGCAGCCACTGGACGTCCCGGAAGAGGAATCGATCCGGGGACTGGGTGTCGACCACGGTTCCGGCCGGCGTGGGATCGCTGTCTCGAGTCGCGGCAGTCTCGCTCACGGTGTGACTCCTTCAACCATGGTGCCTTCGCGCAGGACAAACGTGGCCTCGCAGCCGGGTGCCTCCGTGACGCTCACGCGCGCCAGCCGGGCACCGGCCGGGATTCGCGGCGAGACGGCGCGGGCAATGGCGAGTGCGACGTGCTCGGCCGTGGGCAGGTGATCGGCAGAGAATGGGCGCGCATCATTGAGGGTCCGGCCCTTCCAGGGGGCGATCGCCTCGTCGACGGCTCGCTCCAGCGCGTGAAAGTCGCACAACAGCCCGTCGGCGTCCAGCGCCTCCCCCTCAACCGATGCCCGCACGCGCCAGTCATGTCCGTGGAGTGGCTCCATCTCCCCGGACACGCGCACCTGGTGCGCCGCAGAGAAGGTGCGATCCACGCTCAAGACGAACATAACCCAGCCAGTATAGGACCGCTCGGCGTCAGTACGCTTCCGTCGATGGAAGCACCACTCATGCTCTCGGTCAGCGGTGCGCGCGGGCTGGTCGGGCGCTCGATGACACCGGACGTGGCCGCTCGATTCGCCGCCGCCTTCGCCTCGCACCTCAGGGAATCCTTCGCACGGCCGCACGTGGTGCTTGGGCGCGACGGCCGCGCCAGCGGCGACTCGCTGGGCCGCGCGGTCGCGGGCGCCTTGATGGCTGCGGGCTGCGACGTCATCGACGTGGGGATCGTCGCCACGCCGACCGTCGCGGTGGCCATCCGGGCGCACTCGGCGCAGGGCGGGATGGTCATCACCGCGAGCCACAACCCGATCGAATGGAACGGCCTCAAGGCCCTCGATTCGGACGGGCTCGCCCCTCCACCGGGCATCGCACAGGCCATCATCGACCGGTTCAAGGCGGGCCAACTTGATTGGGCTGGTCCACTTGGTGCCGGCACCCACCACCGGGACCACGACGCAGACCAGCGCCATGTCGATCGTGTCCTCTCCCTGGTCGATGTCCCCGCGATCCGTGCGGCTCACTTCCATGTCGTGCTCGACAGCGTCAATGGCGGCGGGAGCGCCAGCGGACGATTGCTGCTGGATCGATTGGGGTGCGACGTCATGCACCTCAACGGCGAGCGAACCGGCGACTTCGCCCACACCCCGGAACCGCTGGAAGCCAATCTTGGGCAGTTGATGCGAGCGGTCGCCTCGAGCGGCGCCGCGGCCGTGGGATTTGCGCAGGATCCCGACGCGGATCGACTCGCCCTGGTTGACGAACGGGGACGGTTCATCGGTGAAGAGTGCACGTTGGCCCTCTGCACTCGCCGGATGCTCGACCGCTCCGGTCCCGGCGTGGTCTGCACCAATCTCTCGACGAGCCGGATGGTCGATGACCTTTGCGCGGCCCACCCCGGCTCCTCCGTCGTGCGCACCGCGGTGGGCGAAGCCAACGTCGTCGCCGGGATGCGGGCCCACCATGCGCTGGTTGGCGGCGAAGGCAATGGCGGCGTGATCCTCCCCGGCGTCTGCTGGGTCCGCGACTCGCTGGGGGCGATGGCCCTGACCCTGGAACTCCTGGCCTCGACGGGCAAGCGGCTCTCGGTCCTGACCGCCGAGCTCCCCCGGTACGCGATGGTCAAGCGGAAGCTGGACCTCTCCGCGGTGGGTGGGCGAGAGGCCTTGGAGCGCGCATTTTCGGGGGTTCGCAAGGCCTTTGCGGGCGATCGATTGACCGACGGCGATGGACTTCGGGTGGATTGGCCCGATGGTTGGGTGCACCTGCGCGCGAGCAACACGGAGCCAATCGTGCGAGTCATTGCCGAAGCCGCGACGTCCGAGCGGGCCGCGGACTGCTGCGACCGCTGCGCGAAGGCGGCTGGCTTCTAGCGTCCGACCGGACCCCAGCTCTCGACGATCCGGTGGGTTGGCGGGCGGACCGAGCAATCGATGTCGACCGCGAAGAATCCGCCGCGGTGGGCTCGGATGGCCGGCCACAGGATTGACTGGTCCGTCCACGGAATGCCGATCGTCGCCACGCGGTCCTCATCGATCCACTCCAGGGTGCCCTCGTCAAACCGCATGACGGGAACTTCGGCGTGTGCGATCGGCCGAGTGGCCTCGTAGAGGAAGATGAGCCAGTGGTGCTTCCCTTCGTAGCCGCGCTCGGCGACCATGCCGCAGAGTCGCGCCTCGTGCGACTGCAGCCGGACGCCTGATTCCTCTTCGATCTCGCGCAGCGCACACTGGTGCGGGCTCTCGCCCCGTGACACCTCGATCTTGCCGCCGATCGGCGAGTACAGGCCTGCATTGGGGGCCTTCGCGCGGTGGAGGAGGAGCAATCGCCCCTGCGCGTCCCACAGGTAGCAGAGCACGGCCAGGCGGTACGGGAGGTTGATGACGTCGTATTGCGGGGAGTCGAGGTCGTTGGGTGCCGTTGGTGCCGGATCGCTCACGCCAGCGCTCCCTTGGCCTCCACCGTCGAACAGCCCGTCCGCCTGCCCTGGCCCGGCGTCATGCCCGCCGCGCCCAGGCCCGCCTCGGCGAGCAAGGCCTGGATCTTTGGCATGTGCGCCGGATTGATCGGGTGCATCGGGAGGCGGAGGGCTCCACAATCGCGACCGAGCAGCGCCATCGCCGCCTTGAGCGGCACAGGGTTGGTGTCCAGCGAGAGGAGCCCGCGGGAAAGCGGGAAGAGGGCGGCGTGGCCCTCGCGCGCCGCCGCAAAGTCGTTCCGCGCGCATCGCTCGCAGAGGTCGGCGACGGCGCGTGGCATGAGGTTGCTCACCACGGACACGACGCCGCTGGCACCGACTGCCGCGAACGAGAGCGTGAGCGAGTCATCGCCCGAGAGGATCGTGATCCCGCAGCGTTGCCGAATCTCGCTCGCGGAATCCATGCTTCCCGTCGCTTCCTTGATCGCGACGATGTTCGGGTGGCGGGCCAGGCGCTCCACCGTCTCGGGCGTGATGGCGACGCCGCACCGCCCCGGGATGTTGTAGAGGATGATCGGAAGGTCGCAGCCATCGGCCACCGACATGAAGTGGCGATAGAGCCCCTCCTGCGAGGGCTTGTTGTAGTACGGGCTGACCTGGAGGCCGCCATGGGCCCCAAGCTCCTTGGCACGACGGTGGCGCTCCAGCGCATGGGACGTGCAGTTGCTGCCGGCACCCGCGACGACCAGGCAGCCTGAGCCACACGCTGACTCCACGGCCGTGGCGATCACGACATCCTGCTCGGCGTCGGAGAGCGTTGGCGCCTCGCCCGTCGTCCCGCAGGGAACGATGCCGCGGACGCCGCCGTCCACCTGGAATCGAACCTGCTGGCGAAGGCGTTCGACGTCGATCGCGGAGCCGTCGGGCGTGAAGGGTGTGACGATGGCGGTCCAGGCGCCGGCGAGGCTGTGCGTTGACATGTGGTGGTCCTTGGTCGGAGGCTACTGCTCGACGTGGGGGGCGCGACGCGCGTCGCCCGAAGCGCACGCTTCGCGCATGAGCCGCTTCATCTCCCGGACGGCCTCGCGCATGCCGACCAAGAGGGCTCGGCTGACGATCGAGTGGCCGATGTGGAGCTCGCGGACGCCTGCGAGCGCCGCGACTGGCTGCACGTTGAAGTAGTTGAGCGCATGGCCGGCGTTGAATCGCATGCCGGCAGCAACGATGGCCGCACCGGCGTTCCCCAGGCGCGCCAACTCGGCCTCGACGGCCGGCATGAGCGGGTCCCTCCCCTGGGCGTGGAAAGCGTGCGCGTATGGACCCGTGTGCAGCTCGCACACGTGCGCGCCGGCTTGCGCGGCCGCGTCCACCTGCCTGAGGTCCGCATCGATGAAGACACTCGTGCGAATGCCAGCATCCGCCAGGCGCGCGATCTGTGCGGCCAGCCTTGGCTGATCGCCGGCCACGTCGAGCCCCCCCTCCGTGGTCACCTCGTGCCGCCCTTCGGGGACCAGCATCGCGGCCTCTGGCTTGAGGGCGCACGCGATCGCCACCATCTCGTCCGTCGCCGCCATCTCGAGGTTGAGCTTGACGTGGACCAGCTCGCGAAGGCGGCGCACATCATCGTCCTGAATGTGTCGTCGGTCCTCGCGCAGGTGCACCGTAATGCCGTCCGCGCCACCGAGGTGTGCCTCCACCGCTGCCCAGACGGGGTCGGGCTCCCACGTGCGCCGTGCCTGCCGCACCGTGGCCACGTGGTCAATGTTGACGCCGAGTTCAATCATCGCGAGACTTCCAGAGCGGGGTATCCTACGGTCGATGAGTGCGTTCTCCGAACGACGGCTGCAACTGCAGGCGGACCTCGTGGCCCAGGGTCGGGCGGTCCTCGAGCTGAGCACGGCTTCGGTGGAGTGCTACTTCACCCACGACCAGGACAAGGCCCGGTCGGTGATCGAGACCGATGACCAGATCGACCAGGTCGACGTGAACATCGAGCGGCAGTCGATCCCTCTCCTGGCGATGGGCGAGAAGGGGGAGTTTGAGATTCGCTCGATCCTCACGATCGTCAAGGTCAACAATGAGCTGGAGCGCATCGCCGACTGCGCCGTCAACATCGCGGAGTTCGTCGTGGCGCACGAGCGCCCCACCGAGCGCATCCCACCGACGTTTCGGGTGATGGCCAACAGCGTGCTGGGCATGGTGCGCGACGCCGTCAAGGCGCTCGATACCGGTGACTCGGAAGTGGCGCGCCAGGTGCTGCTCTTCGATGACACGGTGGATCGATTCAAGGGCGAGATCCTGCTCCACGCCCAGGAACAGGTGGCGCTTGGAGCCTTTGGCGTCCGGTTTGCCTTCAAGCTCACGGGGGTGACCCGAAGCCTGGAGCGGATGGCCGACCACTGCACGAACATCGCCGAACAGCTGATCTACCTGCACTCGGGCAAGATCGTCCGACACCGCCCCGAGGGTTGGAGCGAGCCACAGGCGCCCATCGCCCACTGAGTCGCCAACGTCGGCCCCTGGCGCACCACGCACCCATGACTTCCCTCTCGGACGCCATCGCCAGCACGCGCATGCGCCTGGCCGCGCATGGGCAGGAACACGTGCTTCGATTCATCGGGGAGTTGGATGGGACTCGGGCACGCGCGCTGCTCGCCCAATGCGATGCCCTCCCACTTGACCTGCTGGCGCGTGAGATGACGGCGATCCTGGGGACGGCGCAGTCGGGAATGGCGGAGCCGTCGCACACGCGCATCGAGGCCGTTGACGTGATCCCCGCCCATCCCGAGGGATGGGTGGAATACGCCACCGCCGGCGAGGCACTCTTGCGGGCCGGCAAGGTGGCCTGCTTCACGGTGGCCGGTGGGCAGGGCACGCGACTGGGCTGGGACGCCCCGAAGGGAACGTTCCCGGCGAGCCCCATCACCCAGCGGAGCCTGTTCCAGATCTTCGCTGAGGGGATCCGCGGACTGCGCGAGCGATTTGGCGCACCGCTGGACTGGATCGTGATGACCAGCCCGCAGAATGACGTGCCGACGCGCGAGTTCTTCCAGTCGCACGGCTCGTGGGGGCTGGCGCCCGGCACGGTACGGTTCATCGTGCAGGGGACGATGCCCGCCCTGGATAGACGTGGCAAGATCCTGCTCAGTGACCGCAGCGAGCTGGCGACAAATCCCGACGGCCACGGCGGGTCCATCCGCGCACTCGCGGAGAGCGGCGAGCTGGCACGGCTGCGCGGGCGCGGCGTCGAACACCTCTCCTACTTCCAGGTGGACAACCCGCTGGTGCATCCGGCCGAGCCCCTCTTCCTCGGCTTGCACGCCACGCACCCATCCTCGGGCGGGCAGATGAGTTCCCGCAGCGTCTCGCGACGGAGCGCCGCGGAGAAGGTGGGCGTCTTCTGCCAGCGCGCGGGCCGGGTGGGCATCATCGAATACAGCGACATGCCTCCCGAACTCGCGGCGGCCGTGCTGGACGATGGTCGATTGCTCCATGGCGCGGGCAACATCGCTGTCCACGCCCTGTCGCTGGCGTTCATCGAGCAACTCACGCAGGACGGGCTGGCCCTCCCCTTCCACGTGGCGCACAAGAAGGTGCCGTGCCTTGACTCCGGCGGCGTGCTGCAAGCCCCCAGCGAGCCCAACGGCATCAAGTTGGAGACCTTCATTTTCGATGCCCTGCCGCTGGCGGACCGGCCCATCGTGGTGGATTCGCGCCGCGACGAGTGGTACGCCCCCATCAAGAACGCCGATGGCGGCGACAGCCCCGCCACCAGCAAGGCCGCCCAGGTGGCGCGCGCGGCCAGGTGGCTTGAGGCGTGCGGCGTTCGTGCGCCGCGCAACGGCGATGGTGATGTCGATGCCGTGATCGAGGTCGACCCGGCGGTGGCGCTCTCTGAGAATGACCTGCGCACTGCCTTGGCCACAGGCCAGGCCCGCGCGCCGAAGCAAGTCAACCCAGGCGACCGATTCGTCGTGGCGTGAGGCGCCGTTGACGGCGATCACCGACCCGGCGCGATCACATCGCGGATGGTGGCATCCACGTAGTGCTGGTTGCCGGGTGCCACTTCCATGACGAGATCGACCCGCGCGCCAACCCTGAGGTGGGCGGCGAGTTCGTCGGCGCTCCAGACGACTGCCCGTTGCGGCCGAGGCATGGCGCCGCCGCGGGCGGGCTGCGTGAGAAACACGCCAAGCGAATTCCCCTTCTGCTCCCTGATCTCCGCAATCGTGCAGTCGCGGCAGAGGAAGCAAGGTGCCGCGAAGCCGTGGCCAAAGTGCCCGGCGCGGTAGAGGTCGTCCACCGCGGCGCGAGGCGCGTCCGCCAAGTGAAGCTCGCCGTCAAGCCACTTCGGCTCCGGTCCTGCTGACCCGCGCATCGCCGTGGCGCATGCGTTCCGGAACTCGCGCGCGAACTGGTCGACTCGCCCCGCCTCGACCGTGACGCCACCGGCAGCCGCATGGCCGCCACCACTGGTGATGGTGTCCCGGCACTGGTCGATGACGTCAGCCAGGTTGGCCAGCCCCTGGGATCGAGCCGATCCGCGATAGATGCCGTTGCCGGTGTCCAGGCCCAGCACCATCGTCGGTCGAGCGAGCCGCTCCGACACCTGTCCCGCCACCACGCCCACGACACCCGGGTGCCAGCCTGCGTCGAAGAGGCAGAGCCCGCCGCGCACTTCGTGCTGTTCCTGGGCCACTTGTTCCCTCGCCATCGCCAGTGCCGCGGTGGTGGTCGCCCGCTGGACCCGCTTGCGTTCCTCGTTGAAATCCTGGAATCGGCGAATGTCGGCGGCAGCCCGTTCCAGCGCGCCCTCCCTCGCACCGTCCATGCACAAAAAGTCGGCAACCTCCTGCGCGTGGCCCAGTCGTCCCACGGCGTTGAGGGTGGGAGCGATCTTGAATGCCACCGCCATGCTGTCCAACGACTTCCCGCTCACCAGCCCGGCTCCGTGACGGACGATCGCCTTGGTGGCCGGCAGGTCCGCGACGGCCAGTTGGCGCAGGCCCAAGTACACGAGTGTCCTGTTTTCTCCGACGAGCGGCATCACGTCGGCGACCGTCGCCATCGCGGCAAAGGCCAGCAAGTCCGACAGCAATCGACGGCCCTCAGGTGAAGCCGAAGCACCCGTTGCCACCTGCACCAGGCAGCACGCGACTTTCCAAGCCAATGCGCCGGCGCACAGCGGCGTCGCACTGCGCGCTTCATCGGCCAGTCCATCGATGTTCCAATGAACGATGGCCACGGTCGACTCGATGGGCAGCCCCTCGCGCGCCACTTCATGATGGTCGATCACCACGCACTTCCAGCCAAGCGAGCTGGCTCGCGCCAGTGCCGCATGCGCCGTCACGCCGCAGTCCACCGTCACCAACAATCCCGGCACGCCTCCCCGCCGTTCGTGAATCGCGTCGATGCCCTCCACGGAGAGCCCGTAGCCCTCCATCCGGTGCGGAATGGTGCCGTGGATGTCAGCGCCTGGCCGGAGCAACCGAAGCACGTGAACCAGGATGGCGATCGCGCAGGTCCCGTCGACGTCGTAGTCGCCGAAGAGTTCGATCCCCAGCCCCTCCTCGCAAGCCTCGAGGATCACCTTGGCCGCAGCGCGCGCCCCCGGCAGCTCACTGGCCGGCCGCAACTGCGAGACCTGGGGCTTCAAGAACGAGCTCCACTCCGCCTCCGGGATGCCACGCCCCAGGAGGAACGATTCCAGCATCGATTCGCCGCCGATTCCGGCACCCTCACGGATTCTCCACGTGCCTCGGATGCCGCGCAGGGTCGCCATGGCCAGAGGGTACTGCCCGGTGCAGCGCCGCCACCGCGCCGCTAGGCTCCCTCAGCCGCCCCGACCAGGCCGACCACGATCCAAACAGGTTCCCCTCCAACCAGGTTCCCCATGGCCAATCGATACAAGACGATCCTCCTCTTTGGCGCGCCCGGCGCGGGCAAGGGCACGCAGGGCAAGATCCTGGGCAAGATTCCAGGCTTCTTCCACCAGGCCTGTGGTGACGTGTTCCGCGCGCTGGACATGACCAGCGACCTCGGGAAGAAGTTCGTCGAGTACTCGTCCAAGGGGCTGCTGGTCCCCGACGACCTCACGATCGAGATGTGGCGATCAAACATCAACGCCCAGACCGTGCTCAGCCTCTACAAGCCGCATGAGGACCTTCTCGTGCTGGACGGCATCCCGCGCAACGTGGCGCAGGCCAAGGCGATGGAGGAATACATCGAGGTCCTCGAGGTCATCCACCTCGTCTGCCCGGATCTTGACAAGATGGTGGCCCGGATGCGGCGGCGCGCGCTCAAGGAGAACCGGATCGATGACGCCGACGAAAGGGTCATCCGGCGCCGGTTCGAGGTCTACGACCGGGAGACCAAGCCGGTGCTGGAATACTACGAGGCCTCCCTCATCAAGAACGTCGACGCCATGGGCTCGCCCTCCAGCGTCCTGCAGCACGTCCTTGAAGTCGTGGTGCCCGTGCAAGACGGTCACTTCAAGAATCCGCTCAGCGGCGTGTGAGGAGACTCAGTCGCCACGGGGCTTCCCGGCTGGCGCAACCGGTGCCACTGGCGAGAGGTCATCCGCGGGACGTCGCTCCTTCGATGCCTCACGCGGCGATCGGAGCGGGAGTTGGCGCGCCTGTGGGAGCCAGCCTTCGATGAGTTCCAGGACCGCCTTGCGCCGCTCATCGCCAAAGTTCTGTGTGGCCCGGCGCGAGCCTCGCTCCCGATTGGCCTGGTCAAGCACGTCATCGCTGCCCAGTTCGATGGCAAACTCGAGCTCATCCTCCAGGGGCAGCCCGTTGGCATCGAGCAACGCCTTCCCATCGGCGCCGCGACGGGGCCGCGCGACCTTGATGCGGAGCAGCTCTCCGGGGTCGTGCGACTGGATGGCCGCGATGCACTCCTCGTTGCTGGTGACGACGATGCCGTCGATCTGGAAGAGCCGGTCGCCAACCCTGAGCACCCGCTCGGCGGGGAGTCCTGCAATGAGTTCCTGGATGGTGACACCGGGTCGATTCCCGATGGTGGCCGGCTGCATGGAGACCCCCAGCGCGCCGCGCGGGGCCTGGACGACTCGATCAACCACCACCGTGAGCGCGCGGATGCGCACTTCGAGGTCGTACGGATGATCTCGCAGGCACACCAGGATCTCTGCGGCCGAGTGGTCGGAGTGCCTCAAGCCCCGAGTCGCCGACTCGCGCACGGAGACGGATGGGTCACCCAGCCTTCGAATCGCCTCCTCGAGCGCCGGATCACACTGTGCCGCCTTCACGGCCTCTTCGCCCACCAAGGCTGCCACTTGCTCGCGAACTCGATCGCTGAAGCGCGCGCGGGCATCGCCCTCGACGGCGCCCAATCCCTGTCCGGGCACCAGCTGCCCCGCGGCGGAGTGGGCCATCGCCGCAGCGAGGGTGATGGCAAGCGCCGGGTGCGGGGCCCAGTACACAAGACGGCTCATGATGGATGCCGCGGCGGTGCGCATTCCGAAACCAGTCTAGAGACCCGGCCTGAATGGACCACCAGCCAATCGATCCGGACGCGGAGGTACTCGATCACGCGCGGCCCGGGAACCGGCCCCAGGCGTCCCCCGCGTGCCAGCGCGACGATGCTCTCGGCGATGGCAGCCTCCACCATCAACCAAGGGACAGCCGCGGCGCGCTCGCCGATGGCCGCACGCGGATTGCCGGCGACGTAGCCCATGGTCCACTCGCGCGCGAGGGTTTCGTCGATCGACACCGGCCACTGCCCGGGATCGGGTCCTCGATGGCGGACGTGCCCAAACTGGAGCAGTCCATTGGCAAAGTCCAGGATCGGGTCCTCCATCCGGGCGGAATCAAAGTCGACCAGGGCGGCCAGCTCCCCGCCCTTGGAGAAGATCGCGTTCCCGGGGTGGAAGTCGGCGTGGTTGATGCACTGGAACCCCGCATCCCCCAAGTCAATGCGAGTGCCAGCCACCCGGTACGCCTGCGCCACCGACTGCAGCGCCTCGGTGAAGGCGCGCTCGTCCAAGCGGAGGTTGCCACGCGCCGCGAGCGTCACGCTTGTCGACCGGGCCCGATCCACCAACTTGTCCATGCTGCTGGCAGCGTGGTAGTTCCCTCGCGGGGTTGGCACGGGCGGGACCCACCCTTCCATCGCGGCGTGCAGGGCGCCCAGCGCCCCGGCGGCTGCCCTCGCCTGTGTCGCCGACCCGTCAAAGGGATGCCCGGCAACAAACTCGAAGACTTCATAAATCTGGCCGTCGCCACGGAGTGCCGGTGCACCGCCGCCAGCGGTTCGCACGAGCCGCGGCACGCGCACGCCACGCCGCTCCAGCTCCAGCTGCACGGCCTGCGTGAATCGGACACGATCTTCCTTGGAGGCATCCTCCGCACGCCGCTTGAGCAGGAAGTCACCGGCGGCGGTCCGCAAGACGAGCTTGGGACTTCGGCTTGAGCCGATCGCCAGTTCCTCGGCCGAGCGGACCAGCGGCAGTTCGAATCGGCGGACGACGGTGGCGACCTCTTCGGGAGTGAAGGTGGCCCGCGTCCGGCTACTCGACATTCGCCGCCTGCTCCTTGATCCGGTCAATGGCCGTCTTGATCTCCACGACGGCGCGACTGACATCGATGTCGGAGCACTTGCTGGCGATCGTGTTGGACTCGCGGAGCATCTCCTGCGCGAGGAAGTCGAGCGTGCGCCCCACCTGCTCCCCACGTGCTGGCGAGATCAACCGGTCGAACTGTTCCAGGTGCCCCTGCAGCCGAGCCACTTCCTCGGCGATGTCGGATCGCTCCGCGAAGATCGCGACTTCGCGGAGGATGTCCTCCTCGCGGGACGTCGTGTTGAGTTCGGCGAGCAGCGCATCCAGCCTCTGCCGCAACCGGATCCCGTACCCGGCCACGACTTCGGGCGTGCGCGCGGCCACGACCGCCAGCGCCCGCCGCAAGTCCTGGCCCAGCGCGGCCAGGGTCTCTCTCAGGGCAGCGCCCTCCCGCTCGCGCATCGACATCAGGGCGTTGCATGCGTCATCGATCACCGTGGGGAGCAGCGATCGGACCGCTGCGAGGTGGGCGTCGCCGGGCTGCTCGACCACGACTCCCGGCAGCGCGAGGAACGCGGAGAGGTCGAGTGTCACGGGCGCTCCAGCGATCGCCGGCGCGACCTGCCCGATGTAGGCGCGCAGGACTTCGCCATCGACATGCGCGGAGGGAATGCCGCCGCTCCCGTTGGTGCGCACCGTCAGCTGGACGCTCCCCCGGGCCACGCGGCGGGCGAGTTGCGCCTCGACTTCGCCCTCCAAGGGAGAGAACTGCTCCGGCAATCGCAAGATCGACTTGTAGTGCCTGTTGTTGACCGACCGAACCTCGACGTGGATGGCCAAGCCATTCAGGGCATGGCTCGCCGCACCGAAGCCGGTCATGGAGCGCAGCATCGCTCAGTTTCCCGGGGCGGGGCTCGGGGCGGGCTCCGGAGCTGGCGCCGTCGCGGGCGCGGCTTCAGGAGCTGTCGCTGGTCCCGTCGCGGGCGCGGCTTCAGGAGCCGGAGTCGCGCTCGTGCCACCCGGGACGTCGCCAAGGATCACGTCCTTCGGCTGCAGTGCCGAGGAATCAGCGGGGCCAGCGGTCGTGTTGTCGCCAAGCGTGATGTCGCTTGGACCGGTCGCGGGCTGGTCGGTGACGGTGCCATCGACGGACGCGGTGCCCTGTTCGGGGGCCGCGCCGGCTCGCATCGCCTCTTCCACTCGAAGGTTGGAGACGATGTTCAGGCCGATGGCGACGGCGAGGTAGAGCGCAAACGCTCCGACGGTGGTGACCGTCAGCACATCACCCGTGCGTCCGCCAAAGGCCGTGTCGGTGCCGCCGCCGCTGGAGCCGCCGAAGGCCGCGGCAAGGCCGCCACCCTGCGGGCGCTGGACAAGGATGATGAGCACCAGCGCGACGCTGACGACGATGAAGCCGACGAGAAGGATTCCGAAGAGCCAGTCCATGGTGTTGCAGGTGGGGTCGGGTGGGGTCGAGTTGGGTCGAGTCGAGGGAGTCAGTGCGCCGGCATGGCCGCCGACCGAGCCGCCGCGGCGGCGCACACGGCCAAGAAGTCAGGAGCCTTGAGCGACGCTCCGCCGACGAGACCTCCGTCGACATCAGGGAGCGCGCACAAGGTGCTGGCGTTCGCGGGATTGAGCGATCCGCCATAGACGATTCGAACGCAATCGCCGAGCGGGGCATTGTACAGGCTGGTCAGTTCCCGCCGGAGTTGGTGGTGCGCATCCTGTGCATCCTGCGCGGAGGCGGAAAGCCCTGTTCCGATCGCCCACACTGGCTCATACGCAATCACGATCCGATCCATCTGTGCCTCGGAGACGCCAACCAAGGCTGCGCGGAGCTGTCTTGCGTTGACTTGGTGAGCGTGCCCGATCTCTCTCTCGTGCTTCGTTTCCCCGACGCACAGCACGATGTTCATCCCTGACGCGAGTGCCCGCAGCACTTTCTCGCCAACCATTTCGTCGGACTCGCCAAGACCATGGCGCCGCTCGGAGTGTCCAATAACACACCACGACGCTCCGGCCTCTTTCAGCATTCCGCAGCTGACTTGGCCCGTGAAGGCACCGGACGCCTCCGCTGCGCAGTCTTGCCCTCCAACCGCCAGCGGGGAACCAGCGAGTGCGGCTGCGACAGGTTCGATGAGCGTGAACGATGGGAACAGCACGACCTCCACGGCACTGGCGAGCGGCTCCAACGCCTCGCGCATGGAGACGCCCAAGGCCACGCCCGAGGCTCGATCCAGGTTCATCTTCCAGTTGCCCCCCACGAAGGGACGACGACGCGCTGCTGCTGCCATCGCCGCATCGTATTCGCCTTGCACCGAGGGCGAGACGCGCACCCAACTGGGCAAGTCCGGCAGGCCAGACCCGTATCCTCCACGCCCCCATGCGCGCCTCGCTCGCCCGACAGGCCTTTCTCGACTTCTTCCGGGTGCGCTGCGGGCACGCCGTCGTGCCCAGCAGCCCGGTGGTGCCTCACGACGACCCCACGCTCCTCTTCACCAACGCCGGGCTGAACCAGTTCAAGGATG
>SXOD01000013.1 GCA_005776885.1 Planctomycetia bacterium
AGGCCACGGCATTGTGGCCGTACCACCACTGCATGAAGGCGTCTTGGGTGCCGGCGTAGATCGAATAGGACTTCAGCCAGCCCGCAGGGACCACGAGGTTGTTGAAGATGTACAGGACGGCGATCGCCAAGATCGTGGCGATGTAGAACCAGATCGCCACATACAGATGGCGCTCACGGCGCTGCGCGATCGTGCCGAGGAGGTTGATCGCGAAGACGACCCACACGAACACCACCGCGATGTCAATGGGCCATTCCAGTTCGGCGTACTCCTTCGCTTGCGTCGCCCCCAAGGGAAGGGTCAGCGCCGCCGAGACGATGATGAGCTGCCAGCCCCAGAAGTGGATTCGCGACAGGAGGTCGCTGAACATCCGGGCCTTGAGCAGGCGCTGCGTGGAGTAGTAGACGCCCAGGAAGATCGCATTGCCTGCGAAGGCGAAGATCACCGCGTTGGTGTGGAGCGGCCGGAGGCGGCCGAACGAGGTCCATTCCAAACCCAGGTTGAAGCGGGGGTCGGCCAACTGCGCCGCGATCAGCACGCCAACGAGGAGTCCGACCACCGCCCAGAGGACGGTTGCTGCCAGGAAGAGCCGGCAGATCGCGTCGTCGTAGGAGAAGCGCTCGAGGGGGCCGGATCGGGGGCGATCCGGAGCGTCATGGATGGCGTCAATGGCAACGGTCAGGGTGGTCATGGTGGTGACTCCAAAGCCAGTAGGCTAGTATCACGATATGTATATCCATTTCTGGTGCAATGGTCAAGTGGTGGATGTCTTTTGGTGAAAACCTTCATCCAGGCGCTGTAGGGCATGTCTCGCACCGGATGTGGTTCGTCCGACGGCATGCGCTGGAGAGGATTTGCACAGTGTTATTGGACAAACAGATCTTGATTCATCCCGCTTGACTAACTCAATAGAAGCGGATATAGATATGGATTACTGAGAGATTGTTCATGCGTGAATCACTCGCCACCAACCTGAATCGACCCAGAAACACCCGCCACTTCGCTCGTCGCGGTGTCTCTGACTCCATCGCGATCTCGATCCTCGCCATCGCCGTCATCGGCGTGAGCGGGCTGGTCTTCGGGGCTTGGCAGCTCATGGATGGAGCGATGCAGTACCACCTGCGCGACAGTTCGCTGGATGGCCTTCCTTCGGTCGACGGACCGGTCATCGAAGAAGGGCAGGCGATCCGCGGTCGCGCGCTCTTCTTCTCCACCTGCTCCACCTGCCACGGGGCGACGGGTCGAGGCGTGGCGGGACTGGGGAAGGACCTGGTCGCAAGCGCCTTCTGCCGGGGCCTGACCGATGCAGACATGGCGGCGTTCGTCCGGGCCGGCCGCGCCGCGGACGACCCGCGCAACACCACCAAGGTGGCGATGCCCCCCAGCGGCGGCAATCCGTCGATCACCGACTCGCAGCTGCAGGACATCGTGGCCTATGTGCGCGGCCTCCAAAACCGCGACCGCATGCCCGTGCTGCCGCCTGCAACCAGCGAGCACCTCATGGAAGTCATGATGGCGATGATGCCGGCGATGCCGGCAGCGGGAAGCGGCGGGGGAGGCGCTGCTGGCGACGCGTCAAGCGCGGGCGGTGCCAGCCAGTACGAAGACGACGAATACGAGACCGAGGACGTGGCGATGGGAGCGCGCTACTACGCGATGAGCTGCGTCTCCTGCCACGGCCCCGACGGGAGGGGACTGCCCAAGCTGGGCAAGGACCTCCGAGAAAGCCAGTTCGTGATGGGGCTCGACGACGACGCCCTCATCGCCTTCCTCATGAAGGGCCGGCCAACGTCCGACCCGCTCAACACGACCAAGGTGGACATGCCGCCCCGAGGCGGCAATCCGGCCTTGAATGAAGACCGCCTGTTCCAGGTGGTCGCGTACCTGCGTTGGATTCACAAGAACCCGGGAAAGATCTGATCGATCGATTCCGCACAACAGGAGATTCAGCATGACTCGTTCCCCATTCGCCACCACCGCGCTGACGCTTGCCATCTTTGGCGGCTTCACCGCGTCGCTCTTCGTGGAGAGCCCTGCCGCGTTCGCGCAGGACTCCGGCAAGAAGAAGCGCCGCGCGACCCAGGAGGCCAAGCCGCTGGAGATGACGCCGGCCCTCACCGAGGAGATCAAGCAGATTGCCCTCGCGCGCGGGCTGAAGGCGGAGGACCTGGCCGCGGCCCTCAAGACCTACCTGCCCAGCGGCAAGTTTGACGACTACATCATCTTCTCTTCGGGCGGCCACTCGGGACAGGTCTTCATGATCGGCGTGCCGAGCATGCGCCTGCTCCGGTCGATCGCCGTCTTCACGCCGGAGCCTTGGCAGGGCTACGGCTACGGGTTCGGCGAGGAGATCCTCAGGGAAGGGAACTTCGGGGGGAAGGAGCTCCTCTGGGGCGACACCCATCACCCGTCACTCAGCGAGACGGCCGGGCAGTACGACGGCCAGTTCCTCTTCATCGGCGACAAGGCCAACGCCCGCATCGCCGTGATCGACCTTCGCGACATGGAGACGAAGCAGATCGTCAAGAACCCGCTGAGCGTCAGCGACCACGGCGGAGCCTTCGTGACGCCCAACACCGAGTACGTGATCGAGGGCGGTCAGTACGCGGCACCGCTTGGCACCAGCTACGCGGACTCCAAGGACTACCAGGCCGACTACCGCGGCATGGTGACCCTCTGGAAGTTCGATCGCAAGACGGGCCGGATTGACCAGTCCAAGTCGTTCGCGCTGGAGCTCCCGCCGTACTTCCAGGACCTCTTCGATGCCGGCAAGAATGTGTCCGAGGGCCTCATCTTCGGCAACTCCTTCTGCGTCGAGAGCGTCACTCCAGGTTTTGACGTCGGTGGCGGCACCATCCCCTTCGAGGCCGGCTGCAGCCAGCGTGACATGGATTACCTCCACATCATCGACTGGAAGATGGCCGAGCAGGTCTTTGCCAAGGGTGGCGCCGAGCAGGTCAATGGCTTCAGCGTGATCCCGATCGAGACCAGCATCAAGGAGGGCATCCTCCACCTGGCTCCCGAGCCCAAGAGCCCGCACGGCGTTGATGTGACTCCCAACGGCGAGTACATGGTCGTGTCCGGCAAGCTGGACCCGCATGTCACCGTCTACAGCAACACCAAGATCCGCGACGCCATCGCCAACAAGAAGTTCTCCGGTTCCGATGCCTACGGCATCCCCGTCCTGGACTTTGACGCGGTGATGGAGAAGCAGGTCGAGCTGGGCCTGGGGCCGTTGCACACGCAGTTCGATGACAAGGGCTACGCCTACACCTCGCTCTTCCTCGACAGCGCGGTGGCTCGCTGGACGCTGGGCGGCGAGTACGCCGACAAGCACCCCGAAGAGGCATGGAAGCTGGTCACCAAGACGCCGGTGCAGTACAACATCGGGCACCTCGTCTGCGCCGAAGGCGACTCCGCGTCGCCGGACGGCGGCTACCTGGTCGCGATGAACAAGTGGTCGCTCGACCGCTTCTTCCCCACCGGCCCGCTGCTCCCGCAGAACTTCCAGCTGATTGACATCGGCGCGACCGGCACCACCATGCCGGTGCTCTACGACATGCCCATCGGCGTCGGTGAGCCCCACTACGCGCAGATGATCAAGGCGGACAAGCTCCAGCCGTGGACGGTCTACCCGGCGATCGGCTGGAACCCGCACACGCAGTCGCCTGACCCCAATGCGGTCAAGACTGGCGAGGAGCGGGTGGTGCACAGCGGCAAGACGGTCGAGGTCTACATGACCGCGGTCCGCAGCCACTTTGCGCCGGAGAAGGTGACGTGCAACGAGGGCGACGAGATCGTCTGGCACATCACCAGCCAGGAGCAGTCGATGGATGCCACCCACGGGTTCTGCATCGGTGGCTACAACATCAATCTCTCGCTGGAACCCGGCGAGTCGGCCACGCTCCGCTTCAAGGCGGATCGCAGCGGCGTGTTCCCCTTCTACTGCACCGAGTTCTGCTCGGCGCTGCACCTGGAGATGATGGGCTACCTCGAGGTGGCCCCGGCCGCCAAGGTTGCGGAGGCTGCGTCCAAGTGAGCGGATTCTCCCTGCTCGGGATCCTCGGCCCGCGCGTCAGCCCGCAGGAGCTGGCGGCGCGCGGGTCGAGGTACGCAGCCCCGACCATCGTCCTGGCACTCGCCAGGGTCCTGCTGCTCGTGTCCATCTTCTTCCCCTACTGGAGCATGGAGCTGGATGCGCCGCAGTACCCCAACGGGTTGTACGTGACGGCCTATGTCAACCACCTCGACGGCGATGTCGTCGAGGTGGATGGCCTCAACCACTACATCGGCATGAAGCCGCTGGAAGAAGCCGCGAAGTTTGAGCGAGCCAGCGCCATCTGGATGATCGTCGCCATGTTCCTCCTCATGGAGGGCGCGGCGTCGGTCCACAGCCGTTGGGCGCTGCTCCTGGTGATCCCGGCACTGCTGTTCCCCGCGGGCTTCATCGTCGACTTGCAGTATTGGCTCCATTCACACGGGCAGAACCTGGACCCGGCGGCGCCGCTGTCGGCCGCGGTCAAGCCCTTCACGCCACCGGCGCTGGGCATCGGCGAGATTGGGCAGTTCCGCACGATCGCCGTCCTGGAGCCGGGCTGGTGGATGGCGTGCGCTGCTTCGGTCCTCACCCTGGTTGGGCTGGTGCTCCACCGCCGCGCCTACAAGCCGCTCCACGATGCCGCGATCAGTCGTGGCCGGGCGGTGGGGGTGGTGCCGGCATGATCCTCTTTGGACTCGTCGTCCTGGCTGCACTTGAGGCGTCTCCGAGCGTACAAGCGGGGTGGTCGGACCTCGCAGCGCTCGTTGCCCAAGCACAGCCAGGCGACGTGGTCCGGGTTCCAGCGGGCGATTACCGTGGCGTCGTCACGATCGACAAGCCGCTGACGCTGGAGGGTGTGGGTCGACCCGTGATCCACGGCTTCGGCAAGGGCGACCTCTTGCTGATCACTGCGCCGGACGTGACCGTCCGTGGCTTTGACCTGGAGGGGACGGGAGACGACCTGGACCAGGAGAACTGCGCGATTCGAGTGCTGGCGCCACGCGCGGTGATCGAGGACAACCGGCTGGAGGATGTTCTCTTCGGGATCGACTTGCGCGGTGCGCCCGACAGCGTGGTCCGAGGCAACTCGATCGGGGGCAAGCCGCTGGACATCGCACGCCGCGGCGACGGCCTGCGGCTGTGGAAGAGCGACCGCGCACGCGTGGAGGGCAACACGATCCACGATGGCCGGGACGCCGTGCTGTGGTACTCCGAGGGGGTGGAGGTGCGCGGCAACCTGGTGAAGGACTGCCGTTACGGGTTCCACCTGATGTACAGCCACGGCGTGCGGATCGAGCGCAACGAGCTCCGGGGCAACTCCGTCGGCATCTACCTCATGTACAGCGACACGGTGGACCTCAAGGACAATGTCATCGCCGCCTGCCGCGGCGCCAGCGGATTTGGGATCGGCCTCAAGGAAGTGAGCGATTACCGGATCGAGCGAAACCTGATCCGCGACAATTGTGTCGGCATCTACATGGACTCCGCGCCGTTTCGCAAGGGGCAGGCCGAGATCCGTGCCAATGCGCTGGTGTGCAACGACTCGGCCATGCATGTGCTCCCCAACGTGAAGGGGAACACGATCGTGGACAACGCGTTCATCGACAACCTGTCCGGCATCGTCCCGCTGGGGCGCGGCGATCTCTACGCCAATGCATTCGACCGTGACGGCGCCGGCAACTTCTGGAGCGACTACGCCGGCTACGACGAGGATGGCGACGGGATCGGGGAGTGGGTCCACGAGCCGATGCCGCTCTTTGGACGGCTGGTGGAGCAGGAACCCAAGCTGGCGATCCTTCGTTTCAGCCCAGCGGAGCAGGTGGTGGAGTTTGTCGCGCGAGCACTTCCCGCCATGCGTCCGGACCCGCTGTTCATCGACGAGAACCCTCGCACGCGGCCAGGCGACGAAGTGGCGCTGGCGTGGCGAGCCGGGCGCGAGGCTGGCGCTGGCGAGTCAGAAGAGGGCGGTCGGGGCGCATTGTGGGCGGCCGCGGCGCTCTTGGTGGCGGCGGCGCTGGCTTCAAGCGGAGGCATCCAATGATCCACATCGAAAGAGTCAACATGTCCTTCGGTGCGCTGCATGTCTTGCGCGGCGCCTCCCTTGAGGTGGCCGCGGGCGAGGCGGTGGCGCTCTGCGGCGGCAACGGCGCGGGCAAGAGCACGCTCATCCAGTGCGTGACCGGCGTGCACCGATACAGGGGTTCGATCTCCGTCGGCGGCTTTGATGTCGCGCGCCAAGGGAAGTCCGCCCGCCGGCTCATCGGTTATGTGCCCCAGGAACTGGCGTTCCGTGACGAGATGCGCGTGGACGAAGTCGTGCGGTTCTACGGGGCGCTCCGCGGGTTGAGGCGCGTGGACGTGCCCTCGGTACTGCGACAAGTGGAACTGGATGGGCACGCGAGGGCGCGCAGCCGTGTGCTCTCTGGCGGCATGAAGCAGCGGCTGGCTCTGGCGATCGCCCTCCTGGGAGAGCCACCCGTCCTGGTGCTGGACGAGTTGTCGGCCAGCCTGGATGTCGACGGCCGTGAATCGTTCCTCCGGCTCCTCGTTGGCCTGCGAGGGGAAGGCCGCACGGTCCTCTTCGCCTCGCACCGGCCTGAGGAAGTGGAGATCCTCGCCGGCCGCGTGGCCTGGATCGAGGGAGGACGCATCGTCGAACGACTCACGAGGAGCGGCACCGCCGCCGGTTCGCGTGCCGTCGTGTCTGGACAAGCGACGAAGGAGATCGACCATGTCGAACAACTGGCCACGGCCTGAACCGTCACTCGTCACCGTGTGGGTGCTGGCCCGGCGCGAGCTGCACGACGCCTTGCGCAGCCGATGGTTCGCGCTGGACACGCTGGCCTTCGTGCTGCTTGGGCTGGCGGTGGCGTTCGTGTCCGGCTCGGGGACCGGCGAGGGGTTGGCCGGCTTTGGGCGGACCACGGCAGGATTGGTGAACCTGGTGACGCTCATCGTGCCGTTGATGGCGCTCACGGCGGGAGCTGGGTCGATTGCCGCCGAACGCGAGCGTGGCATGCTGCCGTACTTGCTCTCCCAGCCGGTGAGCCGGTGGGAAGTCCTCGCGGGCAAGTGGTTGGGGCTCTCGCTGGCGCTCTCGACGGCGATCCTGCTTGGCTTTGGCGTGTGCGCGATGGCCGTCGCCTGGAGGGGCGGGACCTCACAGGGGGCGTCTCAACTGCTGCTGCTGGCTGGGTTGAGCGTGGCATTGGCGATCGGCTTGCTCGGCGTGGGCATGGTCATCAGCGTCGTCTCGCGAAGGACCAGCGTGGCGACCGGGCTGGCCGTGTTCACATGGTTGCTCTTCGCGTTCGCGACCGACCTTGGCCTCATGGCCAGCACGCTCACCTGGCGGCTCACGATCCAGTCGATCTTCGCCGCGTGCCTGGTGAATCCGCTGCAGGCCTTCAAGTTGTGGGCGCTGGACGCGGCTGGCATCCCGCTGGATGTGCTTGGCCCGGTCGGGCAATACGCAGTCGACCATCATGCGCATTCGCTGGCCTGGCTCGCGGCAGGCTCGCTTGCGGCGTGGGCCATCGGGCCTGGCGTCATCGCCGCCATCGCCTTCTCACGAAGGGCTGCAGCATGAGTGGGCCTGCACGAGCATGGCCTGTCGTTGTCCGGGGCGTGGCCTTCGCCCTCTTCGCTGGCGCGATCTCGGTGGCCTGCACCGAACCTGAGGCGTCTGGCCCACCCGTGCTGCGGCCGGGGCTGGATGTCTGTGCCGAGTGCGGGATGAGCATCGTGGACACGGAGTTCGCCGCAGGCGTCCTGGTGGAGCGCGGCGGGCACCGGGAACACCTGGTCTTTGATGACCTGGGGTGCCTGCTCGTGTGGGCAACGGATCCTTCGCACGCCGTGCTGGACCAGTGGACGATGACCCTGGACGGCAAGGCGTGGGTCGCGTTGTCGGCGGCGAACATCGTGGCTGGATCCTCTCGCCGCACGCCGATGGACTCCGGGATCATGGCGTTTGAGCAATCCACGGGCGCGACCGCCGCGGTGGCCGCGGACGGCGGCGCCGTCACGCCTTTCGACCAACTTGAAATCCCAGAGGCCATGCGGCCGTGATGGCTGGCTGGGACACGCCATCGACCAATCGACTCACCGACGATCCGACTCACCGACTCACCGACGATCCGACGATCCGACGATCCGACCACCCGACCGAACACAGGAGACCATCATGTTTTCTCAAACCGTTGAATACGCACTTCGCGCGATGGTCTTCCTGACCTCGAGTGAGGGAACGCCCACTTCCGCACAAGTCATCGCCGCCCATGTGCGCGTACCGGAACGCTATATGTCCAAGGTCATGCGAAGCCTGGTTGTTGCGGGACTGGTGCGCAGCCGCCGCGGCCCGACAGGAGGCTTCGTCCTGGCGCGGCCCGCGGACCAGATTTCGATGCTTGCCGTGATTGAGTCGGTGGACCCGCTGCCTCGAATCGAGAAGTGCCCGCTCGACAACCCCAAGCATTCGTCACTCTGCCCGATGCACAGGCGGCTGGATGACGCATACCAGTTGATCCGGCGCGAGCTGGGACGCAGCAGCCTGGCGGAAGTGTCGACTGATACCGGCGCGGAATCGAGGTGTTCCATGCTCTCCGCACAGCTCCCGATCTATGAGCAACATATCGAGGGTGGAAGCACGCCTCGCGGGAACGGGCAAGCAGACACGCCGGCGCGTGGCGCGGCGACGGAGCACGAACACGGGCCGGCCGACTCGCGGCATGCGTGCCGGGGCGGCGGCACCTGTGGCGGCTCGGGCCAGTGCGGCGGGAAGGCGTACGGGGCGCTGCGGCGGTAGGGGGGCAGTGCATTCGACGTCGACGCGGAGGCAGGGGCATCTCCCGTGCGGTCGCACGACCAAGGTCCGCTTCCGGTTATCGGTGGGAAAGTGCCCCCCAGGGGCACTTTCCCACCGATAACCGGGTCTGGACGTCTACGCCAGCAGCCAACACACCAGCGTCACGATGCCGATCGACGCCAGGTTGAGCAAGAATCCGAGCCTCATCATGTCCCGGACCGGCAGCTTGCCGGTCGCATAAATGATCGCGTTGGGCGGCGTGCCGACGGGGAGCATGAAGGCCATGCTGGCCGCGAGTGCCGAGGCCACCACCAACTTTTCGGGAGGGACCCCAAGGCCAGGCGCCATGGCACCCACGATCGGCACCGCAGTCGCCGTCAAGGCCGCGTTGGATGCCAGTTCGCTGGCAAACACCAATGCGGCCACAACCCCAAGCACCACGAGGAGCGCCGGCATCGAACCGATCCCTTCCATCGCGTGTGCCACGGCACTGGAGACGCCGGTTGATTGCATCGCATTGGCCAGGCTCAGCCCACCGCCCACCAGGATGAAGACGCCCCACGGCATTCGGGCAGCCATGGACCAGGGCACGACCGGCGTGCCGGATCCGCGGTGGGCGGGCACGACCAAGAGGACGAGCCCAGCCGCCACGGCGATCATGCCGTCGGAAAGTGAGAGTGCCGGGACGAGTTCCTTGACCAGCGGGCCAAGGATCCAGGCGGAAGCCGCGAGGAGAAACACGACGATCGTGATCCACGCGCCCCTCGTGAGGGGCGCGTGCACCCGCTGGGGCTGCCGCAGCGGCGCCGGCAGGCCCTTCGTCGGCAGCATCCAGCGAAAGATGAGCTGGGCCACGATCATCATGAGGATGGCCGCCGGAAGCCCGACCCGCGCCCACCCGACAAACGTCATGGCTGTGCCGTTGTCCCGGAGCCAGTCCACGGCGATCGGGTTGGGCGGGCTTCCCAAGATGGTGATGACACCGCCGATCGTGGCGCCGTAGCCGACCGCCAGGACCGACGCCTTCTCGAAATTGGCGAGCGAAGCGCCGGCCGGGCCTTCCCGGTCAACACCCTGCGAGTACATCGCGAGCGCTGCCATCGCGATCGGGAGGAGCATCACGGTGGTGGCAGTGTTGGAGACCCAGGCACTCACCATCGCGGACACCAAGAGGAGCGCGGCCACGACGCGACCCGGCGATCGACCGACCACGGCAAGGACGAGCGAGAGCAATCGCTGGGCCAGGCCGTGCCGCTCGATGGCCAGGCCCAGCACGCAGCCGCCACCAAAAAGGAAGATGATGTCGTTGGCGTAGGGAGCCAGCACCTCGTCCGGCGGCACGGCTCCAACAAGTGTCAGCACGACCACCGGCAGGAGCGCCGTGGCCGCCAGCTCCACGGCTTGGGTCGCCCACCAGATCGCCATCCACGCGAGCAAGCCCAGCACGATGGCGCCTTCGGGCGAGAACATCCCATCCCCCCCCGCGCCTTCAGCCAAGCCAGCGCCGTTGGCTCCCCCGGGTCTTGCCAACCACCAGAGCACGGCTCCGGCGACCGGTCCCGCAGCGAACGTCAGCCACCAGGTCCGCGCGCGTGGCGCCTCGCGGGGGTCGAAATCGTCGGCGTCGCCCATCGGCCCAGACTAGTGCGGATCACCTCGAAGTGCCGCTAGAGTGCGGATCGTGAACCCGACGATCGTGTCGACGCACTCGCACCCCCTGCAGGTGTCGTTTGTCGTGCCGGCGTGGAACGAAGCGCTCGTCATCGGCGAGTGCGTTCGGTCGATACGCAACGCCGCAGACGCTGCCGCGCGGACCTACGAAGTGGTCGTTGTCGATGATTCGTCCGATGATGGCACGGGTGACGCCGCTCGCGACGCCGGGGCTCGAGTGGTTCGCGTCCAGAGGCGCCAGATCGCTGCCGTGCGCAACGCCGGCGCCGCGGCGACGAGCGCCCCTTGGCTTGTCTTCGTGGATGCCGATACGACACTCTCGCCCGAGTTGGTGACGGCGGCGTACGCGGCGCTCGACGCCGGCGCAGTGGGCGGAGGCGCACGGGTGACGCTGGACCGAATGCCGAGCTCGTGGATTGTGCGGGCCACGACGGCCCTCTTCATGTTCGTGTGGGAGCGGCTTGACATGGCGGCGGGGTGCTTCGTGTTCTGCCGGCGCGACGTGTTCCACCGCGTCGGTGGTTTTGACGAGCGTTACTTCGCCACGGAAGAGACGTGGTTCAGCGAAGCCATGAAGGCACAGGGTCGATTCGTGGTGCTCAAGGAGTCGGCGATGACGAGCGCGCGGAAGCTTCGACAGGACTCCGCTCTGCGCCTGATCTGGACCAACCTGCGGATACTCGCGGGCGGAACCAGACAGTGGCGGCGCCGCGAGGGGCTGGAGTTCTGGTACGACGGCCGGCGGGGCGGATGAGGGCCGCCGCCAGCGCGCCGAGGCCGATCAGCCCCGCGGGGTTCGCAGGAGCGGGATTGTTCGATCGGGCGATCTCACCGGTATCGCCACAGGGTCCTCCCCCGGTTATCGGTGGGAATGTGCCCTTGGAGGGCACATTCCCACCGATAACCGGGAACGGACGTTGGTGTTCCCCCCAGCGCGCCCGCGTTAGGTTCACGGGCGATCGGCCCCCAGTCTCCACGCGAACTCGAATGACTCCTGGTCGATTCCCGAACAGCTCGCGGAAGCCCAGGGGCTGGGTCCTCCTGGGCAGGCGTGATCTCGCGTGATGCTCCACATGGAGAGCATGGCCACTCCATGCTCGGAGGCGAACGCACGGAGCAGTTCGGCGTCGTCGATGGTGAACACCTCGCTGGACACATCATTCTGGCCGATCATGGGCGTCACGCCCACCATGTTCCAGAGGTCCTGGACACTCCGAGGCTCCCCGAACGACGCGTAGAGTTCGCCAAGCTGCGAGTGGACACCCTGTGCCGCAAGAATGGCGTAGTCGCCCATCGAAGCGGCGGCGGGAGGGGCTGCATTGTCCCCGTAGTCCATGGCCATGATGTTCACGCCGTCGAGCTCGACGCCCCACTCAAGCGCCGATTCAAGCACGTTGAGGCCGTCCCAGGTGAGCCCCTGCGGCAGCACGGGCAGCGTGTACCACACATGGAGGGTTCGACCCGCGTCGCGGGCCCAGTCCTGGAGGAGGCGGATGGCGAGCGAACGATGCTCGATGCTGGATGGGTGTGCGACCCATGCTCCCTCAATGTCGAAGTCGATGTGCGTGAGTTGATAGGCGTCGATGATGGACTGGTACGCCATCGCGAGGTCTTCCGCTGTCGCGCAAGCCGCCGCAAGCTCCGTGCCAGCCGCACCGCCGAATGAGAGCATGATGTCGCCGCCCTGTGCTCGAAGGTCGTCAAGCTGGTCAACCAGGAACCCTTGGTCGGGCGTGTAGGGGGAGTAGCCGCCCCACGAACCCTCGCATGACTGTCCCTGCATCGCCACGACGAAGGCCGCCGTGAAGAATCTCGCGCCTGTCGAGTTCATGAGCGTTGGCAGGTGCGGGGGTGGCCACAGCGTGACATCGACGTACGGGGCGAAGAAACGATCCGGCCATTCTGGCGCTGGTGTGGTCACGAATGCGGATGAGGGTGGTGGATCGATTGGATCAGTCGGCTCAAACGGTTCAGTGGGCTCAGTGGGCTCAGTCGGCCCAGCACCGCCCCCACCGCTCGCGGAGCCGGTCCCTCCGCCAGAGGGCGGGACGACGATGACACCCGGCTCAAGCGACACGTCGTGGAATGAGGAAGCATCGAAGCTCCCCTGGCCGGAGAACCCGATCGTGACGGAGGCCCCGGGTGCGATCTCTCCATTCCACCCAGCGTCCGACACGCTCGTGAGTCCGTCGCTCGCGGTCATCACGCCGTTCCAGAGCGATGCGATCGACGGGCCATCGCTCCACTGGATCGCCCAGCCGCTCACGACCGAGGTCGAGTCGTTGGTAATCGTGATGGTGGCCGTGAAACCCGAATCCCAGACAGCATCTGGGCGGATCGACCATGAGAGGTTGCTGCCAGTCGCGTTGTCGGTGCCGGCCTCGCCGCCGCTCGGTTCGCCCTCGTCGTCGTCAGGTTGTCCCGAGGTGGGAGACGAGGAGTCGCCGCCAGCGCCTGGCTCGGACGAGGAGTCGCCGGAGATCGGCACGCCGTCGCAGGTCACCGCTGCTTCGATCCCGTTGAGCGAGCACGAACGAACGTTGGCCTCAAGGGAGCCGCTGGCCGTGAATCCAAACTCCACGTGTCCACCGGCGGGGATGTGGGCGTTCCATCCCACGTCAGCCGCCTCATGGGTCCCGCCGGTCGGGGCGATCGCGACATTCCACGATGAATCGATGGCCGGGCCATCTTCCCAGGTGAGCGTCCAGCCATTGATCGCACTCGGGCCGTGATTGGTGATCACGACCCGGCCTGAGTAGCCGCCCCACCAGGTGGAGGCAGTCCGGAAGTCGACTGACACATCGGACCACGCGATGGCTGTCATCATCGAGGCGGCCATGAGGGCGGCAAGGGTCGTGCGCATCGAGGAACCGAGGACGTGTTCAAGCACGCGGAGGCTTCTGAAGGACCGAATGTGTGAATGAATGGGCATGTCGCGAAACGTCCGATTGGCTGCGGCGGACGCCAACTGCCCTTGGCAGAAACCGAGATGGATTCCTCGACCTCCGTGCGCAGCAGGCCTACCATTCGGGTTGCGGAGGCGACCAGATCGAGTGTGGAAGTGGAGGAGGCCCACGACGCTGTCGGCATGTCCCGCGCGGGGCTTGCTACTGGGGGTTCCCCTGTCAGTTGATCCCAGTCGTACGATGGCACCATGCCCACCGACCTCCCGTCGGGTCGCGTCCAGCCGCGCTTTGCCGGCGTCGCGACTTTCATGCGCGCGCCCCTTCTCTCGCAGGTGCGCCCCGAGAACCAGCCGGCCGACTGGGCGGTGTATGGCGTCCCGTTCGATGGCGGCACGACCTACCACCCCGGCGCACGATTTGGCCCACGCGCCATTCGCGACGCCTCGCAATACATCAAGCCGATCAACTTCCACGCCGAGCTGGACCTGGCGCGCGAACTGTCCATCGCGGACGCCGGCGACGCGATCGTGGCACCCTATTCGTGCGAAGGAACGCTGGAGGCGGCAGTCGAATTCGCCTCCAAGTTGGGCGATCCAGCCCGCACCCGGCTCCTCGCGTTGGGCGGTGACCATTCGATCGCGCTGGCCAACATCCGCGTCGCCTGGGAGCGAGCAGGGAGGCCCGCGACGGGGCTGCCCCTTCTTCACTTCGATGCACACTTGGACACCGCCGACACGATCTGGGACGAGAAGTACGGGCACGCCTCGTTCCTCCGGCGCGGCATCGAGGATGGCTGCATCGACCCGGAGCGCACGCTCTCGATCGGTTTCCGCGGCCCGCTCAACACGATGGACGACCTGGAGTACGCCACCGGCAAGGGCATCGAGGTGGTGCCGATGACGCGATGGGTGGAGGATCGCCCCAGCGTGGATCGCGCCATCCACGAGTGGCGCGCATCGATCAACCAAGACCCGGTCTACGTGACCTTCGACATCGACGCGATCGACCCGGCGTTTGCGCCGGGAACGGGGACGCCCTGCTGCGGTGGGTTCACGACCGCCGAGGCCTTCTCGATCCTCCGCAAGTTCGAGGGCATGCGCCTGGCCGGCGCCGACGTGGTGGAAGTGTGCCCCTCGCGCGATGTGTCCGACATCACCGCCCTCGCCGCGGCGCATGTGGCGTTCGAGATCCTGTCGATTGACGCGGGCGCGGGGGGGTGAGTGGAGAGGCGGCTTGGAGACCCCGCTCGCCTCGCCTCAGCCGATTCGTTCCCTCAGCCACTCCTTCACCTGCCCGATGCCGATGCGTTCCTGCTGCAGCGAGTCGCGATGTCGGACCGTGACGGCCTGGTCGGTGGCGGTGTCGCCGTCGACGGTGAAGCAGTAGGGGGTGCCGGCCTCGTCCATGCGCGCGTAGCGCTTGCCGATGGACTGCTTCTCGTCAAACTCCACGCTCCATTCGCGACGCAGCTCGCGGTAGAGCGACTCGGCGATCTCCGGCATGCCTTCCTTGTTGACCAGCGGGTAGACCGCGGCCTTGATGGGGGCCATGCGCGGGTTGAACTTCATGTAGACGCCGCTGGGCCGTGCGGGGTCGGGCGTGTACGCCTCGCAGAGGAGCGCCAGCGTGCCACGGTCGGCGCCGGCCGATGGCTCGATCACATGCGGGAAGTACCGCTCATTGCGCTCCTGGTCGAAGTAGCGCATCTTGTCGCCCTTGCCGCAATGCGTGGCATGCGCCTTGAGGTCAAAGTCGGCGCGGTGGGCGACACCTTCCAACTCTCCAAAGCCGGGAGAGGTGAAGGGGAATCGGTACTCGATGTCGCTGGTGCCGGCGCCGGTCTTGGCGTAGTGGGCCAGCTCGTCCTTGTCATGCGCTCGCAGGAGCAGGTTTTCGCCCGCGAGGCCGATGGATTGCCACCAGGCAAACCGCTGGTCCCGCCACCAGGCGTACCACTCGTTGGCGCTGTCGGGCCGGATGAAGAACTCGATCTCCATCTGCTCGAACTCGCGGCTGCGGAAGGTGAAGTTGCGGGGCGTCACTTCATTGCGGAAGGCCTTGCCGACCTGCGCGATGCCGAAGGGCACCTTGACGCGCGAGGTGTCCACGATGTTCCAGAAGTTGGCGAAAATGCCCTGCGCAGTCTCCGGCCGCAGGTACGCCAGCGAGTCCGCGTCGCGAATCGCGCCGCAGTGCGTCTCGAACATGAGGTTGAACATCCTCGGCTCGGTGAGGGAGCCGGGCGTCTTGGCATCGGGGCCGACCGTGATCCCGCGCTCCGCCGCGGAGAGCGCCGAGAATGGACAGGTGGCGACGTCGGTGTCCTGGAGCGTGCGCTTGCAGTACTTGTCCAGCGCCTTTCGCGCCCGCGCCAGGCTGTCGTCGTCACCCGACACGTACGCGTAGATCTGCCCGCCCTCGGTCTGGCCGTTCAGGCAGATGCAGGCGAGGTGGTCGGCGCGATATCTCGCCTTGCTCTCCTTGCAGTCGACCATGGGGTCGTTGAATCCGCCGACGTGGCCCGACGCGACCCATGTCTTGGGGTTCATGATGATCGTGCAATCAACACCGACGATGTCGACGGGCTTCCCGTCCGGGCCAAGAAGCTCGCGGTCCACGATGTCGTTCCACCAGGCGTTCTTGAGGTTCCTCTTGAGGGCCGTGCCCAACGGGCCGTAGTCCCAGAAGCCGTTGATCCCCCCGTAGATCTCGCTGGACTGGAAAATGAATCCGCGTCGCCGGCAGAGGGAGACAATCGCGTCCATGGAGCGGGTGGCTGGGGCGTTGGTGTCGGACATGGGGAGGGGAATCGTACTAGCCTGCGGCCATGTCATCGAAGGGAGCATCGTCGTTCAAGGGATTAGAGGTCATGGTGACTGGGGGGACCGGCGTGGTGGGGCGGGCCGTCTGTGAGGCACTCCTCGCGCAGGGTGCGCAAGTCCACGCGACCGGCGTCGTGGATGCCGAGATGGACGCCTTCGCGGGGGAGTTCCCCGGCGTTCGGCTCCACCGAGTGGACCTCACCGACGCGCGGCACTGCCACGAGGCCTACTCGGCACTCCCGTCCCTGTGGGCCTCCATCCACTGCGCAGGCGGTTTCGTCTACGGGGCGATCGAACAGGCCACGGACGAGAGCGTCACGGGAATGTTTGACATGAATGCGCTCACCGCGTTCAACGCCAGCCGTCAGGCCGTGCGGGTCATGCGCGAGCGCGCAAGCACGCAGACGGGTGCCGTCGATCCCCGGACGGTCGGAGGGCGGATCGTGAACATCGCGGGGCGGCCCGCCGTGGAACCTGCCGCGGGATTCAGTGCGTACGCGATGGCGAAATCTGCGGTGATTGCCCTCACGCGCACTCTGTCGGTGGAGTTGGCGCCGGAGGGAATCTGCGTCAACGCGGTCGTCCCAAGCGTCATCGACACGCCGGTCAATCGCGCGGCCATGCCCGGCGCAGAGTTCTCGAAGTGGGTGCAGCCCTCGGAACTGGCTTCACAGATCCTGGAATTGGCAAGTCCTGCCAGCCACGCCACGGGGCAGGTGGTGCCGGTGTACGGCGGGTTGGCGTAGGACCGGAGTCAGTAGGTCTTCTTCATCGCGATGAGCTTGTAGAACTCGTCACGCGTCGCGGGGTTGTCCAGGAATTCGCCGGTCAGCTTGCTGGTGGTCGTCCAGGCCATTGACTGCTGCACCCCTCGATAGCACATGCAGTAGTGCCGCGCCTGCACCACGACTGCGACGCCTCTGGGCTTGAGGTTTCGCTGAATGGCGTCCGCGACCTGCGCCGTCAGCTTCTCCTGCACCTGCAGCCGCTTGGAAAAGATCTCGACCACCCTCGCGAGCTTGCTGAGTCCCACCACCTTGCCATCGGGGATGTACGCGATGTGCGCCTTGCCGACGAACGGCACCATGTGGTGCTCGCAGTGGCTGTGGAACTCCATGTCGGAGAGGAGCACCATCTCGTCGTACCCGGCGATCTCGGAGAAGGTCCGCTGCATCGGTTCCTCCGGGTCGGCCGCGTACCCCGAGAAGTGCTCGGCCATGGCCTTGACCACGCGCCGTGGCGTGTCCTTGAGGCCCTCACGGTCCGGGTCCTCGCCGATGTAGGAGAGGATGGTGCGCACGGCGCGCAAGACGTCCCGGATCTCGGGGTCCTGCGGGTCTGGTTCTGCCGAGAGGAGCTTCCGCGACATGGGGCGCCCAGTGTAGGTGACGGCGGTACGCTTCGACCCCATGACCACGCCGCGAACGCCGAGATCCCCCAATCGGCATCGAGTGACATCGTGGCTGGTGCGAGGGCTTGTGCTGGCGGTCGCGCTGGCCGTCGTCGTTTTCATCTCGATCGATGCCCTCTGCGCAGCAGCGATCCGGTCCGGCGCCAGTGCCGCGCTGGGCGTGCCAGTGGAACTGGAGGGCGTGCGCGTGGGAATCGCCAGCCCGCCGACGACGCTGACCGGGCTCGCGATCGCCAATCCTCCCGGCTGCACCGAGCCGGAGTTCCTCTCGGTCCGTTCCGTGGAGGTGGCATCGATCGTCCCGGACATGCTGGGCAGCGACGTGAAGATCCCCTTGATCCGCGTGGTCGGGCTGTCGATCGACCTCGAGAAGATGCCCAATGGCAGGCTGAACACCGACGTGATCTTTGGCTCGAACCGCGACGACTCCAGCGCAGGAGGCGCCGCATCCGGCGGACGCCGCGTCCAGATCGCCGAGGTGGAGATCAAGGACATCACGCTGCGGGCCGGCCCCGGGGTGTCGATCGTCCCGGTGGGCGCCACGCTGCACCTCGACTCGCTCGTGCTTCGGAACATCGATTCCTCCAAGTCGGACCTGGGACTCTCGGCTCAGCTCACCAAGATCCTGGTGACCGAAGTGGTGAATGCCGTGGTCTCGCACTTTGGCAGCCAGCTCGCGGATGTGGCGCGCGAGGCAATACAGTCGACGATCGGGGTGGCCGCGAAAAAACTGGGAGAGGTCTTTACCGGGCAGTCTGGCGACGCCGGTGCGGCGGCGGCCAAACACCTGGAGGAGGCCGGCGAGAAGATTGGCGACGCACTCGGCGGGGCCGCGAATGATTTCCTTGGTGGACTTGGCGGCAAGCAGGCACCGAAGGGTGGGCCTGATCCACCGTCGGTCCCGGGAGGCCAGGCTCCGTGAACTGGACTTCCGAAGAGTGGTCGCGCGCGTGGGGAGGCCGCGACGATGGACCTGATCCGGCCAGCGCGCGGATGCACCAGCGCATTCGCCCGATCGACCTCGACCGCGTGGCGTCGCTCGCTCGCGGTTCGATCGTGATCGTCGGCTATCCGAACGAGCAAGGCGTCAGGACGAACAAGGGGCGGGGCGGCGCCGCCGCCGGGCCAAAGGCGATTCGGCGCGCCATGGGATCCCTCCCATGCCACTGGCCCGTGGAGTTTTACGACCTTGGAGACGTCGCGGACAAGGACGCCCCGACAGCGACCGTGCAGGCGAAGGTGGCCGAAGCGGTCAGCGCCATCGCCGCCGCGGGCGGTCGACCCTTGGTGCTCGGCGGTGGACACGACGTGGCCTTCGGCACATGGCAGGGTGTCGCCGAGTCGGTCAAGCCATCGCGTTCCGGGGTGCTGTCGATCAACATCGACGCCCACCTGGACAACCGTCAGCTTGGCATGGATTCCAACGGCCGCCCGCTCCCAAGCAGCGGCACGAGCTACACGCAGATGCAGGACTGGTGCGCGGCCCAAGACGTCCCATTCCGGGCGATCGCACTTGGCATCCAGCGGATGAGCAACACGCGATTGCTCCTGGAACGGGCGCAGGCGAGCGGATACCAGATCGCATGGCGCGACGAGGTTGTGACTGGTGCGTGCCGCGAACTTCTCGCCAGCGCGTTGAATGCGCCGGGCGCGATCCACCTGACCATCGACCTCGATGCCCTCGCGATGTCCGTGGCCCCAGGCGTGTCCGCACCCAACGGCGCCGGGTTGCAGGTGGTGGACATCGTGCAGCTGCTGGACATGGTCCCGTGGGGCCGGGTGGCAGCCGTGGACATTGCCGAGCTGGCGCCAGGCCTGGACGCCGAGGAGCGGACCGCTCGAGCGGCGGCTGCGATCGTGTTCGAAGTGCTTGAACGCTGGGCGCGGCCGTGAGCCTCCGCATCGGGATCGACCTGGGTGGCACCAAGATCGAAGGCATCGCGCTCCGGGGGGACGGCACCGAGTCGACGCGCGTGCGAAGGCCCACCCCTCCTGGTGACTACGACGCCACCGTGGCGGCGATCGCCGATCTCGTGCGACGCCTTGAAGCGGATGAGGGCGCGCGATCGGTCGTCGGGCTTGGGCATCCCGGGAGCCGATGTCCGCGGACGGGACAGCATCGGAACGCCAACTCCACGTGCCTCAACGGTCGGCCGCTCGTGGAAGACGTGGCACGCGCGGTCGATCGCCCGCTCCGCGCCGCGAACGATGCCAACTGCTTCGCCTTGAGCGAGGCGTGCGACGGGGCCGGGCTCGGCCACCGAGTCGTCTTCGGCGTGATCCTCGGGACGGGCGTGGGCGGTGGCATCGTCGTGGATCGGCGCGTGCTGGAAGGAGCCAACGGAATGGCGGGGGAGTGGGGCCACGTGCCGCTGGCGGGCGAGTCGGACGAGGAGCGCGCGGCCCGACCCTGCTACTGCGGGCTCTCGGGTTGCCTTGAGATGTTCTGTGCTGGTCCCGCGGTCGAGCGGGAGTTTGCGGATCGAACAGGGCGTGCCTTGCCATTGGCAGAGATCGCGCACCTGGCCCAGGCGCAACCCGGCCCCGAGCGTCGTGCCATCGATCGACTCACCGCGCGTCTCGCATCGGCCTTCGCGGCGGTGGCGAACGTCCTGGACCCTGACGTGATCGTGCTCGGCGGTGGCGTGTCGCAGGTGGATCGCCTTGCCCAGGCGCTGCCGATGGCCATCGAGCCCCTTGTCTTCGGGCGGTCGTTTCGCACGCCCATCCGCCGTGCGGTCCACGGCGATTCCGGTGGCGTGCGCGGTGCCGCGTGGCTGTGGTCCGTCGACGAAGCGAATGGCGCGACCTGAATCGCGTGACTCGACTGCTCGCCTGACTCCCGCGCCTCGCCTCCGTCAGCGGCTCACGCCGAATCGGTCGGGGCGCATGAGGGACAGGTCGATTTCCGCGGCCTCTCCCACAATGAGCCTTGATAGGGTCTGCCCGGCGATCGGGCCCAGGGTCATGCCAAGCATGGCGTGGCCAGTGCCGACGAACAGCCCGGGGATCGAGGCCACGCCGCCGACCGCCGGCATTCCATCGGGAAGGCAGGGTCGATAGCCGGCCCACTCCTCCACGGTCGCCGCACGATCTAGGCCGCCTTCAAGGTAAGCCGACGCCCCGCGGCGCAACTGGTCGAGCCTCGACCGGATCCAGGGCTTCCCCAGCGGGCCGATCTCCAGCGTGCCGGCCAGCCGCAAGTCGTTCCCCGTCGGGGTCGCCGCGATGGACGTCTCGCTCAAGACCGCCGCCGCAGCCGGGAGCGAGTGCATTCCTTCCAGCCGCACGTTGTAGCCGCGCGCGCCGACGAGCGGGCAGCGGACACCCACTTCCTCCAGGATGCGCTTGCTCCAGACGCCCGCCGCGACCACGACGTGCGTGGCCTCCACGCGCGAACCATCGCCGCACTCGACGCCGATGGCGCGACCACCGGCGTCGCGCGTGATGCGCCCAACGGCCGTGCGCGGCGCGAACGTCACGCCCCGAGCCCGGCATGCTCGCTCCAGTCCCTTCATGTACTCGCGCGGGTCGCAGATCGCGCTGTCGCGCCAATGCACGGCGCCGGCCACATCGGGCCGGTAGCAGGGCGAGGTCGCGCGCAACTCGCCGCCGGAAAGCGTCACGCAGTCGTATCCGTGCGCCTGGGCGAGCGCTGCCTCCTCGGCTTGCTCGTGCAGCATCGACTCCGTGCGGCAGACGGCCATCCAGCCCACCTTCCGGAAGAGGCAGGGGCAGCACGACTCCTCCATGAATCGATCGATGCAGCGCATCGACGCCCACCCTTGTTCGCAGAGGCTGGTCATCGTGCGAGCAAACCAGGGCTCCTGGCAGTGCTGGTGGAACTGCCACAGCCAAGACCAGATCTCCCGGTCAAGCGTTGGGCGGATGTAGAGCGGGCTGGTTCGGGAGAGCATCCATCGGAGTCCCTTCCAGCTCACGCCTGGGCGGGTGAGCGGCACGTGTCCGATGGAGAGCATGCCGGCGTTGCCGCACGACGCCTGGTCATGCACGGGCTGCGGGTCGACGACCATCACGGCGATCCCTCGGCGCGAAAGCTCCCACGCCGTCGAGAGGCCGACGATGCCGGAACCAATGATGACCACGCGGTGAGAGGACATGCGGCGGGGATGCTATGGACCCGACGCCCGTATGCTCGCCCGTCATGAGCATGCGACTGGGCATCGTCGGCTGTGGCGCCATCGGGAACATCCACGCCGCCGCCGCGAAGCGACAGGGGGTGGACCTGGTGGGTGCGTGGGACATCCACGAGGGCCGGGCGGCCCTGTTGACGTCCACCCATGGTGGCCGCGCCTTCGGCAGCCTGGACGACCTCTTGGCGATGAAGGAGATCGACGCCGTCGCGATTGCGGTTCCCAACAACCTCCACGCGCCACTGGCGATCCAGTCACTCCGGGCCGGGAAGCACGTCCTTTTGGAGAAGCCGATGGCGATGAGCACCGCCGAGTGCCGCACCATCAAGGCCGAGGCGATCAAGGCCAGGCGCGTCCTCGAACTGGGATTTGTCTGCCGGGGCGCGCCAGCCGCCCGGGCCGTCAGGCATTTCATCGACGCGGGTCGATTTGGCCGGATCTCCCACATCAAGTGCGCCAGCTATCGACGGCGTGGCGTGCCAGGGCTCGGCGGCTGGTTCACGACGAAGTCGATCTCTGGTGGTGGCGCGGTCATCGACCTGGGCGTGCATCTCATCGACCTCTCGCTCTTCCTCGCGGGCAACGCGAGCCCGACGCACGCGAGCGCGCAAGTGTTCTCAGGCCTCGGCTGTCGCATGCGCGACTACGTCTACACCGCCATGTGGGCGGGTCCGCCAAGGCTGGACGGGACGTGTGACGTGGAGGATGGCGCCACCGCACTCATCCGCTGCGACGGCGGCCTCACGATCGAGATGAACGTCTTCTGGGCAGCCAATCTGCCCGAAGGCCAACTCAGTGACGGCCTGACGATCCTGGGCGACAAGGCCGGCGCCACCTTCCAGATCTTCGGGAGATCGGCCAAGATCGCGACGGAGGAGGAGGGGCGACTGGTGGACATCGTCCCGCACTTCACCTGCGAGGACCCCGATCGCGAGATGTGGGATGCGCAATACACGCAGTTTCGGAGGGCGGTCGAGGACGGCGTGGCGCCCCATGCGGATGCCGACGCCGGGATTCGGGTGCAGGCCACGGTCGAGGCGATCTACGCGAGTGCCGCGACCGGACGCGAGGTCCCCGTCAGCCTGTCCTGATCTCGCCAGCCCGCCGCGCACGTCACGCCGGGCCCATGCAGGCCTCGACCGTGTTTCGCAAGAGCATCGCCACCGTCATCGGGCCGACGCCACCAGGAACAGGAGTCATCCATCCGGCAACGTCGCCCACGTCCGGCGACACGTCGCCGACGGTGCGTGCACGACCGTCGGGACCCGTCACGCGGTTGATCCCGACATCCACGATGACGGCGCCGGGCTTGACCCACTCGCGAGTCACCAAGCCTGGCACGCCCGCGGCCGCGACAAGCACGTCGGCCTGTGCGGCGATCGCGCAGATGCCCTTGGTGTGCTTGTTCGTGCTGAGGACCGTGGCCTCCTCGCGCATGAGGAGCACGGCAAGAGGCTTGCCGACGATGTTCGATGCGCCGACGACGACACAGCACGCGCCGCGGAGCGTGATGCCGGTGGACTCGATCAGCTCCAGCGCCGCGAGGGCGGTGCACGGCACCAGGCTTCGACGCCCGTAGACGACCCGGCCGATGTTGGCGGGGTTGACGCCTTCCACATCCTTGTCCGGGTCGATGAGCCCCTGCACGCGCTCCGCATCCACGCCACCGGGAAGCGGGAGGTGCACCATGATGGCCCCCACCTGCTCGTCCTGGTTGAGGAGGAGCACCCGGCCCGCGACCTCGTCAAACGACGCATCGGCAGGGAGTCGGTGGAGGTGGTATTCGATTCCCACATCCGCACAGTGTTTCGCCTGGTTCTCGGCGTAGAGGTGCGCTGCCCGGTCCGCGCTGGCGATGACGGCATCCAGCCGCACGGGTTGGCCGGACGCCTGGCCCGTGGCCACCCGCCCACGGAGGCCGTCGCGCACGGACTGGGCCATTGCCTTGCCATCCAGCACATGGGCTGCCATGGGGGGAAGGTACTCGCGAGACCACGGTCTGGTGCTTGGCCTACCATGTCAAGTTCCCAAGGAAAGGCAAGTCCCATGCGAAGCTGGCTCTCCATCGCCCTCACCGCCACGGCCCTCATCTCGTTCCCGGCCTTTGGCCAGGACGCCGCCACCCTGAAGCCCGGCTCACCGGCGCCGATTCCCCAGATCGAACACTGGGTGAAGGGGAAGGCCCCGGAGTTCTTTGCGCCAGGCACCGTGTACGTGGTCGAGTTCTGGGCGACGTGGTGCGGGCCGTGCCGTGCCAGCATGCCACATCTCACCGAGCTCCAGAAGGAGCATCCGGAGATCGTGATCGTGGGCGTCAGCGATGAGCCGCTGGAGAAGGTCGAGCCCTTCATCAACAGCGAGGCGTGGGCGGAGAAGACGGGGTATCGCATCACGACGGACCCCGACCGTTCGGTCCACACCGACTACATGAAGGCTGCGGGGCAAAACGGTATCCCCACGGCGTTCATCGTGGGCAAGGACGGAGTCATCGAGTGGATCGGTCACCCCATGCAGATGGACGAGCCGCTCAAGCAAGTGATCGCCGGCACCTTCGACCGCGAGGCTGCCGCGAAGGCTGCCGCCGAGGAGGCGCAGCGCCGGGCCGAGGAGCGGAAGGCCATGCAGGAACTCCGCGCGGAGCAGACGAAGCTCGCAGCGGCTATGGAGAAGGGACTCAGCGGCGGCGGCTGGGCCGACTACATCTCGATCATGGATGCCATCATTGCGAAGGCACCGGGGCGACTGGCGCTCTCGCTGTCCGTCCAGAAGTTCAAGACGCTTGTCGGCCCCGCCGACCAGCCCAAGGAGGGCTACGCGTTCGGCGAGACCCTGCTCCCCAAGTTGGCCTCAAGCGCCGAGGCACTCAACGACGTGGCTTGGTTCGTGGTCGATGACGGCGACGTCAAGACGCGTGACCTGGACTTTGCCATGAAGGCGGCCACCGCGGCGGATGACGCGGCGGACCACAAGAACGGCGCGATCCTCGACACCCTCGCACGCGTGTACTGGGACAAGGGCGAACGAGCCAAGGCCATCGACCTGCAGTCCAAGGCGGTTGAGCTGGCCAAGGGTTCCGACATGGAGTCGGACATGGCCGAGACGCTGGCGCGCTACAAGGAAGCCGCAGCGAAGAGCCGCTGAGCGGCCTCTCGGTACCGGGACAGCGTTCCCTCGACGACGTCCGCCGGAAGTTCCGGTCCGGGCGGCGTTCGGTCCCACAGGCCCGCCTGCTCCAGGCGGAGCAAGTGTTCGCGCATGAACTGCTTGTCGTAACTGGGCTGGTCCCGGCCTGGGGACCAGGTGTCCGCCGGCCAGTACCGGGAGGAGTCGGGTGTCAGGACCTCGTCGGCCAGCAGCAGCCGGTCGGTTGGTGTTCCATCGGCCCCCAGCGCGAAACCGAACTCGAACTTCGTGTCCGCCAGGATCACGCCGCGCGCGGCGGCATGTTCACGCGCGGCGGCGTACAGGCGCAGCGTGACGTCGCGGAGACGAGTCGCCAGCGCCCCGCCGATGGCAGAGCAGGCGCCTTCAAAGGAGATGTTCTCGTCGTGGCCAGCGTCAGCCTTGGTGGCCGGCGTGAAGATCGGTTCCGGCAACCGGTCGCCCTGTCGAAGGCCGGCGGGGAGCTTGATCCCGCACACGGTCTGCGACTGCTTGTACTCCGCCCATCCGCTGCCGGCGAGGTAGCCACGGGCGACGCACTCGACCGGGATGATCCGGACGGCGCGGCAGACCATGATCCGCCCCTCGAGCGAGGCCAGCGTCGGCGCATCGGCCCCGGGGATGCTCGGGACGTCCAGCGACAGGAGGTGATCGTTGATGATCCCTCGGCCGCGCAGCCAGTGGAACCACCCCGCGGAGATCGAGGTCAGCAACTGGCCCTTGCCCGGGATGGGGGTGGGCATGATGACGTCAAACGCCGAGATGCGGTCGGATGCCACCATGAGCACGCGTGGCCCGTCTTGGTCCGGCGGCAGCGAATACATGTCACGCACCTTCCCGTGGCGCGCGCCGGGAAGTGGCAGGGAAGTCGTGTGCACGGCGTTGGAAACGTCGAGTGTCATCATGCGGGGCAAGGATCCTACAGAAGGGCCCGACTGCGCGACTTCGCGACGGTGACCGCTAGACTTGGCCGACCCGATGATCCGATTGCGAGCCGACACGATGAAGGAGGCGGATGTCGCGCGCTTTGTCGCGACGTTCGACGCGATCGACGGTGACGGGATTCCCGTTCGCGCGCGGGTCCGGCACGTCCGTGGCGGCGTCGGCGGTGGGGTGATCGAAGTGGACGTGCCACAAGGGCCTGGCCGCTCGGCGGCACCCCCGGTGGTAATCCGCGGGCTTTGTCCCTCGGGTTCGGTGGGATGCCTGCTCCAGAGCACGTGCCTGCTGCCACCCGGTGCCGGTGAGCAGTCGCTGATGTTGGAGTGTGCACGTGCGCGCCTGAAGGACTTCCTTCGCGTCGGGGAGGACTGGCAGTTCTTCGACGATCCCGCAGCGCAGGATGCCATCAGCCAGTTCGATCGGGCCCGGACGGCGTTTACGGCCGCCATGCTGGCCGGGCGCGGGGGTGACCGGGAGGCCATCGCGCTGCAGTCGATGGAACTGGCGGTCGATGCCGGCGAGAGGCTCGCTTCGGCGTACGCCGTCCAGACCATCGAGCGCCGGAGCCCCAAGGTGCTTCCCACGCTGGGGTGCGTGGCGGACCTGGGTGAGTCCGATGCGAATGCCATCCAGGCCATCGTGCAGCAGGCCAAGGCCGAAGGGGCGACGCTTCGGATCGGCGTCCCTCGGTCGGTGGTGAACCGCGGCGCAACACCCGACTTCACGGTGGTGGACCGCTGGGTCACTGCTGCATTCAAGTCCCGCGTACCGATCCTGATGGGCCCCCTCTGGGAGTGCCGGGATCCAGCGCAGGCCGGCCTCGACGCCGCGGCCCTCTCGGATTGGGTGGATGCGGTGGTGAGGCGATATGGCTCGGGGGTGGCCCAATGGATCGTGGCCTCGGATGTTGAGCGTGGCCATGCGGGCGGGGCCTCGCTGGAATCGCGACTGGCCATCACGCGACGACTGTCCAACCAGGTCCGGACACTCTTGCCTCGTGCCATCGTCGCGATCGAATCGACCGCGCCCTGGGGAGATCGGCTGGATGGCCGGGCTGGTGCGCCGATCGTGCGCACCGCGATGAAGTTGCTGGATGACAGCGCGCCGATTCACAGGCTGGTGGTCTCGCTCTCCGCGAGCGGCCATTCGCCGCAGCGGGACCTGCTGCAGCTCGCCGGGATCCTGGATTCGCTGCGGAAGGTCAAGGTGCCATTGATCGTCACGCTGGCCGTGCCATCGTCGATGGGTGCGGTGGCCGGCGGGGCCGATGCGGGGTGGTGGCGAAAGCCGTGGAGCGCTGCCGTAGCCGATGCCTATGCCGCGCGCGCCGTGGCCGTCATCTTGAGTCGGCCTTGGGTTTCGGGCGTGTGTGTGGATGGCACGGCGGGACACGCCTCCTTCGCCATGGTGGCATCGCATGTCCAGCGGGTGCGGCGCCGGTTGGCCAAGCAGTCCGCTGCGGCGGGAGCCGAGCGGTCCAGTTTGCCTGCGGCCGGGGATGGCGCGGAGTCGTCGGAATGAACGCCCGAGCCGAGTGGATGGCCCTCGCCCTGCTTGGGGCGGCGGTGATCGCGATGGTTGTCGCGGATCATTGGCCGGCTGGTCAGGATGCCACTCCTCCCGGCGCCACTCTTCAAGGCGCCACGATCCCCATCGAGTGGCGCGCATCATTGGATCCGCGCATGGCCACGACGGCGGAGTGGGCGCTGCTTCCCAAGGTGGGACCCGTGCTCGCTCGGCGCCTGGACGAGGCATCCGCCGCTGGCGCGGACCTGCGTGACCGACGGCAGCTTGACCAGGTCCCCGGGATCGGCCCCTCCACGCTGGCTGGGCTTGATCCTTGGCTGGAGCCGCAGCCGTGAGTTGGCTGCGGCGCATCGAGTCGAGCGCCGCAGTGGAGACCCTGGCCTCGATGGTGCAACGGGGTGGGCGCGTGAGCGCCCGCGGGGCCGCCGGTTCAAGCACGCTGGTCGTGGCCGTGGCGCTTCACCGGCGCACGGGCCGACCGGTCCACTACGTGTGCGCGCACGCCGACGAAGTCGATCAAGTCGTGTCGGAATGCGCCGGCCTCGGGATCCCGGCCATCGGGCTGCCCGCCCTGGAAGCGCTGGGAAGCGATGGATCGGCCGGATTGGACTTGGTCACCGATCGACTTCGCGCGCTTGCACGATTGGCCTCAGGTGAGCCGGTGCCGATGCTGGTCTCCTCGATCGCCGGGCTGATGCAGCCTTTGGCCCACGCACAGGCGAGCGAGGACCTGCTCAAGGTGGTCAGGCAAGGCGGCACGCTCAGGCGCGACGAGATCGTGGCGTGGCTCGGCCGGGCGGGTTACGCGCGCGTGACGGCCGTGGAGTCCCCGGGCGAGTTCGCGGTCCGGGGCGGCATCCTCGACGTCTACCCAGCGGGTTCGATGGTGGCGGTGCGGATCGACTGCTTCGGGGACGACGTGGAGTCGCTCCACGAGATCGACCTCGCCTCGCAGGCCAGCGACCGGGCCGTGGGCGAGGTGGCGATCGTGGCGCTGGACGAAGATCGATTGCTCCATCCATCCGGAGGCGCGGAGCCGGGATCGCTGCTGGGGCGTGACGCCATCGGCGTGATTGCGGAACTTGGCGAGGTCGCGGAGCAGGCGCGCAGCTACTGGGAGCGAGTCTCGGGAAGCGACGGCATCCAATCTGGGCAGGAGGTCCTGCGATCGCTCGCTTCGGGCCTCCACGCCCTGCTCGACATCGGCGCGTACTCCGCGGCGGCCGGCTCCGGTGCCGTGGACCTGCCGGTGCAGCCGGCGCCAGCCCTCTCCGATCGTCCGGAACTGGCGCTCGTGGAATGGGTCGAGGAGTCGAGCCGGGCCGACACCGTTCTGTGGACGGACTCCGAGGGCGAGTCCACGCGAGTGGCGGAACTGGTGGCCGAGGCGCGTGCCTCGTTGGCGATCGGCGCCTCGGACGAGTCGCCGGCGGCGATGATCGAGACGAGGCTCATGCGCGGTGGATTCATTTGGGCCGATGGGGTCCGGCCGCTTGCCTGCCTCACTGGCCATGAGCTGCTCAACCGCTTCGGGAGGATCGAACGTCGTCGGCAGCGCGGGGCAGGGATGGGCGCAAGCAGGCGCGCGGCGCGTGAGGCATTCATGCATTTCGAGGCCGGCGACTACGTGGTCCACCGCGACCACGGCATCGGCCGCTACACGGGCCTGCGCGAACTTGGCGAACGCGAGGCGGGTGCTGCGGGGGGGATTGGCGGTGAACGGGAGTTCATGGGGATCGAATACGCGGAGAACTCATCGCTCTTCGTGCCCCTCAGCAAGGCGGTCCTGGTCCAGCGCTACATCGGTGCCGGCGCGGCGAAGCCGAAGCTCTCCACTATGGGTGGGAGACGGTGGAAGGGGCAGAAGGCGCAGGTCGCCGAGGCCGTGAAGGACATGGCTGCCGAGCTGCTTCGCGTGCAGGCCGTTCGAGAGAGCACGACAGGCATCGCCTTCCCGGCCGACACGGAGTGGCAGCGCCGGTTCGAGGCGGAGTTCCCGTTCGAGGAGACCCCCGACCAGACGCAGGCCATCGAGGGGACCAAGCGCGACATGGAGCGCGCCCGACCCATGGACCGGCTGATCTGCGG